>NZ_JBIWOK010000011.1:0-282875 GCF_044767675.1 Streptomyces sp. NPDC101219
GCGAGCTGCTCCTCGGACGCCTTCTCCTCGCCCTCCATGGTCTTGCCGCCGCCGGCCAGCAGGTAGGGCGCCTTGGCGTGCGCGTGGTCGCGCAGCGACATGATCAGGAGCTTGGGGGAGAGGGGCTTGCCGGTGTTCCAGGCGGGGCACTGCGACTGGCAGCGGCCGCACTCGGTGCAGGTGGAGAAGTCCAGCAGGCCCTTCCAGGAGAACTGCTCGACCTGGGAGACGCCGAAGACGTCGTCGTCACCGGGGTCGGTGAAGTCGATCGGCTTGCCGCCGGAGGTCATCGGCTGCAGGGCGCCCAGGGCGGTGCCGCCGTCGGCCTCGCGCTTGAACCAGATGTTGGGGAACGCCAGGAAGCGGTGCCAGGCCACGCCCATGTCGATGTTGAGCGAGACGGTGATCATCCAGATCAGCGAGGTGCTGATCTTGATCATGGCGACGAAGTAGACCAGGTTCTGCAGCACGCCGACGGACAGGCCCTTGAAGGCCAGGACCAGCGGGTACGAGGCGAAGTAGGCGGCCTCGTAGCTCTCCACGTGGTGCAGGGCGCCCTCGAGGCCGCGCAGGACGTAGATCGCCAGGCCGATGGTGAGGATGACGTACTCGACGAAGTACGCCTGCCAGGCGGTGGAGCCGGTGAAGCGGGACTTTCGGCCGGCCCGGGAGGGCAGGTTCAGCAGCCGGATCACCATGAGCACGGCGATGCCGATCACCGTCATGACACCGATGAACTCGATGTACATCTCGAACGGCAGGAAGCCGCCGAGGACCGGGAGCACCCAGTCGGCCTCGAAGAGCTGGCCGTACGCCTGGGCGAGGGTCGGCGGCAGCGTCAGGAAGCCGATCGCGACGAACCAGTGGGCGACACCGACGATGCCCCACCTGTTCATGCGGGTGTGGCCGAGGAACTCCTTCACCAGGGTCACACTGCGCTGGTAGGGATTGTCGGTCCGGGTGCCGGCCGGGACCGGCTGGCCCAGCCTGAAGTACCGGACGAACTGGCCGATCGCGCGTGCGATGAGCGCAACGCCGACCACGGTCAGTACCAGCGACACGATGATCGCGGCGAGTTGCATGGGGGCTCCTCGGGCCTGCGAGGGGTTTGGTGAGGGTCGTCCTCGGGGTGCTCCATGACGGGCTTCCCCGAGATTACTAAGCGGTAACTTATGCAGTCCGTTTGAGACTACCCCTATCTTCAGCCGCACTGTAGCCGGGCGCGGGGTGATCTGAGTCGCTGAGGGTTGCCTGAGAGGGCACCCGGAGGGCGCCCGCGCGGGGCGGTGACCAGATCGCCGCAAAAGGGGGCATCGCCCTCTAACCTATCCCCGGAGGCCGCGCATGCGACGTGCGGCCCCGCGGCTTCCCGGCTCTGTTCCCGGCTCTGCCCTGGCCCTTGTCCGGCTCCCTCGGCGGCGCCCGCTCGCGCGTGTGCGGCGGTTGCGCGTAAGGAACGGATAAGAGTTGAGCCCAGCCGACTCAGCTCTGTTGATTCTGCGCGGCGAGTCAGGCATGCTTGAGTCTGATCCACTCAAGTCAGCTGGAGGAATCGAAATGGCACGTGCGGTCGGCATCGACCTGGGCACGACTAACTCCGTCGTCAGCGTTCTGGAGGGCGGCGAGCCCACCGTCATCACCAACGCCGAGGGCGCCAGGACCACGCCGTCCGTCGTCGCCTTCGCCAAGAACGGTGAGGTGCTGGTCGGCGAGGTGGCCAAGCGCCAGGCGGTCACCAACGTCGACAGGACCATCCGGTCGGTCAAGCGCCACATGGGCACCGACTGGAAGATCAACCTGGACGGCAAGGACTTCAACCCGCAGCAGATGAGCGCCTTCGTGCTGCAGAAGCTGAAGCGGGACGCCGAGGCGTACCTGGGCGAGAAGGTGACCGACGCGGTCATCACCGTCCCGGCGTACTTCAACGACGCCGAGCGCCAGGCCACCAAGGAGGCCGGTGAGATCGCCGGTCTCAACGTGCTGCGGATCGTCAACGAGCCGACGGCCGCCGCCCTGGCCTACGGCCTGGACAAGGACGAGCAGGTCATCCTGGTCTTCGACCTCGGTGGCGGTACGTTCGACGTCTCCCTGCTGGAGATCGGTGACGGCGTCGTCGAGGTCAAGGCGACGAACGGCGACAACCACCTCGGTGGTGACGACTGGGACCAGCGCGTCGTCGACTACCTGGTGAAGCAGTTCCAGTCCGGCCACGGCGTGGACCTGTCCAAGGACAAGATGGCGCTGCAGCGCCTGCGTGAGGCCGCCGAGAAGGCCAAGATCGAGCTGTCCTCGTCGACCGAGACCACGATCAACCTGCCGTACATCACCGCGTCCGCCGAGGGTCCCCTGCACCTCGACGAGAAGCTCACCCGCGCGCAGTTCCAGCAGCTGACCGCGGACCTGCTGGAGCGCTGCAAGACGCCGTTCAACAACGTCGTCAAGGACGCCGGCATCCAGCTCAGCGAGATCGACCACGTCGTTCTCGTCGGTGGCTCCACCCGTATGCCCGCCGTCGCCGAGCTCGTCAAGGAGATGACCGGCGGCAAGGAGGCCAACAAGGGTGTGAACCCGGACGAGGTCGTCTCGATCGGTGCCGCGCTCCAGGCCGGTGTGCTCAAGGGCGAGGTCAAGGACGTCCTGCTGCTCGACGTCACCCCGCTGTCCCTCGGTATCGAGACCAAGGGCGGCATCATGACCAAGCTGATCGAGCGCAACACCACGATCCCGACCAAGCGCTCCGAGATCTTCACGACGGCCGAGGACAACCAGCCGTCCGTGCAGATCCAGGTCTACCAGGGCGAGCGCGAGATCGCCGCGTACAACAAGAAGCTGGGCATGTTCGAGCTGACCGGTCTGCCGCCGGCGCCCCGTGGCGTCCCGCAGATCGAGGTCTCCTTCGACATCGACGCCAACGGCATCATGCACGTCACGGCGAAGGACCTCGGCACCGGCAAGGAGCAGAAGATGACCGTCACCGGCGGCTCCTCGCTGCCGAAGGACGAGGTCGACCGGATGCGCCAGGAGGCCGAGAAGTACGCGGAGGAGGACCACGCCCGCCGCGAGGCCGCCGAGTCCCGCAACCAGGGCGAGCAGCTCGTCTACCAGACGGAGAAGTTCCTGGCCGACAACGCGGACAAGGTGCCCGGCGAGATCAAGACCGAGGTCGAGTCCGCCGTCGCCGAGCTGAAGGAGAAGCTCAAGGGCGACGACACCGCCGAGATCCGTACCGCCACCGAGAAGGTCGCGGCCGTCTCCCAGAAGCTGGGCCAGGCCATGTACGCCGACGCCCAGGGCGCGCAGGCCGCCGGTGCCTCCGCCGGAGCCGGTCCGGATGCCGGTGACGCCAAGGCGGACGACGATGTGGTCGATGCCGAGATCGTGGACGACGAACGCAAGGACGGTGCGGCGTGACGGAAGAGACTCCGGGCTTCGACGAGCAGCAGCAGCCGCAGCAGCCCGACGTTCCCGCCTCTTCCGACGACACCGAGCCGACGGCCGCCGCCACTCCCTCCTCCACCGAGGAGGGGGCGGCCGAGGTCGGGGACGCGGGTCAGAACGCGGGCCTGGTGGCCCAGCTGGACCAGGTGCGCACCGCGCTCAACGAGCGCACCGCGGACCTCCAGCGCCTCCAGGCCGAGTACCAGAACTACCGTCGCCGCGTGGAGCGGGACCGGGTCGCCGTGAAGGAGGCGGCGGTCGCCAACATCCTCGGCGAACTGCTGCCCGTGGTCGACGACATCGGCCGCGCGCGGGACCACGGCGAACTGGTCGGCGGGTTCAAGTCCGTCGCCGAATCGCTGGAGGGCACGCTCGCGAAGATGGGCCTGCAGCAGTTCGGCAAGGAGGGCGAGCCCTTCGACCCGACGATCCACGAGGCCCTGATGCACTCCTACGCCCCGGACGTCACCGAGACGACGTGCGTGGCGATCCTGCAGCCCGGGTATCGCATCGGCGAGCGCACCATCCGCCCCGCGCGGGTGGCCGTCGCCGAGCCCCAGCCGGGCGCGCAGCCGGCCAAGCAGGCCGAGGAGCAGCAGGCCGAGGCGGAGGACGACAAGGAGACCGGTGGCCCGGAGGAGGGCTGACGTCGCGAAGGACACGCGGAAGGAGGGACGTCGGGGATGAGCACGAAGGACTTCATCGAGAAGGACTACTACAAGGTCCTCGGCGTCCCCAAGGACGCCACCGAGGCCGAGATCAAGAAGGCGTACCGGAAGCTCGCCCGCGAGTTCCACCCGGACGCCAACAAGGGCAACGCCAAGGCGGAGGAGCGCTTCAAGGAGATCTCCGAGGCGAACGACATCCTCGGCGACCCCAAGAAGCGCAAGGAGTACGACGAGGCCCGCGCGCTGTTCGGCAGCGGCGGGTTCCGTCCCGGCCCCGGGGCGGGCGGCGGCTCCTTCAACTTCGACCTGGGCGACCTCTTCGGGGGCGCCCAGGGCGGCGGCCAGGCCGGGGCCGGCGGCTTCGGCGGCGGCCTCGGTGACGTCTTCGGGGGCCTGTTCAACCGGGGCGGCGCGGGCACCACGCGCACCCAGCCGCGGCGCGGGCAGGACATCGAGTCCGAGGTCACCCTCAGCTTCACCGAGGCGATCGAGGGCGCGACGGTCCCGCTGCGCATGTCCTCGCAGCAGCCCTGCAAGGCCTGTTCCGGCACCGGCGACAAGAACGGCACACCGCGCGTGTGCCCGACCTGCGTCGGTACCGGGCAGGTCGCGCGGGGCAGCGGGGGCGGCTTCTCCCTGACCGACCCGTGCCCCGACTGCAAGGGCCGCGGGCTGATCGCGGAGCACGCCTGCGACGTCTGCAAGGGCAGCGGCCGGGCCAAGTCCTCGCGGACCATGCAGGTGCGCATTCCCGCGGGCGTCAGCGACGGGCAGCGCATCCGGCTGCGCGGCAAGGGCGCCCCGGGCGAGCGCGGTGGTCCCGCGGGTGACCTGTACGTCGTCGTGCACGTCGGCACCCACCCGGTGTTCGGGCGCAAGGGCGACAACCTCACCGTCACCGTGCCGGTCACCTATCCGGAGGCGGCGCTCGGCGGCGAGATCCGGGTCCCGACCCTGGGAGGCCCTCCGGTCACGCTGAAGCTGCCGCCGGGCACGCCCAACGGCCGCACCATGCGGGCGCGGGGCAAGGGCGCGGTCCGCAAGGACGGCACCCGCGGTGATCTGCTGGTCACCGTCGAGGTGAGTGTTCCGGGGGACCTGTCGGGGAAGGCTCGCGACGCGCTGGAGGCGTATCGCGAGGCGACCGCGGACGAGGATCCGCGGGCGGATCTGTTCCAGGCCGCGAAGGGAGCTTGATACAGATGGACGGCCGTCGACGCAACCCGTATGAACTGACCCAGGACACTCCGGTCTACGTCATCTCGGTGGCGGCCCAGCTCTCCGGTCTGCACCCGCAGACCCTGCGTCAGTACGACCGTCTGGGGCTGGTGTCCCCGGACCGCACGGCCGGCCGGGGCCGGCGCTACTCGGCCCGCGACATCGAACTGCTCCGTCAGGTGCAGCAGTTGTCGCAGACCGAGGGCATCAACCTGGCCGGTATCAAGCGCATCATCGAACTGGAGAACCAGGTCGCCGCCCTCCAGGCCCGGGTGGCCGAGCTGGAGGACGCCGTGGACGGGGCCGCCGCGGCGATGCGTCAGCGCGAGGCCGCCGTGCACGCCTCCTACCGGCGTGACCTGGTGCCCTACCAGGAGGTCCAGCAGACCAGCGCGCTGGTGGTGTGGCGGCCGAAGCGGCAGCAGCAGGCCGACTGACACCGGCGGCCGGTGAAGACACGCGTGGAGCCCGGAGGTTCACCTGCCTCCGGGCTCCCGCGCGTGTGAAGGGTGCTGTGGCGCTTCCTCGACCGCCCACGCGCATTCCGCTCACGGCTGTGCGGGACGCATGCAGGGACGTCCGGAGAACCTCCATGCCCCCTTCGCGAGGCCCTCACGAGTTCAGCGGACCGTGATGTGTCCATCTCGTTAAGTGGTTCCACTTGACTCCAGTGGTGGCTGAAGCGTTGGCTTTCAGTCACAAGGGTCGCAAAGTTGTGCCCACGTCCCGAACGCACCCCGAAGTGAGCTGTCGCATGCGTCGCAATGCCATATCCGTCGTGGCTGTCACCTCGTTGTCCGTCGTGCTCGCCGGCTGCGGCATGCTCGACGCGACGGGAAGCAGCGACGACGCGAGTCCGGCCAAGGGCAACGACATCAGGGTCGGCCTGCTGCTCCCGGAGAAGTCCAACACCCGCTACGAGCAGTTCGACTACCCCATCTTCAAGAAGAAGGTGGACTCGCTCACCAACGGCAAGGGCAAGGTCGACTACGCCAACGCGGACGCGAGCGCGGACAAGCAGGCCGGGCAGATGCAGCGGATGATCGACGACAAGGTCGACGTCATCGTGCTCGACGCGGTCGACTCGAAGGCGATCGCCGACGGGGTGAAGCGGGCCAAGGACGCGGGCATCCCGGTCATCGCCTACGACCGGCTGGCCGAGGGCCCGATCGACGCGTACATCTCCTTCGACAACGAGCTGGTCGGCGAGGTGCAGGGACGCTCGCTGCTGGAGTCGCTCGGTGAGAAGGGCGACCTCACCGACAAGATCGTGATGATGAACGGCTCGTCGACGGACCCCAACGCCAAGCAGTTCAAGGCGGGCGCGCTGTCCGAGCTCAAGGGCAAGGTGACCATCGCCAAGTCCTACGACACCAAGGACTGGAAGCCGGAGAACGCCGAGGCCAACATGACCGAGGCGATCAACGCCATCGGCAAGGACGACATCGCCGCGGTCTACTCCGCCAACGACGGCATGGCCGGCGGCATCATCAAGGCCCTGCAGACCGCCGGGGTGACCGACATGCCCCCGATCACCGGCCAGGACGCCGAACTCGCGGCCGTGCAGCGCATCATCAGCGGCGAGCAGTACATGAGCGTGTACAAGTCCTACCCCGAAGAGGCGGAGAGCGCCGCCGAGATGGCGGTGGCGAAGGTCCAGGGCCGGTCCATCCAGTTCGACGCGCTGACCCGGGAGCGGGTGGACAGCCCCACGGACAAGAACATCCCGGCCCAGCTCGTGCCCGTGGTGGCGCTGACGCAGGACAACATCGAGGACACCGTCATCGCCGACGGCATCTACACCAAGTCGGACATCTGCACCGCCAAGTACAAGGCGGCGTGCAGCGCGATCGGTCTGAAGTAGACCCCCGCGCGGGAAGGCGCGGCCCCGGCCGGGGGGACGGCCGGAGCCGCGCGTTCAAGGAGCGGGGGAATCGGGCGGACACTCCTCGCCCAGCAGCCTGAGCCACTCCCGCTCCCGGTCCGTGAACAGACCCGGACCGGGAGCGGACACGACGCGTTCCGTGCCGTGCACCTCGGGCGGCGGAGCGGCCGACGCCGCCCGGGTGCCCGGCTGTTCGCTTTCCCACCTGGTCACAGTGGTGCGCACCTTCCCCCGTCACGCGTCGCTCCCGGGACCGCCGGCGCGGCGGTCCCGGGGCGGTTTCCCCCGGTGCACCGACCTTGGCACCGGCCGTGCGCCGTCACCACCCTCATCTTGTTGCGGCACGTCATACCTGAGAGGGGGAATACCGGGACGGATGGGGACTTCTCGTGACCGGCGCGTGCGGGAGTCGTGTTGCGGATCACGTTCCGTCCGCGCATAGTTGCGCTTCGGAATGCGGCGCAACCGGGGGTGGGACGGGCGATGGCCGGGCACGGGACGGACGGGCATCCGCACGGTGCTGACCGGCTGTGCGAGGCCGGGGACCGCGTCTACTCCCGCGCCGTGCGCCGCGGACGGGTGCCGCGCCGGGACGCGGAGCCCGTGCCGTGCCTGCTGGAACTGGCCCTGCTGCACCCCGATCCGGACGACATGGACTGGCTGGTGCCGACCTCCCCGCAGGAGGTCATGACCCGGCTGCTGCGCGGCATGTACGACGAGGTCAGTGAGAGCCAGCGCCGGGTCGGGGCGGCCGTGGAGGCGTTCGAGTGGTACGCCGGTCTGGGCCGCCACGTGCCGCCGGCGGTGTCGGCGGAGGGCCCGGCGATCCGGGTGCTGGACGGACTGGCCCGCATCCAGGCCGCGATGGACGAGGCGACGCAGGCGTGCACCGCCGAGGTGCTGACCGTGCAGCCCGGCGGCATCCGGCGGGAGGCGGAGCTGTCGGAGGGCATGCACCGGGCGATGGCGCTGCGGGGCCGCGGCGTGCGCATGCGGGACCTGTACACGCATGTGGCGCGGCACGGCCACGGGTTGCTCTCCTACCTGGAGCTGATGGGCGACGCGGTCGAGGCACGCACGCTCGACGAGGTGATCGAGCGGCTGATCCTCTTCGACCGCACGGTCGCCTTCATCCCCGCCAACTCCGAGCGCACGATGGCGCTGGAGCTGCGGCACCCGGCGCTGGTGGAGTACCTGGGCACGGTCTTCGAGCGCCTGTGGCGGCTGGCCATCCCGTTGACGGCCCCGCTGCCCGACACCGGCATCGAGGGCATCTCGCACCGCGAGCAGTCCATCGCGGCGCTGCTGGCGGAGGGCCACCAGGACGCGGTCATCGCCGAGCGCCTCGGCATCAGCGTGCGCACCTGCCGCGCGCACATCGCCCGGCTCTCCGAGACCCTGGGCGCGGCCAGCCGCACGCAGTTGGGTGTCCGCATCGCCCAGGCCGGCCTGGACGGCCCCCGGCCCCGACCGGCGGCCCCGCTCACGGTTCCGGGTCGAGGATCCCCGAGCGTGCGATGAGATAGCCGAGCTGCGCCCGGCTGCTGCTGCCCAGGGTGGCGGCCAGCTTGGCGATGTGGACGCGGGCGGTACGGATGTTCATGCCGAGGCGTTCGGCGATGACGGCGTCGGTGTGGCCCTCGGTGAGGAGTTCGGCGATGGCGCGCTGGCGGGGGGTGACGCCGTTGCGTGCGGGCTGCTCGACCGCGCCCGCCCGCGGGTGCATCGGGCTGGCCAGCCGCCACAGGCGCTCGAAGACGGTGCCCAAGTACTCCACGATCGCCGGGTGGCGGATCTCCAGGGCCAGGGTCTGGTCGGAGTTGGCGGGGATGAAGGCCACGGTGCGGTCGAGGACGATGAGCCGTTCGGTGACCTCGTCCAGCGTGCGGGCCTCGACGTCGCCCCGCAGGCTCTCGTAGCGGGCGGTGATGGACGGGAAGTGGCGCAGGGTGTGCTGGTAGAGGGTGCGGATGCGGGCCCCGCGGTCCAGCAGCGCCTGGTCCCGGGGCAGGGCGATCGCGTCGGCGGCCTCGCCCCGCTTGCTGGTGCGTCCGGTACGGGGCTGGACGGCGAGGAGTTCCTCGGAGGTGTTCTCCATGGCCTCCCCGATGGCCTGGTTGATGCCCGGCCGCCCGCTGATCACGCGCAGGCTCTCGGACGCCGTGGCGGCCGTGCCGCCCAGCGCGAGGCCGATGAGCGGGCGGAAGGTCTCGGCGAGCTGTTCCTCGCGGCGTCGTTCGCGGGCGATCCGCTCACCGGAGACGCGCAGCATCCGGTGCAGGGCGGCGGCCGGGGCGACCGGTTCGAGCCGGCCGGGGTCGCCGACAGCCGGATGCAGCAGGGAGAGGTCGAGCAGGCAGGGCGCCGTGCGGGCCCGGGCGGCGGGCACGTGGCCCGAGCGCAGTGCGTCGGCGTACAGCTCCACCGCCTCGTCGCAGAGCTCCTCGGCCGGGTGGTCGTGCTGGGGTGCGGTCATGTGCGGCTGGTCCGTCCCGGTCTCAGTGTTCCTGCTTCAGGATCCCCGACTGCGCGATGAGATAGCCGAGTTGGGCTCGGCTGCCGCTGCCGAGGGCCGTGGCCAGTTTGGCTATGTGGGCCCGGCAGGTGCGGACGTTCATCCCGAGCCGGCGGGCGATGGCCTCGTCGACATGACCCTCCACCAGCAGCTTCGCGATCGAGTGCTGGATCTCGGAGATGCCGTCGGAGGCGGCCTCGTAGGGGGCGCCGGTGCTCATCGGGACCGCGCGGTCCCAGAGGTACTCGAAGACCTTGATCAGGTAGCGGACGATGCCGGGGTGACGCAGCTCCAGGGCGACCTGCTGGTCGTCGCGGGCCGGGATGAAGGCGACCGCCTCGTCGCAGATGATGAGCCGCTCCACCAGCTCGTCGATGGTGCGGTACTCCACCTTGCCCTCGGACAGCCGCGCGACGTAGGACAGCTTCTCCGGGTTGTAGCGGGCGGTGTGCTGGTAGAGGCTGCGGACCTTCACGCCGCGTTCGATCAGCGGCTTGTCGCGTTCCAGGCTGCGCAGCAGGCTGCTCTCGGAGACGCGGTCGCTGGGCTGGACCGTCAGCAGTTCGCTGCGGCACTGGGTGGTGGCCAGATTGAGTGCCGCGTTGATCCGCTCCCCGCCCTCCAGCACGGTGATGGAGTCGCTCGTCGACGCGGTCTGCATACCGAGTGCCATGAACGGTTCGAAGGCGTCGGCGAGTTGCACCGATCGGCGCCGGCGTTCGGTGATCTCCCGCTCGATGGGGTGGAGGCGCTGGGCCAGCGCCACGGCGGGTGGAATGGGCCGCAACCAGGTGGGATCGTCAGGGTCGGGGTGCAGCAGGGCGAGCTCCACCAGGCAGGGAGCCGGCTCCGTGTCCACACGTGCTATGCGCCCGGCACGCAGTGCCGTGGTATAGAGGCGGCTGCCCTCCTCACAGAGCTCCGTGATCGAGTGGGGATGTGTGCCCTTCGCCCCATTCGTACCCAAATCTCCACCCCCCAGGGTCCTGAACATGCAGGAACATGATGCACCGATTGTGTGGCCATGACGTGCCCGAATGAGCCATCGTCTTATGTGACGGGGGATAGAGGGGACCATCAAGTGAGGACGAAGCCGACTATGCGTAACAGAATGCTTCGCTCGGTGCTTGTCGCCACCTTCTCCGCCGTTGTGGCTCTCGGAACGCTGAGTGGCCTCTCCGATGAGAAGGACGATATTCGGGCGAACACGCAGTGGCCGGCGGTAGCCGTGGATTCCACGGTGGCCGGCAACACCCAATGGCCGAGCCCTGGGGCCGACGGAGCCGGGAGCTGACGTGACCACTCCACCCGACGACCGCTCCTTCCGCAGGGAGATGGCCACCGCCTACCGGTCCGGCTGGCACTTCATCGACCTGGTCACCGCCATCCCCCACAGCGGTGACTCGTTGATGGTGACGGTGTTCGGCGAACCGGTGGTGGTCACGCGGGACGAGGACGGTGACGTACGGGCGTACCGGTGTCTGCGCCGCCCCCGGGGCGCCCCCCAGCCCGTGCGGTGCGCCATCCGGTACGGAATGATCTTTGTGAACCTGGACCAGCGGGACCATCAGCGGGTGGAGTCCGACTCCCCCGCGACCCGGACCATCTCGGCCACCCCCCGCAGTGCCTGACGCGATTCCCCCGTCGTAAAAGATCGCTCAGGTGCTTCCCCCCGCAGCGGCGTCACCGTGACCTGAACACGGTGACGCCGCTGCAGTTCGGGCGGACATGTGCGGCTATGGGGCGGCCCGCCCGATGGCCGGAACCGATCGGCCGTCCGTGCGGCCGCCGTCCGCCGTGCCCGACACCCCGTGCGACCCGGCCGCCCTGCGCGCGCCGGGTCTTCGTGTTTGCCTGGTGCCCGGTGAGTGGTTGCGCGGCCCCGGGTGCGTCGAGTCACGCTGCCCCCGGCGCCGTAAGAAGGGGCGAGTTACGCGGCCCCCGGCGCCGTAAGCGAGCCTCCCGGCCCCCGGCCCCGTTAACGAGTCGCCCGGCCCCCGGCGCCGTCAGAAGAGGCGACTGCCCCGATGGGGGCGGTCATGGTGCCGTGCGCGCCGGGAACTCGCCCGTTGTACCCCTCGTTCTGGCCTTGAGTGGAATAGACTCAAGTTTATGTACGTTGACCGAGTCAGCCACGAAGGCCGCTGAAGGGTCACCGCAAGGAGGAGAACGGACACGTGGACGCCGAGCTGACCAACCGGAGCCGGGACGCGATCAACGCCGCCGGCAACCGCGCCGTGACCGAGGGACACCCCGACCTCACCCCTGCCCACCTGCTGCTCTCGCTGCTCCAGGGGCAGGACAACGAGAACATCACGGACCTGCTCGCCGCGGTCGACGCCGACCAGGCGGCCGTGCGCTCCGGGGCCGAGCGCGTCCTCGCCGGCCTGCCGAGCGTCACCGGGTCCACGGTCGCCCCGCCCCAGCCCAACCGCGAGCTGCTCGCCGTCATCGCCGACGCCCAGGCCCGCGCCCGCGACCTCGGCGACGAGTACCTGTCCACCGAGCACCTGCTGATCGGCATCGCCGCCAAGGGCGGGGCCGCCGGTGAGGTGCTGTCCCAGCAAGGCGCCACGGCGAAGAAGCTGCAGGACGCCTTCCAGAAGACGCGGGGATCCCGCCGGGTGACCACCGCCGACCCCGAGGGCCAGTACAAGGCGCTGGAGAAGTTCGGCACCGACCTCACCGACGCCGCCCGGGAGGGCAGGCTGGATCCGGTCATCGGACGCGACCAGGAGATCCGGCGCGTCGTGCAGGTGCTGTCCCGGCGCACCAAGAACAACCCCGTCCTCATCGGTGAGCCCGGCGTCGGCAAGACCGCCGTCGTCGAAGGGCTCGCCCAGCGGATCGTCAAGGGCGACGTCCCCGAGTCGCTGAAGGACAAGCGGCTGGTGGCGCTCGACCTCGGGGCCATGGTCGCCGGTGCCAAGTACCGGGGCGAGTTCGAGGAGCGGCTGAAGACCGTCCTGGCGGAGATCAAGGAGTCCGACGGGCAGGTCGTCACCTTCATCGACGAGCTGCACACCGTCGTCGGCGCGGGCGCCGGCGGCGACTCCGCGATGGACGCGGGCAACATGCTCAAGCCGATGCTGGCCCGCGGCGAACTGCGCATGGTCGGCGCCACCACGCTGGACGAGTACCGCGAGCGGATCGAGAAGGACCCCGCGCTGGAGCGGCGCTTCCAGCAGGTGCTGGTCGCCGAACCGTCCGTGGAGGACTCCATCGCGATCCTGCGCGGGCTCAAGGGACGCTACGAGGCGCACCACAAGGTGCAGATCGCCGACAGCGCCCTGGTCGCCGCCGCGACCCTCTCCGACCGCTACATCACCTCCCGCTTCCTGCCCGACAAGGCCATCGACCTCGTCGACGAGGCCGCGTCCCGGCTGCGCATGGAGATCGACTCCTCGCCCGTCGAGATCGACGAACTCCAGCGCTCCGTCGACCGGTTGAAGATGGAGGAGCTGGCCATCGGCAAGGAGACCGACCCGGCCTCCCGGGAACGCCTGGAGAAACTGCGCCGCGACCTCGCCGACAAGGAGGAGGAGCTGCGGGGCCTGACCGCCCGCTGGGAGAAGGAGAAGCAGTCCCTCAACCGGGTCGGTGAGCTGAAGGAGAAGCTGGACGAGCTGCGCGGCCAGGCCGAACGGGCCCAGCGCGACGGCGACTTCGACACCGCCTCCAAGCTGCTCTACGGCGAGATCCCGTCCCTGGAACGGGACCTGGAGGCCGCCTCGGAGGCCGAGGAGGAGGTCGCCCGGGACACCATGGTCAAGGAGGAGGTCGGCTCCGACGACATCGCCGACGTCGTCGCCTCCTGGACCGGCATCCCCGCCGGCCGCCTGCTGGAGGGCGAGACGCAGAAGCTGCTGCGCATGGAGGACGAGCTCGGCAAGCGCCTCATCGGCCAGACCGAGGCCGTGCGGGCGGTGTCGGACGCGGTCCGGCGCTCCCGGGCAGGCGTCGCCGACCCCGACCGCCCCACCGGCTCCTTCCTCTTCCTCGGCCCGACCGGTGTCGGCAAGACCGAACTGGCCAAGGCCCTCGCCGACTTCCTCTTCGACGACGAGCGGGCGATGGTCCGCGTCGACATGTCCGAGTACAGCGAGAAGCACAGCGTGGCCCGGCTGGTCGGCGCCCCGCCCGGCTACGTCGGCTACGAGGAGGGCGGTCAGCTCACCGAGGCCGTGCGGCGCCGCCCGTACAGCGTGGTGCTGCTGGACGAGGTGGAGAAGGCCCACCCGGAGGTCTTCGACATCCTGCTCCAGGTGCTGGACGACGGCCGCCTCACCGACGGCCAGGGCCGCACCGTCGACTTCCGCAACACCATCCTGGTGCTGACCTCCAACCTGGGCAGCCAGTTCCTGGTGGACCCGCTGACCACAGAGACGGAGAAGAAGGAGCAGGTGCTGGAGGTGGTGAGGGCCTCCTTCAAGCCGGAGTTCCTCAACCGCCTCGACGACCTGGTGGTCTTCTCGGCGCTGACCAAGCCCGAGCTGGAGCGGATCGCCGCCCTCCAGATCGACCGGCTGGCCCGGCGGCTCGCCGAGCGCCGGCTCACCCTGGACGTCACCGACGAGGCACTGGCCTGGCTCGCCGACGAGGGCAACGATCCGGCCTACGGTGCCCGGCCGCTGCGCCGGCTCGTCCAGACCGCGATCGGGGACCGGCTCGCGAAGGAGATCCTCTCCGGCGAGATCCGGGACGGCGACACGGTGCGCGTCGACCGCTTCGGCGACGAGCTCATCGTGGGCCCGGCCACCGGCAAGACCCTGTAGGCACCCGGGCCGCCCGGTACACCGGGCCGGGCCCTGCGGCGACACCCCGCCGCGGGCCCGGCCAGACCCGTTTCCGGCCCGGTGTCCCCGTGTACGGTGGGCGCTCCCCTCAAGGGGTACCCGGGCCCCGGCAGGACCACTGACCGGATCATTGACCGGATCGAGTCAGCCGAGGGCTGACAGGCCCCGTCGGGGCTTGCCACGCCCCTCCCCGTATGGGAGAGGATGGCGGGATCCGTACGAAGGGAAAATCACGGTGAGCATCGACCCGTCCTCGATTCCAAGTTTCGGGGGCCAGCCCGAGCCGCAGCCCCAAGGACCGGCGGGCCCCGTCGTCCCGGATCAGGACCTCGTGAAGCAGCTCCTCGACCAGATGGAGCTGAAGTACGTCGTCGACGACGAGGGTGACCTCGCGGCGCCGTGGGAGCAGTTCCGTACCTACTTCATGTTCCGCGGTGAGGAGGAGCAGCAGATCTTCTCCGTGCGGACGTTCTACGACCGCCCGCACCAGATCGACGAGAAGCCCCAGCTGCTCGAGTCCGTCGACGACTGGAACCGCCGCACCCTGTGGCCGAAGGTCTACACGCACACCCACGACGACGGCACCGTCCGTCTGATCGGTGAGGCGCAGATGCTCATCGGCATGGGCGTCAGCCTGGAGCACTTCGTGTCGTCCACGGTGAGCTGGGTGCGGGCCGCCATCGAGTTCGACAAGTGGCTCGTGGAGCAGCTCGGCCTGGAGCAGGACATCAACGAGGCGGACAAGCCCGACGACGAGTGAATCGTCCGCCGGCGGACGGCCGCCGGCACCCGGCGCCGCGGCGCCCTGGGACACGTCTCCCGCCGCGCGCGGGGAGAGCCCGGCCCGACGGCCGGCCGTACTGGCCGGTCGAGGGGCCGGGCTCTGTCATGCCCGGCCCGCTACGCGGACGGCTGCCGCGCTCCCGCTCCCATCATCCCCAAGAATCCGGTCACGGCCCGGGCTTCGAAGATATCGAAACCCCGTCCACAGCCCGCTCACCCCCATGCGTCACGCATGATTTCCCCAGAAAAGAATGCCCATAAGGATCAGAATCCCGTATGCGACAGCAGCACCGATTCCCGGATTCCTGCCTTGCGTGACGGATCGCACAAGCATCACCAGAGCCGGTATCCATCCTGCGGCATACACAATCCACCCGGCCGTAGATACGGACGATCCGCCATCTGTCTTGAATATTATCCAGGCAGCGAAGACGAACAGCGCGGGCGCGGCCCAGAGGTTGCGCTCGATGGTTTCTTGTCGCTCCGACATGAGATCTCCTGAACCGTCACGTACTACTGGAAGTGGTTGACGAGGTAGGTGATGGCCTCGTCAATTACATATGCGGGACCGCCTTGATAGCCCATGTGAGCGAGGTGCTGGGCCTCCACGCCGCCCTGGGTGGTGGCAACGGGCGACGTGGATGCTGCGGGCATTGCCTCGGAGGGCATATGGGCTCGTGAGTCGCGCCGCGCTGCTGAGATCGCCGGGCACTTCTGGCCGGAAACCTCCGCCCGCTGGAATACCACTGCCACTACTACGTGCATCAGGTGTATCTCGCCTGGTCAAAGCGATGACATCCTCCCCGTAAGGACTCAAATAAGACCCCGTGAAGGAAGATAACAACAGCACACCTGGTCACCAGGAATGCACGCGCGTAGCTCGAACATTCACGCCAGCTTCAAAGCGGGGCAATCAGGGATGAATCGCCAACCGTCGGAAGTGGGATTCATGAGCGGGTGACATCACCGGCAGTCATCACCCCAGTTCACGAAGGAATGACGTGGTGTCACCCCTCCACGCAACAGCTACCGGCTGACCGGGACTCCGTCGATCTCGCATTCGGCCAGAATGATCACATGAGATCGAAGACGGGCGGGTATGTCCGGGACGACTCGGTCGTGCGTTCAGGGCGCCAAGCGGCGTAGGCGGCCGGCCGCCTGCTGAAGGACGACGTCCCTCTTGCAGAACGCGAACCGTACGAACGGCGCCCCCGTCTCCCGGTGGTCGTAGAAGACCGCGGTCGGGACGGCGACCACGCCCGCGCGTTCCGGCAGGGCCCGGCAGAAGGCGATGCCGTCGGTCTCGCCCAGGGGGCGGATGTCGGCGGTGATGAAGTAGGTGCCGGACGGGCGGAAGACCGAGAGGCCTGCCTCCTCCAGGCCGGCGGCGAGGAGGTCCCGCTTGCCGCGCAGGTCGTCCCGCAGCCCCGTGAAGTACGACTCCGGCAGCGCGAGCGCCTCCGCGACCGCGTACTGGAACGGGCCGGCGGAGACGTAGGTCAGGTACTGCTTGGCCGAGCGGACGGCCGTGACCAGTTCGGGGGATCCGGTGACCCAGCCGACCTTCCAGCCGGTGAAGGAGAAGGTCTTGCCGGCACTGGAGATGGTGACCGTGCGGTCCCGCATGCCGGGGAAGGTGGCCAGCGGGATGTGCTCGGCGTCGTCGAAGACCAGGTGCTCGTAGACCTCGTCGGTCACGACGAGGAGGTCCCGTTCCACGGCCAGCTCGGCGATCGACGCCAGCTCCGCGCGGGTGAGGACCGTGCCGGTGGGGTTGTGCGGGGTGTTGATCAGCAGCATGCGGGTGCGGTCGGTGACGGCGTCGCGCAGTTCGTCGAGGTCGAGCCGGAAGCGGCCGTCCCGGGGGCGCAGGGTGACCGGGACGCGGCGGCCGCCCGCCATGGCGATGCACGCCGCGTAGGAGTCGTAGTACGGCTCCAGGGCGATCACCTCGTCGCCGGGTTCCACCAGGGCGAGCAGGGCGGCGGCGATGGCCTCGGTGGCGCCGGCGGTGACCAGGACCTCGGTGTCGGGGTCCGGGGTGAGGCCGTAGCGGCGCTGCTGGTGGGCGGCGACGGCGGTGCGCAGTTCGGGGATGCCGGGGCCCGGCGGGTACTGGTTGCCGCGGCCGTCCCGCAGCGCGCGCACGGCGGCCTCCCTGACCTCTTCGGGACCGTCGGTGTCCGGGAAGCCCTGGCCGAGGTTGATCGACCCGGTGCTCAGCGCCAGGGCGGACATCTCGGCGAAGATCGTCGTCCCGAACTCGGCGAGGCGGCGGTTGAGGAGGGGGCGCGCGCTGGAGGTCATGGGCCATCCTGCGCCGAAGCCCGGAACTTCCTCAAGCGGGGCGGCCGTGGGCGTGGTGCGGTGACAGGGGCTGATGCCGGACGCATGCGCTCCGGAAATCTCTCCCTGTTCCACCCTCAGAACTTCCTCAACTCTGCTTTGGGCCGTGACGGCATCGGGCATCTCCCGCTCACACGCGTGAGCGAGGCACCCACGGGGGGCGCTTCGGGGGATCACGGGGGAACGGGAGGAGGGGCCTCATGGAAGCCCTCTACTGGGTCGTTGTCATGTTCGCGATCATCGGAGCGGTCGTGCTGTTCGGCACCCTGACATCCGGCGGAGCCAGGCGGGCCGGGCCCGCGTCCAGGCGGCGGCGGGAGAGCTGGTGGGCGACGGGAGACGGCGGGGCAGGCTCCGCCGGGTCGTCCTGCGGAGGAAGCGGCTCGTCCTGCGGAGGCGGGTCGTCCTGCGGGGGCGGGGGCGGATGCGGCGGCGGAGGGAGCTGAGCACCGGGGTGGTGTGAGGCTCGGTTCCGCCGCGGGGGGACGCATCGGCCACGGCGGGGTCCGCGCGGGGGGCGGACCCCGCCGCTGTGACCTCGCCGCTGTGGCGGCGCCGGCCGTGGACGACCGCACGGCCGGCCCCGTCGCTCCGGGTCCCGCCGGACGGTCCCGGAGAGCGCGTGTTCGAGCCGTGGGGGCGCACGGGGAGCAACAACGCGCGCAACATGATTGAACAGTTGAGCTGTATAGCCCTCTACGGGATGGAAACCGCCTGAACTTGGGTAAAAACGCTGTATCGGCGCCACGGTTCATGATTCCCTCTCAACCACCAACGCAGCCCTCGGACTTCCAGCGGAGCCCGTCCCGACCGGCCGACCGGTCTGACGGGCCGATTCCCGGTGCGACCGGGGTGCGCCGGACTCCCCCCCATTTCTTCCTCGTTGCGCGCTTGCGGAGCCGATCCATGCTCACGACCCTGAACACCGCCTACACCGACACGTGCGCGGCCGACCTCGCCTGGGCCCTGGGCCGCGAGCCGCTGCCCGCTCTGGCCACGCTCGATCTCGAACTGACCGGCGTGAAGCTCCAGATGCGCCTGCTCGGCGCGTCCCACCAGGTGCTCGTGGAGGAGGAGCGCGGACTGTGCTCGGAGACGGTGGCGTGCATCCCGGGCAGCAGTACGCCCCTGCCCCTGGGCGTCGCCAAGCGGGTGGGCGACTGGGAGTACGAGTTCGCGGCCCGGGTGGAGGTGCTCTCCCCGGGCTCGTTCGCGGGCCGCGCCCAGGAGTTGCTGGCACTGGTGGCCGACCACCCGCAGGGCCTGGCCGGGGTGTTCCCGGGCAGCCCGCACGCCTTCACCGCCCTGCTCGCCCAGCGCCACGAGGGCCAGGTGCACTGGCGGACCTGGCACGCCTACCCGCAGGACGGGCAGCTGGTGGCGACCCGGACCCGGGTGGGTACGCGGGTCAAGGCGGCCGTCTGAGGCGTGCGGCGCCGGCGGCGGACCGGGGGCGTGCGGCGCCTGCGGCGGAGAGGGCGGGCGGCCCGGGCGCGGCGCGGGTTCCTGCTCATCCCACTATCGGTCAGGAGTAAACCAGCACCACACGTGTGGGTGACGATCCGCACCGGAGGTGTGACGTAACGTCGCAGGGTGATCGAACCGCAGGCCCCCGCTCCGCCCCGCTCCGCAGCACCCGGGGGCGGGCCCTGCGGCTCCGGCGGAGGTCCGGGGTGCGGTCCGCCCCCGTTGCCCGTCCGGCAGGGCACCGGCCGGTTCCTGGTCCTGGCGGGCGTGTTCGTCTGTGCGGCCTGCGGACTCGTGTACGAGCTCGAACTGCTCGCGCTCGCCACGTACTTGATGGGCGACTCGGTCACCCACGCCTCGGTCGTGCTGTCCGTCATGGTGTTCGCGATGGGCATCGGCTCCCTGGCCGCCAAGCGGCTGCGGGGGAACGCGGCGGCCGGGTTCGGGGCCGTCGAGGCGGCGCTGGCCCTCATCGGCGGGTGCAGCGCCATGGCCCTGTACGCGGTCTACGCCTTCACCGGTGACTGGGGCGGCGCCTGGGTGAACGGCCCGCGCTGGCTCCTGGTCGCGTTCTCCCTGGCCACGGGTCTGCTCATCGGCGCCGAGGTGCCGCTGCTGATGGAGCTGATCCAGCGGATCCGGCGGCAGGACGCGGGCGGCGCGGTGGCCGACCTGTTCGCCGCGGACTACGTCGGCGCGCTGGTCGGCGGCCTCGCGTTCCCCTTCCTGCTGCTGCCGTTCCTGGGCCAGTTGACCGGCGCGCTGATCACGGGGGCCGTCAACGCGGTGGTCGGCGGGGCGCTGGTGCTCGGGCTGTTCCGGCAGGACCTCACCCGCCGGGACCGCCGGCTGCTGGTGGCGGCCAACGTCTGTGTGCTCGCCCTGCTCGCCTCGGCCGCCGTCCTCGTCGACGACTTCGAACGCGCCGCCCGGCACGCGATGTACGGCTCCGACGTCCGCGTCGCGCTGCGCACCGAGGTGCAGGAGGTGGTGCTCAGCGGAGGGCGGGACGGCCGGCCCCTCGACCTGTTCCTCGACGGGCGGCTGCGCATCAGCGGCCGCGACGCGCCCCGCTATGCCGAGGCGCTGGTGCACCCCGCGATGAACGGCCCGCACGCGCGCGTGCTCGTCCTCGGCTGCGGGGACGGGCTGGCCCTGCGGGAGGTGCTGCGGTTCGGGGGCGTGCACCGGGTCGACGTGGTCACCCGCGATCCGGAGGTGGTGCGGCTGGCCCGCACAGACCCGGCGCTCGCCGCGCTGAACGGGCGCGCGTTCGACGACCCCCGCGTCCACGTCATGGCCGACGATCCCTTCACCTGGCTGCGCGGCGGCCCCCGGGCCGCCTACGACGTGGTGGTCTCCGATCTGCAGCACCCCGCGATCACCGAGAGCAGCAAGCTGTACTCGCAGGAGTTCTACGGTCTGGCCCGGCGGGTGCTGGCGCCCGGCGGACGCCTCGTGGCGCACGCCGGGCCGGTCGCCGGCCGCCCCCGCATCCTGTGGACGGTGGAGTCGACGCTGCGCGCGGCCGGGTTCGGCACCAGCCCGTACCGGGTGACCGGCCGCCGGGCCGGTGCCGCCGGCCCCGACCGCACACCCAGGGGCGGGACGGGCGGCGACTGGGGGTTCGTCCTGGCCTCCCGTACCGGGTCCGCGCTGCGCCTGGACCCGTCCGGTCCCCGCCCGCACACCCTCACCGACGCCTCCCTCCACGCCGCGGCCCGGCAGGCCGCACGCACCCGCGTGCCCGGCCTGCCGCCCTCCACGCTGGTCCACCCGCGGTACGCCCGCTGACCCGCCGACGCCGGCCCGTGCCCCGACGCGCCGCGACTTCGCGCGGACGGGGGTGCAGCCCGGCGTCCCCTGGGTAGGCTCGGCACTCATGGAGCACGAGGTGTTCGTTCCGGTTCCGGTCGATCGGCTCAGAGCAGTGCTGGACGACCCCGCGCGGGTCGCCCGGGCGGTGCCCGGGCTCCAGCACGACGCCGGTGCGGAACCGGTCGCCGGCCGGCTGAAGGTCCGTATCGGCAGTCACTCCATCACCTACCGCGGCGCGGTGCGCGTCACCGGGCGGGACGACGGGTCCTACGAGGTGGAGGGCGACGCGGCGGAGACCCGCGGCACCGGCTCGGTGAAACTGACCGTGCGGCTGAGGCTGCGCGAGGCGGAGGGCGGCGCCGCGCTCACCGCTGACGGCACGGCGAGCGCCGACGGCCGGATCACCGGCCTCCCGCAGGACGCGGTGACCGCGGCGGTGACCCGGCTGCTGACCCGGTTCGCGGACAACCTGGCCACGGCCGCCCGCGAGGACGCGACACCGGACCCGTCGCCAGATGCGCCCCCGGCGCCCGACGCGTCCGCCCCGACGGTCGAGGCGGCGGCGGCCGAGGACTTCGCACCGGGCGCCACCGGCGACTTCGAGGCCGCCCCGGACGCGGACGACGCCCCGCCCCCCGACCCCGCCGCGGGTCTCGACGCCGAGGTCTCCCCGTCCGCCCTCGACCCGGTGGCCGAGGGGGAGGACGCGGAGGCCCGGGACGCCGTGGCGGAGGCCGCCCACGCGCGCCGCACGATGATCGGCCGCAGCGCCGAGGAGGTCGACCACGCCCCGCCGCGCGGCCGGTACGCCCCCGTGCCCGCACCGCAGACCGTGTCGCCGCCCACCCCGCTGCGCTGGGCGGCCCCGGCGGCGGCCCTCGCGGTCGCGTCCGCGGTCGTCGCCGTCCGGATCCTGCGCCGCCGCCGCTGACCGGCCCGGGCGGTCTTGATCAGCGCAGTAGGGTCGGTCCCGTGAGGAACGACGAGATCACGCTGACCGCGGGCGACGCGGAGGTGACCGTGCGGCCGGGCAACGGCGGCCGGGTCCAGGGGCTGCGGGTCGGCGGCACGGAGCTGCTGCGGCAGGGCGAGCGGTTCGGGTGCTTCCCGATGGTGCCCTGGTGCGGCCGGATCCGCGACGGCCGGTTCCGGGACGGCGCCACCGTGCACCAGCTGCCGCTGAACGCGCCGCCGAACGCCATCCACGGCACCGCCCGGGACGCCGCCTGGCGCACGGCCCGCGCGGGCGACGGCGAAGCCGTCCTCACCCACGACCTGGCCGATCCGTGGCCCTACCCCGGCCGCGTCACCCAGCAGATCGAGCTCGCCCCGGACTCCCTGACGCTGACCATGTCCGTGGAGACCTACGAGTCGTCCTTCCCGGCGCAGATCGGCTGGCACCCCTGGTTCCTCCGCAACCTCGGCGGTGCCGACGCGGTCCTGGACTTCGCGCCCGCCTGGCAGGAGGAACGCGGCGACGACCACCTGCCCACCGGCCGCCGCGTCGACCCGCGGCCGGGCCCCTGGGACGACTGCTTCGGCATGCCCGGCGGCGTCGACGTCACCCTGACCTGGCCCGGACAGCTGCGTCTGACGGTGACCAGCCGCGAGGAGTGGGTGGTGATCTACGACGAGCAGCGCGAGGCCGTGTGCGTGGAGCCGCAGACCGGGCCGCCCGACGGGCTGAACACCGCCCCGCGTCTGGTCACCCCGCTGGAGCCGCTGGAGGCCTCGACGACCTGGACGTGGGCCCGCCTTTAAGCTGGCTGCCATGACGGACACGCGCGGCGCGCTGCTGCAGCAGATCAAGGACAAGGCCGTGGTGCACGGCAAGGTGACGCTCTCCTCCGGTCTGGAGGCCGACTACTACGTCGACCTGCGCCGCGTCACCCTCGACGGCGAGGCCGCGCCGCTGGTCGGTCAGGTGCTGCTCGACCTGACCGAGGGGCTGGACTTCGACGCGGTGGGCGGCCTGACCATGGGCGCCGACCCGGTGGCCGCCGCGATGCTGCACGCCGCAGCGGCGCGCGGGAGGACGCTGGACGCCTTCGTCGTCCGCAAGGCCGCCAAGGCGCACGGCCTGCAGCGCCGCGTCGAGGGCCCGGACATCGCGGGCCGCCGGGTCCTGGTCGTCGAGGACACCTCCACCACCGGCGGCTCCCCCCTCACCGCGGTCGAGGCGGTGCGGGAGGCGGGTGCCGAGGTGGTGGCCGTCGCCACCATCGTCGACCGGGCGACCGGCGCCGCCGAGAAGATCCGGGACGGCGCGGGCGTGCCCTACCTGTTCGCGTACGCCAAGGACGAGCTCGGGCTGGACTGACCGGCCCGCCACAGGCCGGGCGGTCCGTCGGCCGGGCGGCCGGGCGGCGGGGCCTGCGGGACATCCCCGGGGCATTCCCCCGGGATCCGCCCACATCACGACTTGACCTGCGCCGTGGACCCGGCGGACAAGTCTGGGAAGATGGGGCCGACAATGACGTCGCATCCAAGGTTCCAGGTCAGGGCCGACAGTACGCAGTACGCCAACCCGCAACGCTAAGAGGAGCGGACAGATGCCCATCGCAACTCCCGAGGTCTACAACGAGATGCTGGACCGGGCGAAGGCAGGCAAGTTCGCCTACCCGGCCATCAACGTCACCTCGTCCCAGACCCTGCACGCGGCACTGCGCGGCTTCGCCGAGTCGGAGAGCGACGGCATCGTCCAGATCTCCACCGGCGGCGCCGAGTTCCTGGGCGGCCAGCACAGCAAGGACATGGTGACCGGCGCGGTCGCCCTGGCCGAGTTCGCGCACATCGTCGCCGAGAAGTACGACGTCAACATCGCCCTGCACACGGACCACTGCCCGAAGGACAAGCTGGACGGCTACGTCCGTCCGCTGCTCGCGGTGTCCGAGGAGCGCGTCAAGGCCGGCCGCAACCCGCTGTTCCAGTCCCACATGTGGGACGGCTCCGCGGAGACCCTGGCCGACAACCTCACCATCGCGCAGGAGCTGCTGGAGCGCGCCCGCGCCGCGAAGATCATCCTCGAGGTCGAGATCACCCCGACCGGTGGCGAGGAGGACGGCGTCTCGCACGAGATCAACGACTCCCTCTACACCACCGTGGACGACGCGATCCGCACCGCGGAGGCCCTCGGCCTCGGCGAGAAGGGCCGCTACCTGCTGGCTGCGTCCTTCGGCAACGTGCACGGCGTGTACAAGCCGGGCAACGTGCGCCTGCGCCCGGAGCTGCTGAAGGAGCTGAACGAGGGCGTCGCCGCCAAGTTCGGCAAGCAGGCCTCCCCCGGCCCGTTCGACTTCGTCTTCCACGGCGGTTCCGGCTCCAGCGAGCAGGAGATCCTGACCGCGCTGGAGAACGGCGTGGTCAAGATGAACATCGACACGGACACCCAGTACGCCTTCACCCGGCCCGTCGCCGACCACATGTTCAAGAACTACGACGGTGTCCTGAAGGTCGACGGCGAGGTCGGTTCCAAGAAGACCTACGACCCGCGGACCTGGGGCAAGCTGGCCGAGGCGTCGATGTCCGCGCGCGTCGTCGAGGCCTGCCGCCACCTGCGCTCCACGGGCACCCGCATCAAGTGACCGGATAGCGGACCACCCGCGGAAGAACCCGGCACCCTCCGCGGTGCCGGGTTCTTCCGTATGCTCCGAAGATGTCCGACGTCCGGCTGGCCTCCCCGCAGGGCCGGTGGATCCTGCTCACCACCGTCCTCGGCTCCGGCATGGCCATGCTCGACTCCACGGTGGTCAACGTCGCCCTGCCGCGCATCGGCCGCGACCTCGACGCCGACCTCGCCGCCCTGCAGTGGACCGTCAACGCGTACATGGTCACGCTGGCGGGGCTGATCCTGCTGGGCGGGGCGCTCGGGGACCGGTTCGGCCGGCGGAAGGTGTTCGTCGTCGGCGTGGTGTGGTTCGCCACCGCCTCCCTGCTGTGCGGGCTGGCCCCGGACGCCGGGACCCTGATCGCCGCCCGCGCGCTGCAGGGCGTCGGCGGCGCCCTGCTCACGCCCGGCTCGCTCGCCCTCATCCAGGCGTCGTTCCACCCCGAGGACCGGGGCCGCGCGGTGGGCCTGTGGTCCGGCTTCGGGGGGATCGGGGCGGCGGTCGGCCCGTTCCTCGGCGGCTGGCTGGTGGACGGGCCGGGCTGGCGCTGGGTGTTCCTGATCAACGTGCCGGTCGCCCTGGTGTGCGCCCCGGTCGCCGTGCGCCATGTGCCCGAGTCCTCCGGCGGCGGCCGGCACGGCCGGTTCGACGTGGCCGGCGCCGGTCTCGGCGCGCTGGCGCTCGCCCTGGTGACGTACGCGCTGATCGGCGCCGAGGAGGCGTCCCCCGCGGTGGCCGTCGCGGGGGCCGCGGGGCTGGCGGCCGCGGTGGCCTTCGTGTGGGTCGAGCGGCGCCACCCGGATCCCATGATGCCGCCGGCCATTTTCACCTCCCGGCAGTTCACCGCGGTCAACCTGCTCACCCTGTGCGTGTACGCGGCTTTCGGCGGTTTCTTCTTCCTCGCCGCGCTCCAGTTGCAGGTCGTCGTCGGCTACTCGGCGCTCGCCGCCGGCGCGGCCCTGCTGCCGACGACCGCGCTGATGCTGCTGCTCTCCGCCCGCTCCGGTGAGCTCGCCGACCGCATCGGCCCGCGCCTGCCGCTCACCGTGGGGCCGCTGCTGTGCGCGGCGGGCATGCTGCTGATGCTGCGCGTCGGGCCGGGCGCCTCCTACCCGGCCGACGTGCTGCCCGCGCTGCTGGTCCTCGGGTTCGGCATGGTCGCCCTGGTGGCGCCGCTGACGGCGACCGTGCTCGCCTCGGTGGACGTCGGCCGGGCCGGGCTGGCCAGCGGCATCAACAACGCCGCCGCCCGCGCGGCCGGGCTGCTGGCAGTGGCGGCGCTGCCGCTGCTCGCCGGGATGGGCCCGGAGGCGTACCGGCGGCCGGACGCCTTCGACGCCGCGTTCGGCCGGGCGATGCTGTGGTGCGCGGGCCTGCTGGTGGCCGGCGCGGTCCTCGCCTTCGCGACCGTGCGGCGTCCCGCCCCGGACTGCCGCCGCCCCGAGTGCCGGGTCCACGGCAGTGTCACCGTCCCCCCGCTGGAGCCCCGCACCGGTGCCGGACCGCTGCGGGAGGACGGTCGCGGGCCCCGCTGAGAGGCGGGGCGCGCGGGCCGGTGCCACGCCTCCCGTCGCGGCCCGACGCACCGGCGCGACGTCCTGCCCGATGTACGAGACTGGGGGCATGTCGATTCACGAGAACCTCCTCGGGGGCCCGCCCCCCACGCACCTCCCCGACGACCCCGGGCCGCGCGAGCTGCTCGCGTCGGGCGCCACCCCCACCGACGTCGCCGCGCAGTACCCCACCTCGTCGCTGGCCTGGGCCCGGCTGGCCGACGAGGCGTTCGAGCGGGGCGGCGTCGTCGAGTCGTACGCCTACGCCCGTACGGGCTACCACCGCGGGCTGGACGCCCTGCGCCGCAACGGCTGGAAGGGCCACGGCCCGGTGCCGTGGGAGCACGAGCCCAACCGCGGCTTCCTGCGCGCCCTGCACGCCCTCGCCCGGGCCGCCCAGGCCATCGGCGAGAAGGAGGAGTACGAGCGCTGCTCGCAGTTCCTGAAGGACTCCTCCCCGACGGCGGCCGAGGTCCTCGGCTGAGCGGTCGTGACCGCGTCGAGGCCCGCCCGTGAGCGGGCGGGCCTTGCGGATCAGTGGGGCTCGTGCGCAGGATGCGATGGGGACCGGGGCCCCCGTGCCGGTAACGGCAGGGGCGGACCGCTACCCGGAGCACATTTCAGGAGACAGCGATGTCCCACGAGGCTCACGAGCCCGAGACCCCGCATCTCGACTTCCAGGGCACGACCCCGTACGAGGACTACGTCAAGGCCGATGTCCTCACCCACCTCCAGCACACCCTCTCCGACGATCCCGGAGAGATGGTCTTCCTGGTCACCACCCAGGTCATGGAGCTGTGGTTCACCGTCATCGTCCACGAGTGGGAGACGGCCGCGAAGGCGCTGCGGGAGGACGACGTACCGACCGCGACCGACGCGCTGAAGCGCTCGGTGCGCGAGCTGGAGGCGCTGAACGCCTCCTGGAAGCCGCTGAGCGGGCTGACCCCGGCGCAGTTCAACTCCTACCGGGGTGCCCTCGGCGAGGGGTCCGGCTTCCAGTCGGCGATGTACCGGCGGATGGAGTTCCTGCTCGGCGACAAGTCGGCGTCCATGCTGGTCCCGCACCGGGGCGCGCCCCGCGTGCACGCCGAGCTGGAGAAGGCGCTGCACGAGCCGAGCCTGTACGACGAGGTGCTGCGGTACCTCGCCCGCCAGGGGCACCCCGTCCCGGACGAGGTGCTGCGCCGCGACGTCGCGCAGCGCTACGAGCCGTCCCCGCAGGTGGAGGCCGTCTGGACGGCCGTGTACGCGGGTGACGAGCGGGACGCGACCGCGCGCCTGGGCGAGGCGCTGACGGACGTCGCCGAGCTGGTGTGGCGCTGGCGCAACGATCACCTCGTCGCCACCCGCCGCGCGATGGGCGCCAAGACCGGGACGGGAGGCTCCGCCGGGGTGGCCTGGCTGGAGAAGCGGGCGCAGAAGAGCGTGTTCCCCGAGCTGTGGACGGCGCGGTCCTATGTCTGAGCTGCGCATACGGGCCAAGGAACTGGACGGGGCCGACGAACTGGCCGGCAAGCGCGCCGAGTTCGTACTGGACACCGCGTCCGACGGGGCGTCCGGCACCGCGGGCGTCTACCTGGACGGGAACTCGCTCGGCGCGCTGCCCGCCGCCGTGCCCGCCCGGGTGGCGGACGTGGTGGCCCGGCAGTGGGGCGAGCTGCGCATCCGGTCCTGGACGGAGAGCGGCTGGTGGACCGCGCCCGAGCGGATCGGCGACCGGATCGCCCCGCTGGTGGGCGCGGCGGCCGGACAGATCGTCGTCGGCGACTCGACCAGCGTCAACGTGTTCAAGGCCGTGGTCGGCGCGGTGCGCCTCACCCGGCTCGCGGACCCCGGCCGGGACGAGATCGTGGTCGACGCGACCACCTTCCCCACGGACGGCTACATCGCCGAGTCCGCGGCCCGCATGACCGGCTGCACGCTGCGGCCGGTGACCCCGGACCGGGTGCCGGGCGTGCTCGGGGAGCGGACGGCCGCCGTGCTGCTCAACCACGTCGACTACCGCTCCGGCCGGCTGCACGACCTGCCCGCGCTCACCGCCGCCGTGCACGCGGCGGGCGCCCGCGTGGTGTGGGACCTGTGCCACAGCGCGGGTGCGCTGCCGGTGGGCCTGGACGGGCACGGCGTGGACCTCGCGGTCGGCTGCACCTACAAGTACCTGAACGGCGGCCCGGGTTCACCCGCGTACCTCTACGTCCGCGAGGAGCTCCAGGACCGCTTCGACTCCCCGCTGCCCGGCTGGAACTCCCACGCGGAGCCCTTCGGGATGCGACCGGAGTACGAGCCGGCGCCGGGTGCGCTGCGCGGGCGGGTCGGCACCCCCGACATCCTGTCGATGCTCGCCCTGGAGGCGGCGCTGGACGTCTGGGACGGAGTGTCGGTCGAACAGGTGCGGGCGAAGTCCCTCGCGCTGACGGACTTCTTCCTGGAGTGCGTGGCCGCGTACGTCCCGGACGGCCGGGTCGAGTGCCTGACCCCGCTCGCGCACGGGGAGCGGGGCAGCCAGATCGCCCTGCGCTGCCCGGACGCCGGTGACGTGATGCGGCGGCTGATCGGCCGCGGGGTGGTCGGCGACTTCCGGCACCCGGACGTGCTGCGCTTCGGCTTCACCCCGCTGTACCTCGGCTTCGCGGACGTGGAGCGGGCGGCGCGGGTGCTCGCCGAGGTGCTGACGGCCGACGGGGACTGACCCTGCGCGTCGTGGCTGCGTGCCGCGTTCCGG
This sequence comes from Streptomyces sp. NPDC101219, assembly GCF_044767675.1. NCBI lineage: Bacteria > Bacillati > Actinomycetota > Actinomycetes > Kitasatosporales > Streptomycetaceae > Streptomyces > Streptomyces sp. NPDC101219. Next base: position 28,818 of record NZ_JBIWOK010000011.1, read on the forward strand.
CTCACCCCGCTGCTCGCCGAGGTGCTGACGGCCGACGGGGGCTGACCCTGCGCGTCGTGGCTGCGTGCCGCGTTCCGGCTCACCCCGCTGCTCGCCGGGGTGCTGGCGGCGGACGGGGACTGACCCTGCGCGTCGTGGCTGCGTGCCGCGTTCCGGCTCACCCCGCTGCTCGCCGGGGTGCCGGCGGCGGATGGGGGCTGACTCCGCGCGTGGTGGCTGCGTGCCGCGTTCCGGCTCACGCCGGTGCTCGCCGGGGTGCCGGCGGCGCACGGGGACTGCCCCCCGCGCGCCGTACCGGCAGCCGTGTTCCGGCCCACCCCGCCCCCCGGTGCGGGGTGGGCCGGCACCGTCGGACCCGGAGGTTCACCGAGCGTGATATCCCCATGTCCACGCGGGTCGTGGTGCTGATACCGTCCCGGCCAAACGGCCGGATCCTTCACCGGTCCGCATTCACATCGCACCGCTGAGAGGTCGAGCATGACGGACGCCGCCGCAGCCGCCCGGGCCGCCGCCGAGGAGGAGGCGGCCCTGTCCCACGCGCCCGTCGACCCGGACACGAGCGCGGCCTACGGCGACGGCCCCGACCAGGTCGTCGACTTCTACGCGCCGCGCGCAGCGGCCGGCCCGGGCGGTCCGGCCCCTCTGGTCGCCGTCCTGCACGGCGGGGCCTGGCGGGACCCCTACGACCGGCGGCACATCAGCCCGTTCGCGGCCTTCCTGGCCCGGCGGGGCTTCGCCGTGGCCGGCGTGGAGTACCGGCGCGGCGCGGGCCGGGACGCGGCCGGTGAGCACCTTGCGGGCCGGTGGCCGGACACCTTCGACGACGTCGCCGCCGCCCTGGACGCCCTCCCCGCCCTGGCCCGGCGGCACCTGCCGCAGGCCGATCCCGGCCGCACGGTCGTCACCGGCCACTCGGCGGGCGGCCACCTCGCCCTGTGGGCCGCCGCCCGGCACCTGCTGCCCGCCGACGCGCCCTGGCGCACCGACCGCCCCGCCCCGCTGCGCGGCGTCGTCGCCCTCGCCCCCGTCGCGGATCTCGAGGTCGCCGACAAGCTGGCCGTGTGCGGGGGCGCCGTGCGCCAACTCCTCGGCGGCGACGAGCGGTTCGCGGAGCGCCTGCCGTACGCCGACCCGGCGGTCCTGCTGCCCACCGGCATCGCGACCACCATCGTCCAGGGCCGCACCGACCTCGACGTGCCGCAGGCGGTCGCCGAGTCCTACGCCGACGCCGCGGCCAAGGCGGGCGAGGTGGTGGGCCTGACCCTGCTGGAGGACGTCGGCCACTTCCCCCTGATCGACCCGGCGGCCGACGCGTGCGCGGTGGTGGCGGAGGAGATCGCCCAACTGGCCTGGTGACGGCTCGGTTCCGGACCACTGCCCCGCCGTCGGGGCGGTCGCCCGTCGTACCCCTCATACCTGGGAGCTACCCCGCAGGTGAGTCCCGCGGCGGGACGCGGATCACCCCGCGGCTGCGTAACTTCCTTGCCCAGCGGGCCCGATGGCCGGGCGCCGCACGGAGGCGGAGAGGCGATGCGGCGGGGGAGCGTGGCCCAGGCGACGGCGACGGCGACGGCGACGGCGACTGCGACGGCGCCGGGGCGGGGCGGGGCGTGCCGCGCGCGGGGGAGGGGCCTGCCCGCCGCGCTCATCGACCTCTCCGCGACGGCCGTACTCCTCCGGCACCGGACGGCCCGCCGGCCGACCTCGAAAGGAGTACGCCATGTCTAGGCTGAAGCGCGTGACGGACACGGGGGGGACGACGCGGACTGCGGTTGCTGCTGATGCTGCGGCACGACCTGCTGACGCTGCGGCCCGACCCGATGCCCCCGTCGGTGTGGCTGCGCTGGGTGCCGCACGGAGTGGTGTGCCTGGCGGCGGTCGCCCTCTTCCTCGGCGACGTCAACCAGCTCCAGGGGGACGGGAAGCTGGGCACGGCCACGTCCCTGCTGATCGCGGCCGGACAGTGCGGGGCGGTCGCCCTCGCGCTGCACCGCCCGGTGCCGGCGCTGTGGCTGTCGCTCACCGCGACGCTCACCGGAGCCGTCCTGCTGCGCCCCCTGCTGATGGGGTACCAGATCCTCGGCTTCCCCTGGCCCTGGAACCCGTGGGGCCTCGCCGCCCACCTGCTCGTGCTGCTGCTGCTCGCCCTGCGGGTGCCCACCCGGGCCTCCGCCGCGGCGCTGGCCCTGACCGCACTGCTCACCTACGTCCTCCAGGGCGTGTGGGGCGCCTGGTACCACTCGCCGACCGGTGAGGCCGCCGTAATGCTGTCCGCCGTCGCCGTCGTGCTCGGGATCGCCCTGCGGGGCCGCCGCGAGGCCCGCGCCGAACTCGTCGAACAGACCACGCTGACCGCCGAGGAACGCGCCCGCCGCACCCTCCTGGAGGAGCGCAGCCGCATCGCGCGGGAACTGCACGACGTGGTGGCCCACCACATGTCGGTGATCTCCATCCAGGCGCAGGTCGCCCCGCACCTCGTCGAGGACCCGCCCGGCGAGCTGAAGGAGAACCTCGCCGGCATCCGGCAGAACGCGGTCGACGCCCTCACCGAACTGCGCCGCGTCCTGGACGTGCTGCGCTCCGAGCATCCCGTCCCCGACGACGGCCCGGGCGGCCCGGAGACCTCCCGGCACGCCCCGCAGCCCACCCTGGACCGGCTGGAGGCGCTGGTGGAGAACACCCGCGCCGCCGGGCTCGCCGTCACCACCGAGGTGAGCGGCGGGCGGCGCCCGCTGCCGCCCGGCGTGGAGCTGTCGGCGTACCGGATCGTGCAGGAGGCGCTGAGCAACGTCCTGCGGCACGCGCCCGGGGCGACCGCGCGCGTCGTCCTGGCCTACGACCCGGGCGGGTTGCGCGTGGAGGTCGTCAACACCGGCCCGTCCCGGGAGGCGCCGCCGTCGGCCGGGGCCGGCCACGGACTGCTCGGCATGCGGGAGCGGGCCGTCATGCTGGGCGGCGGGCTGACGGCCGGCCCCTGGTCGGGAGGCGGCTACCGGGTCGACGCCTACCTCCCCGCGCCCGCGCCGCACACCTCGCCCCTCCCTCTCCGGAACGGCACCGCATGATCCGTGTACTCGTCGCCGACGACCAGCAGATGGTCCGGCAGGGCTTCACCGTGCTGCTCAACACGCAGCCCGACATCGAGGTGGTCGGGCAGGCGGTCGACGGGCTGGACGCGGTCCGGCGGACCGCCGACCTCGCCCCCGACGTCGTCCTCATGGACATCCGTATGCCCGAACTCGGCGGCATCGAGGCCACCGCCCGCATCACCGCGGCGACCCCGCAGATCAGGGTCCTCGTCCTGACCACCTTCGACCTCGACGAGTACGTGTACGAGGCGCTGCGCGCCGGGGCGTCCGGCTTCCTGCTGAAGGACGCCTCCGCCGAGCAGCTCGCCGAGGCGGTCCGGGTCGTCGCGGCCGGGGACGCCCTGCTCGCGCCGGGCATCACCCGGCGGCTGATCGCGGAGTTCTCCCGGCTGGACCCCCGGCCTCGCACCCCGCCCGCACAGCGGGTCGCCGAGCTGACCGACCGCGAGACGGAGGTGCTGGTGCTGATCGCGCAGGGCCTGTCCAACGCGGAGATCGCCGTCCGTCTCGTGGTGGCCGAGCAGACCGTGAAGACGCACGTCGGCCGGATCCTGGTGAAGCTGGGCCTGCGGGACCGCACCCAGGCGGCGGTCTTCGCCTACGAGTCGGGACTGGTCCGGCCCGCCGGGTACTGAGCGGCGACGGCCGGGTGGCCCGGACCCTGCGTACACCGGGGGCGCCGTACCGCCCGGGGTGCCGCCCGGGAGCCATGCGACGGGGTGCCCGGCCTCGGGGGCGGGCCCGTGCCGGCCGCGTACGGCAGCCGTGTAGTACCTGAGACGGACGGCCGGGAACCCGTCTCCACGGGGACGACCGCGGTCACCCGGTCGGCCTACCGTGTGAGCGTGACCGAGACGACCCACACGCAGCCCCCGGGCGGCCCGCGCCGCGCCGGGGACGGGGCGGATTCCCGCAGCCCGGAGTACCGGCTGGCCCAGAACGTCCTGCAGGGCCTGCGCCAGGACCTGTTCCACGACCCCTTCGCCTACCGCCCGCTGCCGCCCCGGCGCACCGACGGCCCGTTCGTGCGCCGGCTGCCCGGGCGGCTGCGGTCGGCCGCGCGGCACCTGCCGCACGCCGTGGTGGGAGGCATCGCGCTGTTCGCCCTCTTCGTCGGGGCGGTGTCGGGCGGCATCCCCGGCGGCGACGCCCTCGCCCTGCTGACCGGCATGCTGTGCGCGCTCCCGGTGCTCGCCACGCTGGTCCGGCCGGTGGGCGCGTTCTGGCTGTCGCTGGGCGTGACCCCGGTGGTCGCCGTCCTCAGCGGCAGCGGCGCGGGCGACTGGCCGTGGATGCCGGGCGCCTTCCTCTGCCACCTGACCGTGCTGGTCGTCGTGGCGCTGCGCACCCGGCCGCGGACGGCCGCCTGGATGTGGGCGCTGACCGCCCTGTACGCGCTCCTGTCGGACGTGGTCTTCGGCGGGCCGTACTACTACACGAACAGCGGACCCATGATGGTGACGTCCGCCTTCGCCCTGCTCGCGGTGTCCCTGTGGCACGTGCGGCACACCGCCAGGCAGGAGGTGACCGCGCAGCAGACGGTCACCGCGCAGGAGCGGTCCCGGCGCACGCTGCTGGAGGAGCGCACCACCATCGCCCGCGAGCTGCACGACGTGGTCGCCCACCACATGTCGGTGGTCGCCATCCAGGCCGAGGCCGCGCCGTACCGGGTGGAGAACCCGCCGCCGGAGCTGGAGCGCGCCTTCGCCACCATCCGGGAGAACGCGGTGGCCGCCCTCACCGAGCTGCGCCGCGTCCTCGGTGTGGTGCGCGCCGAGGACTACGAGGCCCCCGACGCCCCGCAGCCCACCCTCGCCGACCTGGACGCCCTGCTCGCCAATGTCCGCGACGCCGGCCTGGAGGTGGAGAAGGTGGTGACCGGCGCGGTGCGGGAGCTGCCGCAGGGCGTGGAGCTGTCGGCGTACCGCATCGTGCAGGAGGCGCTGAGCAACAGCCTGCGGCACGCGCCCGGGGCGAGCGCCCGCGTGGAGATCGGCTACGTCCTCGGCGGGCTCGGCGTCCGCGTCGTCAACGGCCCCGCGCCTTCCCCCAGCCTGATCAAGCCCTCGCCCGGTGCCGGACACGGCATCACCGGCATGCGCGAACGGGTCTCCATGCTGAACGGCGAGATGACGGCCGGACCGACCGACGACGGTGGCTACGAGGTCGCGGTGTTCCTGCCGGTCACCGTGGCCCACGAGACGAGCGGGGAAACGGCATGACCATCCGCGTGCTGATCGCGGACGACCAGATGATGGTGCGCGAGGGCTTCTCGGTCCTGCTGAACGCGATGCCCGACATCGAGGTCGTCGGCGAGGCCGTCAACGGGCGGCAGGCGGTCGAGCGGGTGCGGGAGCTGCGTCCCGACGTCGTCCTGATGGACATCCGCATGCCGGAACTCAACGGCATCGAGGCGACCCGGGAGATCGTCGCCGCCGACGGCACCGCGAAGGTGCTGGTGCTGACCACCTTCGACCTCGACGAGTACGTGTACCAGGCCCTGCGGGCGGGCGCCTCCGGCTTCCTCCTCAAGGACGCCTCGGCCCGCCAGCTCGCCGACGGGGTCCGGGTGGTCGCCTCCGGCGAGGCCCTGCTCGCCCCGACGGTGACCCGGCGGCTGATCACCGAGTTCTCCAAGCTGTCCGAGGGCCCCCGCCTGATGCCGGCCGCGCACGCCGCGTACGGCGACCTCACCGACCGGGAGACGGAGGTGCTGGTGCTGATCGCGCAGGGCCTGTCCAACGCGGAGATCGCCGGACGGCTGGTGGTGGCCGAGTCGACGATCAAGACCCACGTCAGCCGCATCCTGGTGAAGCTGGGCCTGCGGGACCGCACGCAGGCGGCCGTCTTCGCCTACGAGGCCCGGCTGGTCACCCCGGGCTGACCGGATGTGCGCCCCGCGCATCCGGGGCCCCGTCGGACACCGCGGCGACCGGAGTCCGCAAGGGCCGGGCACTGGCACACGGCAGGTGGGCGTTCTAAGGTCCGGGCATGATGGCTCAGCCCGACCTCGCGTTCGACCCGTGGGACCCGGCCTTCGTCGCCGACCCGTACCCCGCCTACGCCGAGCTGCGCGAGCGGGGCCGGGTGCACTGGTTCGAGCCGACGAACCAGTGGCTCGTCCCGCACCACGCGGACGTGTCGGCGCTGCTGCGCGACCGCCGCCTGGGCCGGACCTACCTGCACCGCTTCACCCACGAGGAGTTCGGGCGGACCCCGCCCCCGCCCGAGCAGGAGCCGTTCCACACGCTCAACGACCACGGCATGCTCGACCTGGAGCCGCCGGACCACACCCGCATCCGGCGGCTGGTGTCGAAGGCGTTCACCCCGCGCACCGTGGAGCGGCTGAAGCCGTACGTGGAGGGGCTCGCCGGCGAGCTGGTGACCGCGCTCGTCGACGCGGGCGGCGGGGACCTGCTGCGGGACGTGGCCGAGCCGCTGCCGGTCGCGGTGATCGCCGAGATGCTGGGTATCCCCGAGTCCGACCGGGCGCCGCTGCGTCCCTGGTCGGCGGACATCTGCGGGATGTACGAGCTGAACCCGTCCGGGGAGGCGGCCGAGAAGGCCGTGCGGGCGTCGCTGGAGTTCTCGGAGTACCTGCGGGAGCTGATCGCCGAGCGCCGCAAGAACCCCGGCGACGACCTGGTCTCGGGGCTGATCGCGGCCCACGACGAGGACGACCGCCTCACCGAGCAGGAGATGATCTCCACCTGCGTCCTGCTGCTGAACGCGGGCCACGAGGCCACCGTGAACTCCACGGTCAACGGCTGGTGGGCGCTGTTCCGCAACCCCGGCCAGCTCGCCGCCCTGCGCGCGGACCACTCCCTGGTGCCGCGGGCCGTCGAGGAGCTGATGCGCTACGACACCCCGCTCCAGCTGTTCGAACGCTGGGTGCTGGACGAGATCGAGATCGACGGGCAGGTCATCCCCCGGGGCGCCGAGATCGCCATGCTGTTCGGCTCCGCCAACCACGACCCGGCCGTCTTCACCGACCCGGACCGCCTGGACCTGACCCGCGCCGACAACCCCCACATCTCCTTCAGCGCCGGCATCCACTACTGCATCGGCGCCCCGCTGGCCCGCATCGAGCTCGCCGCGTCGATGACGGCCCTGCTGGAGAAGGCCCCCGGTCTCCGCCTCGCGGCGGAGCCGCTGCGGAAGCCGAACTTCGTGATCAGGGGGCTGGAGGGGCTGGCCGTCGAGGTGCGGTGATCCCCCGTCCGGGTGATCCCGGCGGTTCCGGGCGATGGACGTCAGGGGCTCGTCAAGGTGTCTGCCTGCGGAGGGAGGCACCATGACGGCTATGGCAGAACGTGGGTCATCCCGGTTGTCGGTGGACATGTTCGAGCGGATCGCCGAGTTCGCCGAACGTGAGGACGAGACGGTCAGGTTCGAGTTCATCAACGGACGGATCGGGCTCAGGAAACCGGCCGACGGCAATCACGGCGCGATCATCATGTGTCTGGTCCGTCAGTGCATGCAGGCCAGGCCGGATCTCGACCTCAGCCCGGTGCAGGGGCTGAAGGCGGAGTCCTACCGCAAGGGACGGGCCCTGCCGGACGCCGTGCTCGCTCCGGTCGCCCACTTCGCGGGGCAGGGGGACTGGGCGGACACCCGCGGCGTGCTGATGACGGTGGAGGTCACCTCCTTCGACGCGGACACCCACGATCGCGACCGTGTGGAGAAGCCCCAGGCCTACGCCGAATCCGGGATTCCCGTCCACCTGCTGATCGACCGTGACCGTCGCTCGGTCCTCGTCCACAGTGACCCGGACCCCCTGGTGGGCTACCGGAACGTCCAGAAGCGCCAGGTGGGCCAGAGGGTGGCGCTTCCCGAGCCCGTCGCCATCGAGTTCGACACCGAGGAGCTCAAGCCGTACATGGACTGACGGCCCTCTCGTGACCTACTTCGTTTCCAGGTCCCGGCGTCGGAAGCCCGTCAGTCCCAGCCACATCAGGCCGGCGGCGACGAGGGTCAGCAGGACCAGCGGGGTCCAGTGCAGGTCGGCCGCGGGGAGCCGGGGGACGTGGCCGAACGGGGACAGGTTGTTCATCCAGCCCGGGAACCGGAGGATCTGGCCGAGGTAGCCGACCACGAAGGCGTACACCGGCACGATCCAGGCGGCCTGCACGGCCCGGGGGAACCAGCCGAAGAGGACCACGGCCACGCCGGCCGTGACCCACAGGGCGGGTGCGTACACGAGGGCCGCGCCCACCAGGTCGGGCACCAGTCCCGCGTCACCGGTCGAGGCCGCGCCGGCGATGCCGAAGCCGAGCCCGGCCAGCAGCAGGACGGCCGTACCGCCGCCCACGGCCACGGTCAGGTGGCCGCCGGCCCAGCGGGTGCGCGAGAGCCCGGTGGCGAGGAGGGGCTCCGCACGGCCCGCGGTCTCCTCGGACCGGGGCCGCAGCGCCGCCATGACGACGTACACCGCCGCCACGACCGTCAGGACGACCATGACCATCGAGGCGAAGGACTCGGCGATGCTCGCCCCGCCGAGGCGCTCCAGGGCCTCCTCGATCTCGTCGATGCCGGCCAGCATGTCCTCGGCGTCCCCGAGGATCGCCCCGTACATGGCACCCATCAGGAACAGCCCCGCGCCGAAGCCGGTCAGCATGCCGCGGTGCAGCCGCAGGGCGAGGCCGACGGGGGTGGTGAGCGCGGCCGAGGCCGTGGGGCTGCCCAGCTTCTCGGGACGCAGGCCCGCCCCCACGTCCCGCCGGGTGGAGAGCGCGAAGCCCGCCGTCGCGCACGCCGCGGCGAGCGCCAGGCAGAGCAGCAGCGGCCACCAGCGGTTGTCGACGTACGGGTAGCTGCGCTGCACCCAGCCGATCGGGGACAGCCAGGACAGGGTGTCGTTCTCGCCGCTGTCCCCGGCGGCGCGGAGCACGTAGGCCACCCCGATGGCGGTCAGGGCCGTGCCGGACGCCGCGCGCGTGTGCGCGGTGAACTGGGCGGTGACCGCGGCGACGCCGGCGAAGACGAGGCCGGCCGCGGCGTGGGCGGAGCCGTAGACCAGGGAGCCGGTGGCGTCGACGCCGTCCATGCCGAGGCCGGTCAGGCCGAGGGTCAGCAGCAAGGCGAGGACGACGTTGGCCAGCAGGGCGACGGAGAGTGCGGCGGCGAGCTGGGCGTGGCGGCCGACGACGCCCGAGCGCACCAGCTCGGCGCGGCCGGTCTCCTCCTCCGCGCGGGTGTGCCGGGTGATGACCAGCACGCTCATGAGGCCGACGAGGACGGCGGTGAAGCCCAGCATCTGGTGGCTGAGGATGGAGCCGAAACCGTCGTCGACGAGGTAGTGGCGGGGGCCGGACATGGCCAGGCCGGCCGGGCTGTCGACGCTCTCGACGGCGTTCGCCCGGTCCTGCGGGTCGCGGTACAGCGTCCGGAAGCTGTCGGCCGTCGCGAGGGTGGACAGGAGGAGGGCCAGGACCCATACCGGGAGCCGGACGCGGTCCCGGCGCAGGGCGAACCGGATCAGCGTCCCGGTGCCGGTCAGCGTGGTGCCGCGCGCGGCCCGCCCGGCGGGCACCGGTGCTCCGGTGGCGGTCGCGGTGGTCATCGCGGCTCTCCGTCGGTGGCGGCGTGCCCGGCGGACGGGGCGTCGGAGCGGTCGTCGCCGTGGCCGTTGGCGGCGAGTTCGTCGCCGTAGTGGCGGAGCATCAGCTCCTCCAGGGTCGGCGGGTGGCTGACGAGGACGCGGATGCCGGACTCGGTGAGCAGGCGGATCGCGGTGCCGACCTGGCCGCCGTCCACGGTGAAGCGGATCCGCCCCGTCGCCTCGTCGAGGGTGCGCAGGTCGTGCACACCGGGCAGGCCGTCCAGGCCGGTGGCCGGCCGCTCGGTCTCCGCCTCGACGGTGGTGCGGGTCAGATGACGCAACTCGTCCAGGCTGCCGGACTGCACGGTGCGGCCGAGCCGGATGATGCTCACCCGGTCGGCGAGCTTCTCCACCTGGGCCAGGATGTGGCTGGACAGCAGGACGGTGCGGCCGGCCGCCTTGGCCTCGCCGATGACGTCCTGGAAGACGACCTCCATGAGCGGGTCCAGTCCCGCGGTCGGCTCGTCCAGGAGCAGCAGTTCGGCGTCGGAGGCGAGCGCGGCGACGATGGCGACCTTCTGCCGGTTGCCCTTGGAGTAGGCGCGGCCCTTCTTGGTGGGGTCCAGGTCGAAGCGGTCGAGGAGCTCGGCGCGCCGCTTCCCGTCCAGGCCGCCGCGCAGCCGCGCCAGCAGGTCGATGGCCTCGCCGCCGGTGAGGTTCGGCCAGAGTTCCACGTCGCCGGGGACGTAGGCGAGGCGCCGGTGGAGTTCCACGGCGTCCGTCCACGGGTCCCGGCCGAGCAGCCGGGCGGTTCCGGAGTCGGCGCGCAGCAGGCCGAGCAGGACGCGGATCGTGGTCGACTTGCCGGAGCCGTTGGGCCCGAGGAAGCCGTGGACCTCGCCGGTCGCGACCTCCAGGTCGAGACCGTCCAGTGCGCGGGTGCGGCCGAACGACTTGCGCAGTCCGGACACGGTGATGGCCTTCGTCATGCTTCGGAACGTACGCGAGATTCAGAAATTTGTGAAGTTAAGGAAACGTATGAATCGTTGATTAGACTGACCCGCGGTGTCTGAGCAGGGGAGATGGTCGGGTCATGGCGGAACCGAACGGACCGGCCCGGGACCCGGAAGCGGTCTCGCGGTTCGTGGAGCACTTCGCGGCGCAACTCGTGGAAGCAGGGCTGCCGCGGATGCCCGCCCGTGTCTTCGCGGCCCTGCTCGCGTCCGACACCGGGGTGCTGACCTCCGCCGAACTGGGGGAACTGCTCAGGATCTCCCCGGCCGCGGTGTCCGGTGCGGTGCGCTACCTGGCGCAGCAGCACATGGTCTCCCGCGAGCGGGCTCCGGGCTCCCGCCGGGAGCGGTACCGGGTCCACGGCGACCAGTGGTACGAGGCCCTGACCAACCGTGAGGCGGTCATCAGGCGCTGGGAGGACGCCCTCCGGGAGGGCGTCGTCAGCGTCGGCGCCGACACCCCGGCGGGCCGCCGCCTGGCGGAGACCCTCGCCTTCCTCGAGTTCGTCGAGAAGGAGTTCGAGGGGATGATGGAGCGCTGGCGGGTGCAGAGGGAGAAGCGCTTCGGGCGGGCGTGAGCGGTCCGGTGACCCGCCACGCGATTCACGGCCCCCTGAAGAGGCCCGTCCCCTGCGCCGTCGGCACCGTCAGACCCCACGCCCCCTCCCGCACCTCCCACGTCCGGGTCCGGACCGGGCCCGAGACGAGCGAGTCCGCGCGGTAGCGGAAGTGGGCGCCCGAGACGGTCACCGTGCGGCCCTCGGCGAGCAGGGGGGACGCCTCCGCGCCCACCGACAGGGGCCGTACCTCCACGCGGGCCGTGCCCGCGGCGGCGGGGACGACCGACACGGCCTCCACCGGCTGGTGCAGGTCCACGAGGGTGTGCCCGTCCACCTCCACGCGCAGCCGCGCGTGCCGCGCCTCCGGTGCGGAGACGGTGCGGGAGGGGCGGGCGGGCACCAGGGTCCGCACCAGGGAGTGGCAGGTCCGCAGCCAGGGGCGGGCGGTGTCGGCCGCCTCCCGCACCGTCGCGCCGACCGGCGGGATGCGCAGGCTGCCGAGGACCACGCCGTCGCTGTCGTCGACCAGCAGGTCCATGCGCCGTTCCGCGCCCTCCAGGACGGCCCGCGCCGCGCCCACCGCCCCCGTGGGCACGCCCAGCGAGCGGGCCAGGGACAGCGCGCCGCCCACCGGCACCAGGGACAGCACGCATCCGGCCAGCTCCCGCCGGCGGTGCAGCAGGCCCACCGCCCGTATGAGCGCCCGGTCGTCGCCGACCACCACCGGGCGCCGGGCGCCGCGCCGGGCCAGCGCCCGGTCGAACTCCTCCGGGCCGTCCGGCAGGCACACCTTGGTGCCGGCCGCACCCCCGCTGAGCACGTCTTTCGCGATACGGACGGATTCGCCGTCCGTTCGCCGCGCGACCGGATCGATGACCACCAGGAGCTGATCGGACGTCGCGGAAGTCGCCACCTCGGCCATGCCTCGCTTCCTCGGGTAGCATCTTTGTGCAAGAGCCCCTTTGCGCTATTGCGCCAGGGGCTTCGTCTATTCCGGGGCACCCGGTCCGACGGTCGGCGGCCAACGATGGTCGCGGTGCACGCGGCGGAGATCCTCCGCGTACGCCCCTGACCCTGGACATGCCCCGCCCGGAAGGGGTGTACGCGCGTGCCCGCACTTGTGCTGCTCGGTGCTCAGTGGGGTGACGAAGGCAAGGGAAAGGCGACGGACCTGCTCGGTGGTTCCGTCGACTACGTGGTGCGCTACCAGGGCGGCAACAACGCCGGCCACACGGTGGTGGTGGGCGACCAGAAGTACGCCCTGCACCTGCTGCCTTCCGGAATCCTCTCCCCCGGCTGCACGCCGGTGATCGGCAACGGCGTCGTCGTCGACCCCGCCGTCCTGCTCTCCGAGCTGAGCGGGCTGAACGACCGCGGCGTCGACACCTCGAAGCTGCTGATCAGCGGCAACGCCCACATCATCACGCCGTACAACGTGACGGTCGACAAGGTCACCGAGCGCTTCCTCGGCAAGCGCAAGATCGGGACCACCGGCCGCGGCATCGGCCCCACCTACGCCGACAAGATCAACCGGGTCGGCATCCGCGTCCAGGACCTCTACGACGAGTCGATCCTGACGCAGAAGGTCGAGGCGGCCCTCGACGTCAAGAACCAGATGCTCACCAAGCTCTACAACCGGCGTGCCATCGCCGTCGGCCAGGTGGTCGAGGAGCTGCTGGGCTACGCGGACAAGCTGGCCCCCTACGTCGCCGACACGGTCCTGGTGCTGAACGAGGCGCTGGAGCAGGACAAGGTGGTCCTCTTCGAGGGCGGCCAGGGCACGCTGCTCGACATCGACCACGGCACGTACCCCTTCGTCACCTCCTCGAACCCGACCGCGGGCGGCGCCTGCACGGGCGCGGGCGTGGGCCCGACGAAGATCAGCCGGGTCATCGGCATCCTCAAGGCGTACACGACCCGGGTCGGCGCCGGACCGTTCCCGACGGAGCTGTTCGACGAGGACGGCGAGGCCCTGCGGCGCATCGGCGGCGAGCGCGGTGTCACCACCGGCCGCGACCGGCGCTGCGGCTGGTTCGACGCGGTGATCGCCCGCTACGCCACACGCGTCAACGGCCTCACCGACTTCTTCCTGACCAAGCTGGACGTCCTCACCGGCTGGGAGCAGATCCCGGTGTGCGTGGCGTACGAGATCGACGGCCGGCGCGTCGAGGAACTGCCGTACTCGCAGACCGACTTCCACCACGCCAAGCCGGTCTACGAGATGCTGCCGGGCTGGTCCGAGGACATCACCGGCGCGAAGTCCTTCTCCGACCTGCCGAAGAACGCGCAGGGCTACGTGAAGGCGCTGGAGGAGATGTCCGGCGCCCCGATCTCCGCGATCGGCGTGGGACCGGGCCGCGACGAGACGATTCAGATCAACTCCTTCCTCTGAGTTCTCCTTCCGGAGGACTTGGAGATCTGATGAGATGGCCGGTGCGGGTGACACCGGCCGGCCATCTCGCTCGGAGGGGGCGCCCCTTGTGACCGTCGCGAAGGAAGCGGGATGCTGCTGAGATTCCGGGTGGCCAACGTCCGGTCCCTGCGCGACGAGCAGGAACTGTCGTTCGTCGCGCCCGAGGACGACGAGAACGAGTGGGCCACCGCACGAGAGACGGAACTGTCCGACGGCCGGCGCATCCCCGTCCACACCGTCCTCGGCGTCTTCGGTCCCAACGCCTCCGGCAAGTCGAACCTGATCGCCGCCCTCCGGAACATGCGCCGCTGCGTACTGCGTTCGTACGCCGACTGGACGTCCTATGACGGCATCCCACGCGACGAGTTCGCTCTCGATCCGAAGGCTGCCGCCGAGACCTCCTTGTACGAGGCGGATTTCGTCCTCGCCGACGGGGTGCGCTGGACGTACGGCTTCGAACTCGGACAGCACCGGGTGGAGGCCGAGTGGCTCTACGCCTATCCCAAGGGCCGCCGCCAGGTGTGGTTCGAGCGGGACGCCGCCCGTGAGAAGAACTTCGACTTCCCCGGCGACCGGCTTCGCGACCGCGCCAGACTGGCCCGCACGACACGTCGGGACGCCCTGCTCCTGACACGCGCCGCGAACGACGGGCATGAGCAGCTCACCCCGGTCTTCGACTGGTTCAAGAACAACTTCTGGGATGTCACGCCCGAGACCGAGCGGACTCAGCGCGAGGACTACACCGCCCTGCGGCTGCTGCAGGACGAGGGCTTCCGGCTCCGGGCCGAGGAACTCCTGAAGGTCGCCGATCTGGGCATTGCCGGAGTGGAGGTCGAACGGACTTCCTCCGGGAAGCCTCTGGTACGGCTCGTCCACGAGGGCGGGGGTGAGCCGACCGCGCTCGACTGGGAGGCGGAGTCCTGGGGGACCCGCTCCTGGTTCGCCCTGATCGGCCCCCTGCTGCTCGCCCTCGACACCGGAGCGGTTCTCCTCGTCGACGAACTCGACGCCAGTCTCCACTCGCGCTTCGCTGCCGAGGTTGTACGCCTCTTCCAGGCTCCCTGGCTCAACCGCAAGGGAGCACAGCTCATTTTCACCGCCCACGACCTCTCCCTTCTGCGGACCCCGGGCGGCGGACGGCTGCTGCACCCCGGCCAGATCTGGCTCACCGAGAAGGACGAGCGCGGTGCCACGAGCCTGACCTCGGTCGCCGACTGGGAACCGACGGCGGAGGAAGACCTGATGTCCTCCTATCTCGCCGGGTCCTTCGGGGCCGTACCGAAGGTGTCGGAGGGGCAGGTCGGGCGACGGCTGCTGCGTACTCAGGAGACGGCCGCGCTGGGCGAGGGCCCGGCGGACGACGACGTACGGACGGGGACGGAAGGGCTCTGATGGCGAGGGCACGGGGAGGGGACAGCGTCTCCCGCAGGAAGGGCGCCGCGAAGGGCCGGGGGAGCCGAGCGCGCCAGGTGTACATCTACACCGAGGGCGAGGTGACCGAGCCCGAGTACATCGACATCATCGTCCGCAACGGGACGTGGGCCGAATCCGGCCGGACAGTGCAGCACCACATCGCGAACCCCAACGCCGAGGGCAAGCACCGCAAGCCGTTACGGATGGTCCAGGACGCCGTCCGCACCCTGCGCAAGGTCGAGCGCGAGGCGAAGGACGCCGGGCTGCGGCAGGGCAAGGACTGGAACTGGCCCCAGGTGTGGGTCCTCTTCGACCGCGACGACCACCAGGGCATCCCCGAGGCCCTCAGCCTCGCGGAGAAGGAGGGCGTCCGCGTCGCCTACTCGCACCCGTGCTTCGAACTGTGGCGGCTGCTGCACTACACCAACTACACGGCCACCTTCGGCGGAGTCTGCAACGACGCCAACAGCCGGTTGCGCTCACGCCCCGGGTTCGCGGCGACGTACGGGCGAGGGGTGCGGACGGTCACCGCGCAGCAGTCGAAGCATGTGCGGGAGGAGCAGGTACTCACCCCCGCCACCGACGACGCCCTCAGCCGGTACAGAACGGCCAGGAAGCACGCCCAGAAGATCAACGACGGTCACTCCACGGCGCATCCCCACGGCTGGGACCCGTACACGGACGTGTGGCGCTTCGTGGAGGACGGACTGCTCCTCAGCGGCTACTAGGCTGCATGGGTGCACACGCGGCGGCCCGGCGCACTCCGTCGGCCGCCGCCACCTCCACCACTCGTCACACGTGAACAGGGAGCCGTAACGTGGCCAGGATCACGCTCGAACAGCTGGAGCGTCACCTCTTCGCCGCCGCGGACATCCTCCGCGGCACCATGGACGCCGCCGAGTACCGCGACTTCCTGCTCGTCCTGCTCTTCCTCAAGCGGGCCAACGACGAGTTCGAGGCGCTCCGGGAGAAGGTGATCGCCGAGGAGCTGGCGGCGGGGGCCACGCGCGAGGAGGCGGAGGAGGAGGCCGAGGAGCCGGCCAAGTACACCGCCCGCAACGTGATGTACGTCCCCAAGGCCGCTCGCTGGAGCGAGCTGGCCGGTGCGGTGGACGACGTGGCGACCAAGCACCTCCAGCCCGCGCTCGACGCGATGGAGGCCGACAACCCCCGGTTGCGCCACCTCTTCGACCACGTGAACTTCAACCGCATCGGCGGTGGCGGAGGCACCGGCACGGCGGCGGCCAAGCTCGCCGACAAACGGCTCCAGGGCCTCATCGAGCACTTCGGCGGCATGCGGCTGCGCGGTGAGGACTTCGAGTTCCCTGACGTCATCGGCGCCGCCTACGAGTACCTGCTGAAGGACTTCGCCGACTCGGCCGGCGCCAAGGGCGGCGAGTTCTACACCCCGCGTGCGGTGGTGCGGATGATGGTCGAGCTGGCGCGGCCCCGCGCGGGCCAGCGGGTGTACGACCCGTGCGTCGGCTCGGGCGGCATGCTGATCCACGCCAAGGAGTACATCGAGGAGCACGGCGGCGACACCGAGGACCTGGCGCTCGCCGGCCAGGACGCCAACAACGGCTCCTGGGTCATGGCCACCATGAACATGCTGTTCCACGGGGCCGTCGACTTCAGCCTGAGCATCGGGGACACCCTCACCAGTCCAGCGCACCTGGACGAGTCGTACGACATCGTGCTCAGCAACCCGCCGTTCTCCATGGACTACAAGGCCGATCAGATCCTCGACATCGAGGAGCGGATGCCGTACGGCCAGACGTCCGAGAAGGGCAAGGCCGACCTGATGTTCCTCCAGCACATGCTGCACATGGTGGAGCGCCGGGGCGGCTCGGTCTTCACGGTCATGCCGCACGGCGTGCTGTTCCGCGGCGGTGCGGAGGAGAGGATCCGCGCCAGGCTCATCGAGGCCGACCTGCTGGAGGCGGTCATCGGCCTGCCGTCGAACATCTTCTACGGCACCGGCATCCCGGCCTGCGTCCTGGTGCTGCGCTCGCGCGGCCGCAAGCGGCCGGAGCGCGAGGACAAGGTCCTCTTCATCAACGCCGACCGCGAATTCCACGCGGAGCGGGCGCAGAACGTGCTGCT
The DNA here is from genome assembly GCF_044767675.1 of Streptomyces sp. NPDC101219. Lineage (NCBI taxonomy): Bacteria > Bacillati > Actinomycetota > Actinomycetes > Kitasatosporales > Streptomycetaceae > Streptomyces > Streptomyces sp. NPDC101219. Next base: position 45,950 of record NZ_JBIWOK010000011.1, read on the forward strand.
CCCGGAGCACGTGGAGAAGATCGTCTCCACCTTCCGTGGCGGTGAGGACGTGCCGCGCTTCGCCCGCTGGGTGGAGCGGAAGGAACTCCGGGACAACAAGTACAACCTCAACATCCGCCGGTACGTGGACAACACTCCGCCGCCCGAGCCGCAGGACGTACGCGCCCACCTGGTGGGCGGGGTGCCCCGCGCGGAGATCGAGGCGCCGGAGAAGAAGCAGCTGCTGGATGCGTACGGCATTGAGCTGACCGACCTGTTCGTCGAGCGCCCGGACGACCCCGAGTACGTCGACTTCCTGCCCGAAGGCCGGCGTCCCGACGCGGAACGCCTGACCGAGCTGGCGGCGGCGCGTGAAAAGGAGCTGTCGGAGGCGTTCGAGAAGTGGTGGGCGAGGGAGACGGAGAAGATCGCCGCGCTGGCCCCCTGCGAGGGTGACGACCGCACCGAGTTCGAGAAGCGGGCCCAGCTGGCCCGGCTGCGGGCCGATCTCATCGACTCCTTCCGCGACACCCTGCTCGGGGTGGGCGTGCTGGACCGCTTTGCACTGGCCGGAGCGGTCGCCGGGTGGTGGCAGGACGCGAAGAACGAGCTGAAAGCCCTGGCGGGGAACGGTTTCCGGGGAGTCGTCGACGGCTGGGTCGAGACGGTCGAGACCATGCTGGAGCCGGAGCCCGACCCGTGGACCGGTGGCGCCCGTAAGCGCTCGGCGGCGGAGCGGCGCCAGGCGTACGCGCACAAGGTGGTGGCACGTCTCGTCCCTGACTTCCTGAAGGAACTCGCGGACGCGGACGCCCGCAAGGCGGAACTGGACGCGAAGGTGAAGGCTGCGGAGGAGGCGGAGGCCGCGCGGGCGGCTGCGGCGGTGGGGGGCGCGGAGGACGGCGCCGAGACCGGCGGTGATGGGGAGGCCCCGGGCCTCGACCCGGCGATCGCGGAAGCGCTGCTGAGCGAGGCGGACCTGAAGAAGCTGAAGCGGGAACGCACAGCGGCGAACAAGGCGGTGAAGACGCTGGAGGAGGCGTTCTATCCGTTTGAGGGGATGGGGGGTCGGTTGGCGCCCACAGCGAAGAAAAAGCATAAGGCGGCGGAAGAAGACGTGTCAGGTCAGACCGAGTTGGCTGTAGCCGTGGCAGGCGAACCTGAGGGTTGCCCGGCTCCTCGTCTGCGCAATGCCCGGAAAGAACTGAGTGATGACCGAGCCCGCGAGATTGTGCTCAGCATCCTTCGTGACGACCTGGCATTGAAGCTGGAAGGCCATGCGGTGCGCAGGCGTCGAGTGGTGATCGACGCATACCTGAGGTGGGAACGAAAGTATCTAATGTCGCTGCGTGACATCGAAAAGCGGCGCGAGGTTTCGACGGAAAAGCTGAACGGGTTCCTGAAGGAGCTTGGCTATGTCGGATGAGCCGAAAAAGAGCGTGTGGAAGCACCGTCGAGTCGACGAACTTTTCGAAATCAACTCGGGCATTACTGTCGGGCCGGCACGGAAACCGGTGAAGCGTACACGTGGTTATCTTCGAGTAGCGAATGTTCAGCGAGGCCGGATCGATCTAAGTGATGTGATGGATATCGAGGAGCTTCCTGGAGACGATCAGCGTTATGCTGTGGCTGAGGGTGATCTGCTTGTTGTTGAAGGACACGCAAACCCGAACGAAATCGGCCGGTGTGCTGTAGCGGGTGCTGATTCTGCAGGGCTCCTGCATCAGAACCATTTGTTCAGACTTCGGGGTGAGAGGATAATTCCGCGACTCGCTGCGGAATTGTTGAATTCGGCCAACGTCCGACGCTATTGGCTAGCCAATGCGGGTACTAGTTCGGGCCTCTATACAATCAGCCGTCGTGCGTTGGCGGCGCTAATGATCCCCGACATCCCCGCTTGCGAGCAGCGCGAAATTGTCGCATTCCTAGATTCACTTGCTAGTTCAGAGCGTTCCGCTGAAGCAATGATTGAAAAATTGAATATTGCACGCAATGCAATCCTTTTGAAGGGGATGTCGTCAGTAGTAGAACCCAGCGCTCGGGCTGGATGGGAGCGTGTCCCACTTAAGGAAATTGTACCTTCAATTGACTACGGTATCTCCTGTCCGCTGAATAGGGATAGTCGCGGCCTCCCCACTCTGCGGATGAATAACCTTAAGGAGGGTCGCCCTTATCTCGCAGATCTGCGCTATTGTTCACAGCCAGTGCATCCTCGTCTCATCTTGCGAGACGGTGACGTTCTCTTCAACAGAACAAACAGTATGGAGCATGTTGGTAGGGCTGGAGTATGGAGAGGGGAGCTCAAGGAGGCAACGTTTGCCTCGTACCTAGTGCGACTCAATATCGATGCCAATCGGGTGATGCCGCAGTACTTGGTGGAATGGCTTCAGCACCCGGTCATCCGGCAGCGCGTTCAGGCAGTAGCGACCGTCGCTGTCCAACAGGTCAATGTGAATCCCTCTCGGCTCCGCGAGTTGAAGATCGATGTCCCTATTGACCTTGCTGAGCAGCGTCGCTTTGTCGCGACACTCGCGGCCTGCGACCGACGTATTCATGAAGAGGTGAATGAGTTGAATAAGCTGCGAATTTTGAAGCGGACGCTCGCTTCTGAGTTGCTAGATGAGGCAAAGATCAGCCGGGCTGCTTAGGGTGTAGGAGATCAATTTGCCTATTCGGAAGCCGCCTACCGCTCGGCAGCGGCGCCTCGGAACCGAGCTTCGGCGGATGCGTGAACATGTCGGACTCTCCCTCACCGAGGCTGCCGCGCTGCATCGCGTGGACAAGACGGCGATCAGCAACACCGAGTCCGCCCGGTTCGGCGTGAGCCCTGATCGCGTGCGGGTGTGGGCGGCCAACTACTCCTGTCCCGATCCCGCTTACGTCGATGCTCTCGCGGGCATGGCCAAGGAGCGGGCCGGCTCCCACTGGTGGGACGGGTACAGGGACTCCATCGCCTCGTTCATGCTCGACCTGGCCGAGCTGGAGCATCACGCTGTGGCTCTTCGCCACGTACAGATCACGCATCTTCCCGGTCTGCTTCAGCACGAGGACTACGCACGGGCAGTGTTCGGAGAGGCCGTGCCGCCGCTGTCCTCGGAGGCCCTGGACCTCCAGGTCGACTTCCGCATGCGTCGCCGGGCGCTGCTGGACCGCGCGGACCCTCCGGCGTGTTCCTTCCTGCTCCATGAGGCCGCGCTGCGGATGCTCTTCGGAGGACCGGTTGTCGTGAAGCGGCAGTTGGAGTACCTGCTGGAGCAGTCGGAGCGTGAGGCCGTCACGCTTCGTGTGGTGCCCTTCTCGGCAGGCGGGTTCCCGAGCGCGGGCAGCTCGACCATGTACGCCTGCGGTCCCGTCCGGCAGCTCGACACCGTTCAAATCGATGTGCCGAACGGCGTGACGTTCCTGGACTCGGAGACGCATCTGACGAACTACCGCGCTGTACTTGACCGCATGGAGCAGCGGTCCCTGGAGCCCGGACCCTCGCGTGACTTCATACGCAAGGTGCTGCACGAACTGTGAGAGCGTGAATCGGATGGACATTCAGTGGCGTAAGTCGTCCTACTCCGAACAGGCGGGAAATTGCCTGGAGTTGGCAGTGATCGACGGGCAGGTGTTGGTCAGGGAGAGCGACGAGCCCGACGTCGTCGTCAGGACCACCCGTGCCAAGCTCGCGGCCTTCCTGGCCGGAGCCAAGGCCGGCGAGTTCGACGAACTGCTCTGACCCGGGTCACCAGCCACGGAAAAAAAGTGCATCAATGTTGATGCATCAGCAGCGTTGGCGCTAGCCTGACTTCGGGCGGTAGTCACGTGGTTACCCCCTGATGCTAGATGCCCCGGCGGTGTCTCCAGCACCCCGGGGCAGGCCAACGCTGCATAGGAGCGTCAACATGCCCAAGCCTATCCGGCATGCCCTCGAACGGGCACTCGCCCTGATCCTCGCCCTCCTCTTTCCCGCCACCGGCCGGCGCCGACGTCGTGGTCGGCCCCGGCCCGCCCACGCGGCCCAGCGCACCCTCTCCGGCCTGCGGCTGTTCGTCCACCGTGCTGCCGTACCCGCCCTGGCCGAACTCCTCGCGCAAAGGATGACGTCCAGGAGCGGGAGGCGGTCGGACGACTCCGTCCCGCTCGACGACACCGGCCCCCTCGTCCGTCCCTACCTGCTCGCCCATGAACGGCGGCAGCGGCAGGTCGAACGCCGTGCCGCCCTCGTCCTCGCCCTCGACGGGATCGACGTCGGGCCGTGGGTCATCCACGGTCACCGCCTCGGCACGCCCGCCGTGTCCCTGGGGGTGGCGGCCTGATGGGCGCGACGCCGAACGCGCGGGTCCAGGTGGACCGCGTCCCCAGCAAGCCCGTCCGCCGCCAGGGCGACGGGACCATCGCCATCGACCTCTGGCTGCGCCGGGACGGGGTCTTCGACTCGGACGTGGCGCTGAAGCTCACCCCCACCGAGGCCGAAGTGCTGCACGCCCAGCTCTGCTACGCCCTCGACGACGACACCGCCGCCCTCATCGTGCCGGAGAGCAAGCGGCCCGACTGTCGCAAGCCTGTGGTGGGCGGCGACGGAGCTCACCGGCCGTAGAGTCGGATCTTCCGCGTGTGGGCGGCACACCGATCAACGGGGTGTCGCCCACACAGCCGCAGGCCATTCGTATCTCTTCGTCTTCCTGACGCCTGCGGGTACCGTCGACAACACAGCGAATGTCCACCGACCAGGAGCACGCCGTGACCGCCCTCCCCGCGGAACCACAGGCCGACGAGCCGCTCATCCCCATGCCCGCGCTCACGCCCGGTGCGCTGCGGACCGCCGTCGAGACCCTGACGCCGAGCCGGATGCCGACGTTCGTGAGCGATCTTGTCAGCGCCACTACGCGCGCCCAGGAACTCCAGTCGTTCGCGCCGCTGCGTACGTTCGTCCGTACGTGGGGTGTCTTTGTGGCGATCCAGCGCTATCCCTCGCGGGCCGCCCGCCTACGCCATCTGGAAGAGCTGGTGAGCGCTGGGGCGGAGGATCCGGCCGATGCCATGGCCGAGATCAGGAAGATCCATGTGGACGCCGAGGCCGAAGCCGGGCTATGAGCGACTGGAAATGGGACTACAACCCGAGCGCGGAGCACCTGACCGGCGGCCTTCCCGTCGGTGTGGTCGCAGAGGTGGAACGGATCGCCACCGAGCTGGCCGCGCTCGGACGTGACTCCGAGCTGGCGGGCAGCAGGCCGGAGGACAGGCCCGGAGGGCTGAGGAACTTCCCACTGTTCGGTGGACGTGGTTTCCTCCAGTTCCTCGCCGTTCCCGGACACGAGTGCGTCTACATCTGCACCATCGTGTGGTTCGGGTGAGCGTGAGCAGCGCGCGGCTCGTGGAAGAAGCAGTCGATCTCATGGCGTACCCGGCTCGGCGAACGCGTCACTGAGCAGGTCCATCAAGAGGCCTTGTCGGAGCGCATCGTGCTTTGTGATCAGTTGCCTGTGCGCCTCGATCTGCGTGTCGATCTCGTTCAGTGCCCCGGCGATGGCCCGCTGTCGTTCCAGTGAAGGAACGAAGACCGGTGTCATGGCGAGCGCCCGGGAAGGAAGGGTCTCGACTGTCCCGCTCTGGTGTGCCTGTGAGGTGATCCGGCCGTGGACGAGCGGATGCCCGAGGTAGTGGAGAAGGTACTGGGGCAGGACCGCCGAGCTTCTCGGCCTGATGCGCAGGCAGGCGGCACCGAAGAGCCACGTGGCCTCCGCGAAACCGATGAGGGCTGTCCGGCCCAGGGCTCCTCCGGGTGTCCCCTGACGTACGTAGACCAGGTCGCCCTTGCGCAACTGGAACCGCTCCAGAGCAGCCGCGGTCCAGCGGCTGACATGTTTGATGTTGCTTGCGTCGATTTTGTGCTCGGTTGTCAGATCGGAGGGCGAGACGACAGGGACGCCCTCCGAGCTCGTGGAAAGCCCTCCCAGTTGCTGCCCGGACGGCCCGGAGACGATCTCGCAGAGGTCGATGAGGCGGTGGGCTTGACGGGGGGGCATTTCGACGGTCCGTCCTTGCTGTTGCTGTGCCGATTACATTCGAGATGTTCGAGTGAACCCACTGGAACGGGGCCCGGGCGATGCACTGGGGTCAGCCGCCAACGATCTCGCGGATCTTCTGAAGTAGAGCGCGCGCCTCGGAGCCGTCGACGCCGCGCAGTACCTCGTCACCCTTGAGGCTCGGGTGGTGGACGGCGTCGACGATCTCGGCGATCGGGGTCCCGAGAAGGTAGACACGGACCGGACTGTCCTGGCTGGCAGGAAGTTCCTTGGGGAGATGACCCATGCCGTGGGACGACAGCTGCCCGGAGATCGTGCCGAGTACCCGGCTGCCCAGTCGACCGGCCCCCTGGATGTCGCGGAGCACGCCCATAGTGATGACGTGCAGACCACCGTCGGCCGTGACAGCCGCACGGAGCTCCTCGTAGCCGCTTCCCATTCCTGCCCCCACTTCTCGTCGCGCCCTGCGCGCAGCGATGCACGGCGCGGCCGGCACCTGAGCCTCAGCCGCCCACCCCGTATCAACCGGGCATGAAGGTAGCCGGGGGTCGGGAGCCCGTGCAAGTCGCACCTTCATAGTCCACTGCGAAGGGCGGCTGGTCCGGTTGTCGGGGTTCGTGATTTGATCGACGTCACGTCAGCATCATTGGCCTGAAAGAAACTTGCGCCATGTTCCGTCGGCAGCATGAGTAGAGCTCGTGACGCTCACGCAAGGTGAACCGACTCCGCCCTGACCCACAATGGGCCTCTCACGGGTCACCGGGACATGGGGAGGCGTAGGGCATGGCTGCCGGGGCGGTCGGGGGAACGGCCGAGAAGGACGAGGCCGAACGGCCGCTCCTGGACCACCTCAAGGCGATGGGATGGCAGCACGTCGAGGGCGCCCGGCTGCGGGACGAGGGCGAGCGGGACGACTTCCGGACGGTGCTGCTGGAGAAGCGGCTGCGTGCGGCCGTACGGCGCAACTCGTCCTGGATGACGAGCGACACGCAGGCCGAGCAGGCCGTCGCCAGGCTGCGCTCCGCCGCCCGCCATGTGGCCGCAGGATCGCTGGCCCAGGCCAACCGGGACGCCACCACGCTCCTCCTGCACGGCATCCTGCAACCAGGGCCGGGCGACAAGGACTTCAAGACACAGTTCGTGGACTGGTCGCAGGAGGCGCTGGAGGGGAGCCGGGAGGAGGTCCTCGGCCGCAACGACTACCTCGTCGTCGACCAGTTGCGGGTGCATGACGCGGACGGCAGGCCGGCCGTGCTGGACCTCGTGCTGTTCGTCAACGGCATCCCGCTGGTCGTCGTGGAGTGCAAGTCGCCGTACGTCCGCGACCCGCTCGGCCGGGCCGTACGCGATCTGCGCGCCTACACCGGCCGCCCCCTGGACGACGACACCCGGCAGGGCACCGGCGCCCCGAGAGGCGTACCGCACCTGTTCGCGCCGGTACAGCTGCTCGTGGCCGCCGACGGGAGGGACGCCGCGCTCGGCACGTACTCCTCCTCCGAGGAGCACTACGCGCTGTGGCGCAGCCTGACCCCCGACTACGCCGACCCCGCCGTACCCGGCGACGACGGAACGGCAGCACTGCGCCGCGAACTGCGCGGCTGGGGCCTGCTCGGACCGGACGAGCAGCCCACGCTCCAGCACCGGCTGACGGCCATGGTGCTCCGGCCGGGAAGCCTGCTGAACATCGTGCGGCACTACGTCTTCGAGAAACCGCTCGGCGACGACAACGACGACAGCCGCCGGGCGGGGACGGCGCAGCGGAAGTCCGGAACGGCGAAGGTGGTCTGCCGCCACCAGCAGTACCGGGCCACCGAGAAGATCGTCCAGCGGCTGCGCACCCGCCCCAGCCGACGCGTCACCGGACGCGACCGCGACGAGCGGGGCGGTGTCGTCTGGCACACCCAGGGCGCCGGCAAGAGCTTCACCATGCAATTCCTGGCCCGTCGCCTCCACATGAGCGGGGACCCCGCCCTCAACGGCATCACCCTGGTCGCCGTCACCGACCGCACCGACCTCCAGCGGCAGCTGCGCAAGGCGGTGGAACTGAGCGACTCCAAGGTGGTGCAGGCCAAGTCGCGCACCGACCTGGAACACCTGCTGGCCAAAGCGGGCAGGCCCGGTGGCCGGATGGTGGTGTTCGCGACGATCCAGAAGTTCCTCGGCGACCTGGCGCCCGGTTCCGGGGACGGAACGGGTGACACGGCCGACGGGGAGGACCGGGCACTGGCCGAGGACTTCGAGAAGGCGCGCAGGCGCGTGGCGGCGGGGGAGGATGCCGAGGAGGTCGCCGACCCTGCCCCGGACGAGCGGACACTGCGCCGCGCCGAGCGGATCTTCCCGGAGTGCAGTGACGGGGACCGCGTGGTCGTTCTGGTCGACGAGGCGCATCGGTCCCATACCTCCGTCCTCCACGCCTGCCTGCGCAAGGCCCTGCCCAACGCCGCCCGGATCGGCTTCACCGGCACGCCGCTCATGCGAGGCCGGCTCGACGACACCGGGCGCATCTTCGGGTTGGAGCCCAGCAGCCTGCCCGGTGGCGCGCCGGAGTTCCTCGACACGTACCGCATGACCGAGGCCGAACGGGACGGGGTCGTCGTCCCCGTGCGCTACGAGGGGCGGGCCACCACTGCCGAGGTGCGCGACCGGGAGCGGATGGACGAGTGCTTCGAGGACCTGATCGAGCCGCTGGACGAGTCCGAGCGCGAGCGGGTGCGCAGGAAGTACGGCACACCGTCCGCACGGGCTGTCGCCGAGTCGACGCCGCTGATCCGCCGCAAGGCCGCCGACATGCTGGCGCACTACGTCACTGGGCCATTGACCGGCGGGTTCAAGGCCCAGGTGGCCGCGGTCAGCAGACGGGCCGCGGTTCTGTACCGGGATGCGCTGCGGGACGCGCGGGCCGATCTGCTGCGCCGGGTCTCGAAGTTTGACGACAGCGGTCGGCGTGAGGCGCTGCGAGGGCGGGAACCGGAGACGTACACCGCCGAGGAGACGCTCTTGCTGCGGGCCTGGCAGTACCAGGAGCTGCTGCGCCGGATCGACTTCGTGCCCGTGATCTCCGCCGGGGCCGAGCAGAAGGACGGGCTGTGGCGGGAGTGGACCGACGAGGACCGACAGCAGGACCACATCGCGCGCTTCCTGGCGCCCTTCCCCGAGCTGCCGCCGGACAACCCGTGGATCACCAGGCCGGTCGTCGAGCCCGACCCCGTGCCTGCCGGTTCGGTGGGCGGGATGAACCCGTGGAGCGACCTCGTGTGGGGCGGGGACCAGGAGGCCGAGCAACCGCCGATTGCCTTCCTCATCGTGAAATCCATGCTGCTCACCGGCTTCGACGCCCCCATCGAGCAGGCCCTGTACCTGGACCGGCCCATCCGCGACGCCGAACTGCTCCAGGCGATCGCCCGCGTCAACCGCACCGCCCGCCGCAAAACCGAGGGTCTGGTGGTCGATTACTACGGCGTGCTGAACAACCTGGGCGCGACCCTGGCCGCGTACCGGGGCAACCCGAGGGCCCTGGACTCGCTGCACAGCATGGAGGGGGAGATCCCGGAGCTGAGGCGGACGGCGAAGGACTTCCGAGCCTTCCTCGGCCGTCTGGGCGTCGCCCCGGACGGCCTGACCACTGCCGCCGCCCTCGCCCGCGCGGTGATGGCGTTGGAGGACCCGGAGGACCGCGCCGCCTTCGACACCTGCCTCGGTGCGTTCCTGGATGCCGTGAACCGTGTCCTGCCGCATGAAGACGCCCTGGAGCACCTGCCGGACCTGCGAGCGTGGAGCGTGCTGCAGATGCGGGTCCGCCGTCACTACCGGGACGACACCGGCGGCGGTTTCGCGATGCGCGGTTACGGCCGGAAGGTGCGGGCGCTGATCGCCGAGCATCTTCAGGCCCAGGAGGTGGAGCAGAAGATCCCGCCGGTGTCGATCCTCGCCCCCGACTTCGACGAGATCGTCGGAACCCTTCCGGTGCGCGAGGCCGCCGCCGAGCAGGTTCAGGCGCTGCGCTACCACCTGGAGGAGCGGCGCGCGGTGGAGGACCGGCCTGTCTACACCCAGCTCTCGAAGGAGCTGGAGCGGGTGCTGAGGGAATTCGCCGGACGCTGGGAGGAGATCGGCGACCGGCTCGGCCCGCTGGTCGAGCGGGCCCGGCAGGCGGAGCGGAGAGATCCCGCCCTGGCCGACCTGAGCCCGATGGAGCATCGGCTGTACGTGCTGCTGGGCGAGAAGCTCTCGGAGAGCGACATCCTGGACGACCCCGGGCCCGAGGAGCGCCGCCGACTCGTGACCGAGGTGTACGACGAGATCACCAGCCAGGTCCGGCTGGCGTCCTTCGGCGGGCGTGAGGCCCATGTGACGAAACTGGAGGCACGCCTGTACGAGCGCCTCAGGGCGGCCGGGTACCGCCTCGGAGGAGAGGGACGCCAGGAGGTGAAAAAACTGGCTTCGGCGCTCGCCGGCTATGCCGTGGACCGCCTTGAGGAGTTCCGGGCGGAGGCACGGCGAGAATAGGCCAGTGCCCAAGCATCCCGAGCAGTCCGAGAAGCGACTCGGTGAGCCGGTCCTCATCGAGGACGGCTCTCTGATGGTGGACGGACGTGAGCTGCGCGTGCGGATCAGTGCCCGGCGCCGCCGCATCGGTCTGACCGTGGAACGGGACAGATCACTCACGGTGCACGTTCCTCGAGGCTGCGAGGTCCGACGGCTCGAGGAGTTCGTGCGCGGCAGCAGCGCCTGGATCGACGGCAAGACGCGGCTCAGCGAGGACCGCCGCCAGTTGCACCCGGTCCGTACGCTCCAGGACGGCGAGATCCACCGGTACCTCGGGCGGGACTACCGACTGCTCGTCGTCGAGGGGGAGGAGTCACCGGGACCGGAGGACGGCACCGGAACGCCGCCCGTGCGACTGGTCGCGGGGCGGCTGTGCGTCAACCGCTCGATCGCCCGAGACCCGGTACGCGTCCGTAAGGCCCTCGCGGACTGGTACGCCCGGGCAGGGCAGCGGTGGACGCGCGGACGCCTTCAACCCTGGGCCGCGCGCATGGACGTCCCCGAGCCGCAGATCCAGGTACGCGACCTCGGACACCGGTGGGGGAGCTACCGCGCCGGTTCGGGGAACGGCGTGATCTCCCTGCACTGGGCCGCGTTCCAGTTGCCCATCCACCTGGTCGACTACGTGATCGCACACGAGCTGGCTCACGTCCGGGTCGCGGGACACGGCCCCGACTACTGGAGACTGCTGGGCCGGGCGCTGCCCGAGTGCCGGCAGGTCAAGAAGGAGCTGGACGAGCTTGGCCGACGCGTGTGGATGGGCGATCTCTGATGCCCCTCCCGGGGCATCCGGGAACACCACGGGACGGCCGGTGCGAGGCGATCGCACCGGCCGTCCCGTCGTCGTGCGTGCGGGGGGTTCAGCGGGGGTGGGTGGCCTCGTTGAGCAGGTGCGCGGTGAGGACCGTGGTGGTGCGGGCGTGGGCGCGGGCCCTGCGCAGCAGGGAGAGGCGCTGCCCCGGAGAGCGGAGGTGCTCGTCGGCCTCCATCAGGCTCAGGAGGGTGCGCAGGCAGCTGAGCTGGGCGCGGACCGACGGGTCGGGCGGCGTGGTGCCGCGCCGGCCCACATCCTCCAGCAGCGCTTCCAGCTGACGTTGTGCCGAGGCGACCTGCGGCTCGGGGGATCGGGTCATCACATCGGGTCCTCCCTCGGGGGCGGTCCTGCGGACGGGGGGCAGGAAACCCGCCAAGGCTTTCGTGACCGCGCCGTGCGGGCCAGGCAGCCGAACCGGCGGTCGGGCGGCAGTTTCCCGGCAGTTCCGGCACCGGTGCGGCAGAACGGCGGCGCCACCGGCAAACAGCGCCGCATTCCCTGCCTCCCGCCTTGTTCGGCTTCTCGGAATCCGCCTACGTTCCTTCCCGACTCGCCCGACGACTTCCGTGAACGGGCTTCGGCGTCACAGAGTAGGGAGAACCCCATGTCATTCGACGAGATCGCCCCGGAGGGTATCGAGAAGGAACTGGCGAGCCATTTCGCGGACCGTTTCGACGACGCCACACTGCGCGAGCTCTCGCAGAACTTCCGCCGCAACGGCTACGTCAAACTCCCGGACTTCGTCAGCCGCGACCTCTTCGCGACCGTCACGAAGGAGTGCCACCGCCTGCTCGACCTGCACCAGCAGCGCATCGACATCCACCTCAAGGAGACCGGCAACTCGCCGCGCTTCATGAGCACGGTGAGCCAGAAGGCCATCGAGCAGGACAGCGAGCTCGTGCGGACCATCTACAACTCCGAGGCGATGATGGGCACCCTGTCCCGCATCGCGGCCGAGCCGGTCCTGCCCTGCCCGTGGGACGAGGAGAAGTACGTCCTCATCCGCCAGCACAAGCAGGGCGACACCCACGGCTGGCACTGGGGCGACTTCAGCTTCACCGTCATCTGGATCATCGAGGCCCCGGGCCCGGAGTTCGGCGGCCAGCTGCAGGCCATTCCGCACACGGACTGGAACAAGGACGACCCGCGGGTCCACGAGTACCTCGCCAAGCACCAGATCAGCACCTATCCGCACGCGACCGGGGAAATGTACTTCCTGCGTTCGGACACCACCCTGCACCGCACCATTCCGCTGAACGCCGACCGGACGCGGATCATTCTCAACACCTGCTGGGGCAGCGAGAAGGACCAGCAGAAGTCGGCGACGCACGAAACCATGCAGGCGATGTTCAACTGATTCCGCGCCTTCCTGCCGGAATTCGGCGCCGTTCGACGGGACCGGCGGGTCGCGTCAGGCGTTCACGCTCGACGGGCCGGTGTGGTTCGCTGCGCACGTTCGGCGCCCGGCGCCGAAGCGCGGGCGGGCCGGCACCGGCCCGCCCGCGCCCCCCAACCCCCCCAAAAGAAAGAGCAGTCGGATGACGACGGCCCTTGTCCTGGTAGATCTCCAAGTCGGCCTGCTGGCCGGAGAGGAAGCGGTACCCGAGGCGGACGCCCTGCTGGACCGACTGCGCCCGCTCGCCGAGCGCGCCCGCGCACTCGGCATCCCCGTCGTCCACGTGCAGGACGACGACCTCGGCGAGGTCGGCTCCGAGGAGTGGCGGATCGACCCGCGGCTCGGCGCGCAGGACGACGACCTCAGGGTGCGGAAGGCGGAGTGCGACGCCTTCCACGAGACCGAGCTGGACGAACTGCTGCGGGCGCGCGGCGTGCGGCACCTCGTCGTGGCGGGTCTGACCACCGAGTTGTGCATCGACTCCACCTGCCGTAAGGCGGTGACGCTCGGCTACGACGTGACCCTGGTGTCCGACGGCCACTCGACGCCGTCCGACCACCTGCCCGTCCAGGCGATCGTCGACCACCACCACCGGATCCTCGACGGCTACGGCGTCTACATCAACCGCCGGCCGTACGAGATCCGCCTCCAGTCGGCCGCCGAGGTCGACTTCGTCGCTCCGGAGGAGCCCGAGCCGCAGGCGGTCGGCACGCCATGACCGCCACCTCTGCCCCCGCGAACCCGCCGGACACCGCGTCCGGTTCCGCACCCGGCGCGGCAGCCGCCCGGCGGACGGCGGTGCTTGCGCCGCTGACCGGCCTGGCGGTGGTCCTGCTGACGGCGGTGCTGGGCGTGCTGGCGCAGGCACCGCCGGCCGCCCGGGGCACGGACGCGCCGGCGGGTGAGTTCTCGGCGGCCCGTGCCGCCGGGTACCTCACCGGCCTCGCCCGCGCCCCGCACCCCGTCGGCAGCACCGAGCACACCCGGGTGCGGGAGTACCTCGTGCGGACGGCGCGGGAGCTGGGGGCAGAGGTCACCGTCCAGTCGGGGGAGGCCGTCCAGCCGGAGATGGGCAGCCCGTTCGCGTCGGCGACCGTGCACAACGTCGTCGCCCGGCTGCCCGGCCGGGACGGGCCGGCCGCCCCCGGCGGGGCGCTGCTGCTCGTCGCGCACTACGACTCCGTGCCCACCGGGCCGGGCGCGGCGGACAACGGGGCCGCGGTCGCGTCCCTGCTGGAGACGCTGCGCGCCCTGAAGGCGTCCGGCGGGGTCCGGCACGACGTCGTCGTGCTGTTCAGCGACGGGGAGGAACTCGGCGCGCTGGGTGCCGAACTGTTCGTCCGGGAGCACGGCCTCGACGCGTTCGGGGCGGTGCTCAACTGGGAGGCGCGGGGCAGCGGCGGCCCGCTGATGATGTTCGAGACCGGTGAGGGGAACCTGCCGCTCGTCGACGCGTTCGCCGGGGCCAACCCGCGCCCGGTGGCCAACTCGCTGGCGTACGAGGTGTACCGGCGGCTGCCGAACGACAGCGACTTCACCGTTTTCCGCCGGGAGGGCGTGGCGGGCCTGAACTCCGCGTTCATCGACGGCTTCCACGACTACCACGCGCGGTCCGACACCGTGGCACGGCTCGACCGGGACAGCATGCAGCACCACGGCGACACCATGCTCGCCATGGTGCGCACCCTGGACGGCGCCGGCCCGGACCGGATGCGGGGCGACAACGGGGTCTACTTCGACCTCTTCGCCCGGGTCCTCGTGCGCTACCCCATGGCGTGGGCCCTGCCGCTCGCCGGGGTCACCCTGGCCGCGCTCGGCGGACTGCTGGCCTGGGGTACGCGCCGGGCGGTCCTGCGCCCGGGGCGGGTTCTCGGCGCGGCGGGCACGGTGTGCGGCGCGCTGGTGGCCGCCGGCGCCGTCGTCCACGGGCTGTGGACGCTGACGCTGGCGCTCGCCCCCGGCCTGGCCGCGCTGCCGCTGGCCGAACCGTACGACGGCGGCTGGTTCGTGGCGGCGTTCGGCGCGGTCACCGGCGCGGTGCTGCTGGCGGCCGCCCGGCTGCTGCGCCGGCTGCGCCCGGCGGAGGTCGCGGCGGGCGTGCTGCTGTTCGCCGGACTGCTGCTGACGGTGCTGACCCTGCTGCTGCCCGGTGCGGGCTACCTCCTGCAGTGGCCGCTGCTGGCCGCGCTGCCCGCGCTGTGGTGGACCTGCCGCAGCCGGGCCCGGGCCGGGGACGAGGCGGAGGCCGGGGCGCGCCGGGTGTGGGCCGGTGCCCTGCTGTGGTCGGCGGGGCCGACGGCCGCGGCCGTCCTCTTCGTGCCGCTCACCGGCAGCCTGCTGACGGCGCTCGGCATCCCGCTCGCCTCGGTGGCCATGGTCTTCGTGACGGCCGGCGCGGTCCTGGCTCTGCCGCTGCTGGTGCGGGTGCCGGCGACCGGGTGGGGCGCGCTGGCCGCGGCCGGGGCCGCGCTGGCCCTGCTGGCGACCTGCGTCGTCACGCAGGGGTTCGGCCCGGACCGTCCGCGCCCGAATTCCCTGCTGTACGTGCGCGACGAGGTGAAGGGCGAGGCGCTGTGGTTCAGCGCCGACCCGGCACCCGACGCCTGGACCCGCACGGTGCTGGGCGACGACCCGAAGCGGGCCCCGGTGGCCGACTACTTCCCGCCGCGCGGGGACGAACCGGCCATGGTGGCGCCCGCGCCCGGCCTCGCGATCGAGCTGCCGACGCTCACCGTGGTCGCCGACCGCACCCGCGGCGACGTCCGCACGGTCCGCTTCCGGGCCGCGTCGCAGCGGTCCGCCTGGCGCCTGCAGGTGCGGCTGCCGCGGAAACCGCTGGCCGCCTGCACCGTCGGGGGCACCCGCCTGGACCGGGCGGCGCTCGCGGAACAGACCGGCGGCGCGGACGACGTCGTCCTGCATCACTACGGTGCGGGCGCCTTCGAGGTCGGCTGTGAGGTGCCGGCCGGCACCCGGCTGCCGGTCGACGTCGCCGACTACAGCCTCGGCCTGACGCCCCCGGTGGCCGAACTGGTGGGCCCGCGTCCCCGGAACACCGTCCCGGTGGCGTTCGGCTTCCTGCCGGAGGACTCCGTCATCGCCCGTACCAGGGAAGAGATCTGAGGAATCATGACACGCACAGCACGGGACCACGCGATAGAGGTCCGCAACCTCACCCGGGTCTTCCCGGCCGGGGGCACGGACACGGTCGTCAGGGCCAACGACGACCTGACGTTCAGCATCCCCCGCGGCCAGGTCTTCGGACTGCTCGGCGCGAACGGGGCGGGCAAGACCACGCTGGTGTCGCAGCTCCTCGGCCTGATGCGGCCCACGTCGGGCGAGATCGTCGTCGAGGGCATCGACGCCGTCAACCGGCCCGACGAGGTCAAGGCCATGACCGGCTACCTGCCGCAGACCGGCCTGTCGATGCGGCTGGTGGAGGTGCGGCGGGCGCTGCACTACACGGGCCGGCTGCGCGGCCAGGGCGAGGCGGACACGCGCCGCCAGACCGCAGAGCTGATCGACGAACTCGGCCTCGGTGACGTCAAGGACCGCTACGTCGACCAGCTCAGCGGCGGCATGACCCGGCTGGTCAACTTCGGCATGGCCCTCATGGGGCGGCCCAAGCTGCTCGTCCTGGACGAGCCCACCAATGAACTGGACCCGCACAACCGGCGGTTGGTGTGGGACATGGTGTCCCGGCGCAGCGCCCGGGACGGCACCACCGTCGTCCTCGTCACGCACAACGTGCTGGAGGCGGAGTCGGCGGTCGACCAGGTGGCCGTGATGAACGGCGGCCGGATCACCGCGATGGGCACGCCGGGGCATCTCAAGGAGGCGCTCGGCGACCGGATCCGGCTGGAGCTCTTCGTGCGGGACGACCACCCGCTGGAGCACCGGGAACGGGAGCTGTTCGGCGCGGTCGGCACGCTCACCGAGGGCAAGCGGGAGGGCAGTTACCTGGTGCAGACGGACTCGGCGCGGATGCCGGACCTGATGCGGCTGGTCCACGGTGAGCTGGGGATGGACCGGGTGTCCGACTTCCGGCTGACCCGGCCGACGCTGGAGGACGTCTACTTGACGCTCGACGGCCGTTCCGAGCCGGGCGCGGGCCCCGCGCCGGGCGCCGGACCGGACGTGGCCCGGATCGCGCCGGGTGCCGGACCGGACGTGTCCCGGACCCCGGCGGGTGCCGGACCGGACGCGGACCGGATCCCGGCGGGTGCCGGGGACGCCGGGGCGGCTGTCACCGCGACCGCGACGGCGACCGCCGTCGCCCCGGCAGCCCCGCCCGCGTCTGCCGGCCCGTCCCCGGCCGCTGCCGCCGTCGCCCCGGCGGCGGTGCTGACCGCGACGGACGAGGAGGTGCCGGCGCCCGCCGTGCCGGAGACGGCACCCCCCGCGCCCGTCGTGTCCGCGCCCCGGACCGGACCGGACGCGGCGGCTGCGGCAGCCGTACCGGCCGCGCCCGCCCGCGGGATCGCCGCCCGGGTCCGGCGGATGGGCGTGGACCTGAAGTACCTGTGGCTGGAGCAGATGCTGGAGGTCCGCACCACCTGGTCGTGGGTGCTGATGTTCGGCCTGCTGATGCCGGCCGCCATGGTGTTCGGCCTGACCCGGATCGGCAACGGCCTGTCCGACGAGCAGAGCCTGCTGTTCATCGTCAGCGGTGCCGCGATCTTCTCGGTGGCCAACGAGGGCATCGGCACGCTCGCCCAGCGCATCGGCGTCCTGCGGCAGGACGGGATGATGGTCTACTACGCGTCGCTGCCCATCAGCAAGATCTCCTTCCTCGCCGCGATGGTCTTCTCCCGGCTGCTGCTCATCCTGCCGGGCCTGATCACCCCGATGATCACGGCGAAGCTGATGTACGACACGGACTTCGTCATCTCGCCCGCGCTGCTGATCGTGCTGCCCCTGTCGTGCATGGCGCTGTCGGCGATCGGCCTGGCCATCGGGACGCTGGTGCGCAGCATGGACCTGCTGCTGGTGATCGTGAACCTGATGATCTTCGTGCTGCTGCTGGTGGCGCCGGTGCTCATCCCGATCGAGTCGCTGCCGGTGCCGCTGCAGATCTTCGGCTACCTGCTGCCGCCCACCTACGCGGCGGAGTCCCTGCGCCTGGCGCTGATGGGGGACTTCGGCACGGCGTTCCTGCTCAACATCGCCGCCCTGAGCGCGATGACCGCCGTCGGCCTGGCCGGTGCCAACCGCTGGCTGCGCTGGCGCACCGCCTGACCCCGGCGCCCGGTCGCACCGGTCACCTCTGAGCGCACCACCGCGCGCGGCACCCCGCCGCCCGGTCCCGATCCCGTACTCCCGCGTGAGGACCCCTGACATGCCCATGTCCAAGTTGGCGAGCCCGCCCACGGACCTCGCCGTCCGGCGAGCCCCGACCTTCGTGGACGTCGTGACCGAGCGCGCCGCGCTCGGCGGCGGCACCGCCTACACCTTCGTGAGCCCCGGCCGGGACGAGCGGCCGTCGCTGACCTTCGCCGAACTGGACGCCCGCGCCCGGTCGGTGGGCGCCCTGCTGGCCGGCCGGGGACTCGGCGGCGAGCGGGTCCTGGTGCTGCTGCCACCGGGACTGGACTACGTGGTGGCGTTCCTCGGCTGCCTGTACGCGGGGGCCGTCGCGGTGCCGCTGTACCCGCCGAGCGGCGGCAAGTACACCGCCCGCCACGCGGCCGTCCTGACCGACTCGCAGCCCGCCGCCGCCCTCGTGCCCGGCGACCAGCTGCCGCGCGCCGCCGAACTCGCCGGGGAACTGAGGGCCCCCGGCCTGCCGCTGCTCGCGGTCGACGGCGACCTGCCCCCGGCCGGCGACTGGCGGCGGCCCGGCATCGACGGGGACACGCTCGCCTTCCTCCAGTACACGTCCGGCTCCACCGGCACCCCGCGCGGCGTACGGGTCACCCACCGCAACCTGGTGGTCAACTCGGCGCAGATCCAGGAGCGGTTCGGTTCCGGCCCGGACACCGGCGTGGTCAGCTGGCTGCCGCCGTACCACGACATGGGCCTGATCGGCGGGATCCTCCAGCCCGTCTACGCGGGCGCCCCGGTCACCCTGATGTCCCCGACCGCGTTCATCACCCGGCCGCTGCTGTGGCTGGAACTCGTCTCCGAGCTGGGCGCGGCCATCAGCGGCGGGCCGAACTTCGCCTACGACCTGTGCGTGGACCGCATCCCCGAGGAGAAGCTGGCCGGGCTGGACCTGTCGCACTGGCAGGTGGCGTTCAACGGCGCGGAGCCGGTGCGGGCCCGGACACTGGAACGCTTCGCCGAGCGCATGGCGCCCCTGGGGTTCCGCCGCGAGGCCTACTTCCCGTGCTACGGGCTGGCCGAGGCCACCCTCATGGTGTCCGGCCGCCGGGTGGCGGGCGAACGCCTCGCGGAGACCTTCGACGCGGACTCGCTCGGCCCCGGCCGCCGTCCCGAACCGGCGCCCGGCGGGCTGCCCGTGGTGGACTGCGGGCCGGTCGCCGCCGACCTGGACCTCACCGTCGCCGACGCCGCGACCGGCCGGCCCTGCGACCCGGGCACCGTCGGGGAGATCTGGGTGGCCGGCGACAACGTCGCGGACGGCTACTGGGGGCACCCGGACACCGGCGAGACCTTCGGGGCCCGGCTGCCCGGCGACCCGCGCCGCCACCTGCGCACCGGCGACTACGGCTTCGTGCGCGACGGCCGCCTCCACGTCACCGGCCGCAGCAAGGACCTGATCGTGGTGCGGGGCCGCAACCACTACCCGCAGGACCTGGAGACCACCGCGCTGGCCGCCCACGACGGCCTGCGGCGCGGCGCCGCCGCCTTCGCCGTCGAACGGGATGGCCGCGAGGAGATCTGCCTCGTCGTGGAGACGGCGCACGGCCACGTCGCGGAGACCGCCGACGCCGTGATCGGCGCGGTGCGCGCCGCCCTCGTACGGGAGCACGACGTGGCGGCCGGGACCGTCGCCCTGGTGCGTCCCGGTGTCATCCCCCGCACCACGAGCGGGAAGATCCAGCGCTCCGCCACCCGCGCGGCCTTCACCGACGGCACCCTGACCGTGGTGCGCCGGTCGGACACCGGCGCCCCGCAGCCGTCGGCGCCCCCGGCGGCTCCGGCCGCGGCTCCGGACGCCGGCCGGGTGCGTGCCGTCGTCGCGGAACTGGCCGCGCGCCGCCTCGGCGCCACCGTCGACCCGGCGGCCCCGCTCGTCGGACAGGGCCTGGACTCGCTGGCCGCCGTCGAACTCCAGGCCGCCGTCGCCGGGGCCACCGGCGTGGAACTCTCCCTGGAGGAACTGCTCGCCGGCGCCTGCGTCGACGACCTCACCCTGGACGCCCCGGCCGCGCCGGCGGCCCGGCCCGCGTCCGCCGCGCCCGGGGAACGTCTGCCGCTGAGCACCAACCAGCAGGCCATGGTCTTCCTGGAGCAGCAGCACCCCGGCACGTCCGCCCTGCACATCTCCCTCGCCGTGCGGCTGCTCACCGAGGTGCGGCCCGACGCCCTGCACCGCGCCTTCCA
Organism: Streptomyces sp. NPDC101219; assembly: GCF_044767675.1. Taxonomy (NCBI): domain Bacteria; kingdom Bacillati; phylum Actinomycetota; class Actinomycetes; order Kitasatosporales; family Streptomycetaceae; genus Streptomyces; species Streptomyces sp. NPDC101219. Next base: position 66,204 of record NZ_JBIWOK010000011.1, read on the forward strand.
GCAGCTCGTCGACCGCCACCCCGTCCTTCGGACCGCGCTGCGCTGGGCGGACGGGGAGCCGTACCAGACCGTACTGCCCGCCCTGGACGTCGACTTCTCGGTGGAGGACGCGCGCAGCCTGGACGACGCCGCCCTCACCGCCCGCCTCGAACGGGCCGCCGACGGGACCCCGTTCGCGCTCGACGAGGGCCGGGTGCTGCGCGCGCTGCTGCTGCGCCGGGACGGCGGCGACCTCCTGTCGCTGACCCTGCACCACGTCGCCGCCGACATGTGGTCCATGGCGCTGCTCACCGACGAACTCGCCCGGCTGTACGCGGCGGAGACCGGCGAGGGGCCCGCGCTGCCCGCCCCGCCGGAGGCCGCCTACCTCCAGCTCGCCGGCCGTCAGCGCGCGCTTCTCGCCTCGCCGCGCGGCGAGCGGCTGCGGGAGTACTGGACGACGGAGCTCCAGGGCTGCGACCCGGTCCTGGAACTGCCCGCCGACCGGCCCCGGCCGCCCGTGCAGAGCCACCGCGGCGACAGCGTGACCTTCACCCTCGACGCCGATGTGACCCGGCGGCTCAGGCGCCGCGCGGAGGCCGAGGACACCACCCTCTTCGTCACCCTGCTGTCGGTCTTCCAGCTGCTGGTGCACCGGTACACCGGTGAGAAGGACTTCCTGGTCGGCGTGCCCGGCTCCGGCCGGCACGACGCGGACCTGCACCGCGTCATCGGCTACTTCGTCAACCCGCTGCTCATCCGCTCCCGGGTCGGGGAGGAGGCCACGTTCGAGGAGCACGTGCGGGAGACCAAGCGGACCGTGGTCGGCGCGCTCGCCCACCAGGAGATGCCCTTCCCCGTGCTCGTGCAGCAGCTGAAACTGCACCGGGACGCCTCCCGCTCGCCCGGCTACCAGGTCATGTTCAGCCTCACCAACCCCCACCTGCTGGGGCAGGAGGGCCTCGGCGCGCTCCAGACCGGCCGGGGCGGACTGCGCGCCCGGATCGGCGACCTGGACGTGGAGTCGGTCGGGCTGAACCGCCCGGTGTCGCAGGTCGACCTCGGGATGACGCTCTCCGAGACCGGCGAGGGCCTCGAAGGCGTGGCCGGTTTCAGCACCGACCTGTTCGACCGCAGCACCGTCGAGCGGCTCGTCGGCCACTTCGTCCGGCTCGCCGCCGAGGTCGCGGCGGACCCCGCCACCCCGCTGCGCCTGCTGCCGCACGCGAGTGAGGCCGAGCAGCGCGAGATCGCGGGGTGGAACGAGACCGCCACCGCCTACCCGAAGGACAGCACGCTCACCGCCCTGTTCGCCGAGCATGTGCGGGCCACGCCCGACGCCCCGGCGCTGGTCTACGGCGGCACCCGCCGCACCTACCGGGAGCTGGACCGCAGCTCCAACGCGCTGGCGGCCCGGCTGCGGGAGCTGGGCGTCGGCCCGGAGACCCTGGTCGGCCTGCACGTGGACCGCGACCCGGCCGTCGTCGTCGCGATGCTCGCGGTGGTCAAGGCGGGCGGCGCCTACCTGCCGCTCGACCCCTCCCACCCCGCGCGGCGGCTGCGGCAGATCCTGGACGAGGCGCGCCCGGCCGTGGTGCTGACGCCGTCCGGCGAACGGCTGGCCGAGCTGGCGGACGGGGTGCCCGTGGTGGCGGTCGAGCCGTACCTGGGCCCGGAGGTGGCCGCCGACCCGGCACACGACGCCGCCGTCGACGGGGGAGCGGGCCCCGGCTCGCTGCTGTACGTCATGTACACCTCGGGCTCGTCCGGCCGGCCCAAGGGCATCTGCATCACGCACCGCAACGTGATCCGGCTGGTGCGGAACACCGACTTCATCGACATCGCCCCCGGCGACCGGATGGCGCAGATCTCCAACGCCGCCTGGGACGCGGCCACCCTGGAGATCTGGGGCGCGCTGCTGAACGGCGCCGTGCTGCACGGCTTCGACCTGGCCACCGTGCTGAACCCGCCGGTGCTCGGCGAGGCGCTGCGCGCGGGAGCCATCGACACCGTCGTCTTCGCCACCCCGCTGTTCACGGAGGTCGCGGCCCACGACCCGACGGTGTTCGAGAACGCCCGCGAACTCGTCGTCGGCGGCGACACGATGGACCCCAAGCGGGCCCGCGAGGTCGTCGAGCTGGGCGGGCCGCTGCTCATCAACGACTTCGGCCCGACCGAGTCGACCAGCATCGCCGCCACCTTCGCCGTCCGCGAGGTGCCGGAGGGCACCTGGCGGGTGCCGATCGGCCGGCCCATCGCCAACACCCGGGTGTACGTGCTCGACGCGTGGCTGCGCCCGGTGCCGGTCGGTGTGCCGGGCCAGCTGTTCATCGGCGGTGACGGACTGGGCCGCGGCTACCTCGGCCGGCCGGAACTGACGGCCGGGGCGTTCCTGCCCGACCCGTTCGCCGGCGAGCCGGGCGCCCGGATGTACGCGACCGGCGACCAGGTGCGGTGGCTGCCCGGCGGCATGCTCGACTTCCTCGGCCGCATCGACTTCCAGGTCAAGATCCGCGGCTACCGGATCGAACTGGGCGACATCGACTCCGCCGTCCTGTCCCACCCCGGCGTGCGCGAGTCGCTGACCGTGGTGGACGACAGCGCCGGGCACAAGCGCCTGGTCGGCTACTACGCGGGCACGCCCGACCCGCGCGAACTGACCGCCTACCTGGCCGACTGGCTGCCCCGGTACATGATCCCGCCGGTGCTGCTGCCGCTGCCGGAGCTGCCGAAGAACCCCAACCGCAAGATCGACCGGGCCGCGCTGCCCCGGCCGCCGGCCGCCGCGTCCGGCACGCCGGCCGGCGGCGGGCAGCGGCTGACCGCGCTGGAACGCGAGGTCGTGGCGCTCCTCGCCGACGTGCTCGGGGTGCCCGACGTGGCGGTCGACGACAACTTCTTCGACGTCGGCGGCCACTCCCTGCTCGCCATCCGCCTCACCACGAGGCTGCGCGAGCGGCACGGCGTGCAACTCGACCTCAACGCCTTCTTCGACGAGCCGACGGCCCGCGGTGTCGCGCGCCGCCTGACGGAACTGCGGGACGCGGGGGCGGTGGCGGAACCCGAGGCGGTGCCCGGCCCGGTCGCCCTGCCGCGCGCCCGGTACGCCCGCGGCACCGCGGCGCGCTGACCGCGCATCCGGCGCCCGCCGCGGGCGGGCGCCGGACCACAGAACGGACCAGGAACGAAAGGTGGTGTGGCCGTGGCCGGACCAGTGAAGGACAGCGAGACGGTCGTCGCGACCGTGATGGCGGGCATCGCGGTCATCCTCCTCAGCGGGGTCGTGCTGCGCCGCCTGGCGCTGCGCGTCGGGCAGCCCGCCGTCATCGGCGAGCTGTGCGCGGGTCTCGTCCTCGGCCCGTCCCTGCTCGGCCTGCTGCCGGGCAACCCGACCGAGGTGCTGTTCCCGGCCGCGGCCCGCCCCTACCTGTCCGTGCTGGCCCAGGTGGGTGTGGTGCTGTTCGTCTTCCTCATCGGCTGGGAGTTCAACGGGCGGCTGCTGCGCGGCAAGCGGCGCGTGGTCGTGGGCGTGTCCCTGTCCTCGACGGCCGTGCCGTTCCTGCTCGGGCTGCCGCTGGCCCTGCTGCTCCACCGCGGGCACGGCGTGGTGGACGGCGAACCGGTGGCGAAGGCCCCCTTCGTCCTCTACATCGGCGTGGTCATGTCCATCACGGCGTTCCCGGTACTGGCGAAGTTCCTGGCCGACCGGCGGATGCAGCACTCCCCGGTGGGGGTGCTCGCGCTCGCCTCCGCCGCGTTCGGCGACGCGCTGGCCTGGTGCTCGCTGGCGGTGGTGGTGGTCGTGGTGACGGCCGGCTCCCTGCTCGGGGTGGCCGCCATGGCCGGCTGGCTGGCGCTGTTCCTGGCGGTGATGGTGCTGGCCGTGCGCCCGCTGCTGGCCCGGCTGGTGGAACGCATGAGCATGGGGACGGGCGCCCCCTACCTGCCGGCCGTGGTGGGTGCCGGGGTGCTGCTCTCCGCGTGTGCGACCGCGTGGATCGGCGTGCACGCCATCTTCGGGGCCTTTGTCTTCGGCCTCGTCATGCCGCGCCCGGTGCACCCCCAGCTGCAGAAGCACGCCCTCGAACCCCTCGAACACGTCAGCCACTTCCTGCTGCCGCTGTTCTTCATCGTCGTCGGCCTGTCCATCGACCTGCGCGCGATGTCGGCGGACAACGCGCTGGAGGCCCTGCTCGTGGTGGGGGTCGCCTGCGCCGGGAAACTCGCCGGGGCGGCCCTCCCGGCCCGGCTGTCCGGGATGTCGTGGCAGGAGAGCAGAACGCTCGGGCTGCTGATGAACATGCGCGGCCTCACCGAGCTGATCGTGCTCAACATCGGGGTCGGCCTGGGCCTGCTGGACCAGGAGATCTACACCCTGATGGTGGTGATGGCGCTGTTCACCACCTGCCTGCCAGGCCTGTTCCTCCGCCGCGCCGCCGACGACCGTCCACCGGACCCGGCGCCCGGACCCCCGCCGTCCACGGCGCCGGTGTCCGTGCCGCAGAAGGTCTGAGCCGGCACCGGCCACCTCCCCGGCCGCCCACCTCGCGCGCACTCCGCTCCGCCGTCCTCTTCCGCCTTCCACTTTCCGCTTCTTCTCCCACATCGTCACGAGGGGCTGAATCCACCATGCTCGCCACCGAAGAATTCGCCGCGCACGCCGCACGGCTGCTGGCATCGGACGACGAGGAACTCGTCACCGCCATCGAGCGGGAGGACGCCCGCCAGGAGAACTCCCTGATGCTGGTGGCCTCCTCCAGCGTCACCGACCCGTCGGTGCTGGCCTGCCTGGCGACCTCCTCGATGAACGTCACCGCCGAGGGCTACCCGGGCGCCCGCTACCACGCCGGCTGCGAGGCGATCGACCCCGTCGAGCAGCTGGCGGTCGACCGCGCCCGCGCCCTCTTCGGCGCCCGGTACGCCAACGTGCAGCCGCACTCGGCGACCACCGCCAACTACGCCGTCCTCTCCGCCCTCCTCGACCCCGGCGACGTCGTGCTCGGCATGCGCCTCAACCACGGCGGCCACCTGACGCACGGCTACGGCGTCGCCTACTCGGGCACCTACTTCACCCCGGTCAACTACGGCCTGGACGCGCAGGGCCGCATCGACTACGACGAGGTCGCCGCGCTCGCCGCCGAGCACCGCCCGAAGCTGATCATCTGCGGTGCCACCGCCTACCCGCGCACCGTCGACTTCGCCCGCTTCCGGGCCATCGCCGACAGCGTCGGCGCCCTGCTGATGGCCGACATCTCGCACATCGCCGGGCTGGTCGCCGCCGGCCTGCACCCCAGCCCCGTCGACCACGCGCACATCACCACCAGCTGCACCCACAAGCAGCTCTCCGGCCCGCGCGGCGGCCTCATCATGTCCGGCAAGGACGCGGCCATGGTCCTGCCCGGCACCGGCCGGACGCTCGCCCGGACCCTGGACCGTGCCGTCTTCCCGTACTTCCAGGGCGCCCCCGTCCTGCCGGTCATCGCGGCGAAGGCGCGGGCCTTCGCGCTGGCCGCGACCGACGGCTACCGGGCCACCGCCCGGCGCATCCTGGACAACTCCGCGGCGCTGGCCGCCGAACTGACGGCGCTCGGCCACGACGTGGTCACCGGTGGCAGCGACAACCACATCGTGCTGCTCGACCTGACCCGGGACGGGGTCAGCGGCCTGGCCGCCGAACGCGCCCTGGAGTCCATCGGCGTCGTCGTCAACAAGAACCGCGTCCCCGGCGACGGCCGCCCGGCCGCCGTCACCAGCGGGGTGCGCATCGGCACCAACGCGGTCGCCCAGCGGGGCCTCGGGCCGAACGAGATGCGGACCTGCGCCGGCATCATCCACTCCGTCCTCACCCAGATGCGGCCCGACGGCGACCGCGACTTCGTCCTCGACGAGTTCACCGCCTCCGGCCTGCGGGCCGAGGTGGACAAGCTGACCGCCCAGTTCCCGCTGCCCCGCTACGGGCTGGACGGCCGCCCGTGACCCCCCTGCACAAGCGCCTGAGGATGATCGGCGCCTCCGTGGGCCGCACCCCGCTGCTGGCCCTGCCGGACGACGAGCTGAACCTCTTCGCGAAGCTGGAGTACGTCAACCCCAACGGCAGCACCAAGGACCGTTCGGCCTACTGGATCCTGAAGAACGCCGTCGAGCGGGGCGAGATCACCGAGCGCACGACCGTCGTGGAGTCGTCGTCGGGCAACTTCGCCACCTCCCTGGCCACCTTCTGCCGGTCGCTCGGGATCCCCTTCGTGCCCGTCATCGACGCCAACTGCAACGCGCTCACCGAGTCCGTGCTGCGCTCCTGCTGCGAACGGGTCGAGAAGGTCGCCGACCCGGGAGCCCACGGCTTCCTCACCGCCCGGCTGGCGCGGGTCGCCGAACTCCGCGAGGAGATCCCCGACGTCTACTGGCCCAACCAGTACGCCAACACGGATGCTGCGGACGCCCACTACCAGACCACCGGCAACGAACTGAGCGGCTCCTTCTCCCGCCTCGACTACCTCTTCGTGGGCGTCGGCACCGGCGGCACCATCGCCGGTCTGTCCCGGCGGATCAAGGAGCAGTTCCCCGCCGCGACCGTCGTGGCCGTCGACGTGCTCGGCTCCGTCGCGCTCGGCGGCGCACCGGGCCGGCGCCACATCCCCGGCCTCGGGTCCAGCATCGTGCCCCCGCTCGTCGACCGCGCCGTCATCGACGACGTGGTCCGCGTCAGCGAGTACGAGACCGTCCTCGGCTGCCGCTCCCTGTACGCCGACCACGGCCTGTACGCGGGCGGTTCGACCGGCAGCGTGTACGCGGCGATCGGCCGGTACTTCGCCGAGCACCCGCCGCCCGCCGGGCAGCGGCCCACCACCGTCTTCCTCTGCGCCGACCGCGGCATCCCCTACTCGCAGACCGTCTACGACCCCGACTGGGTGGAGCGCACCCTCAGCTCGGACACGGTGGCCACCGCCACCGCCTGACCCCGCCCGCCCCTCCCACACCACGTAAGGAACCACCGTGTCCGACCGCATCCCGCACTCGCCGCCGTCGCTCACCTTCGTCTCCGAGGACGCCGTCGCCGCGCAGATCGAGGGCCACCGCGAGGACTGCCTCGACCTGGTGCGCCGTGCCTACCTGACGCACGACGGCGGCGACAGCGTCAACCCGCAGAGCGGCTTCCTGCGCTTCCCCGACCGGCCGCGGGCCCGGATCATCTCCCTGCCCGCCTACCTGGGCGGCGAGTTCGGCGTGGCCGGACTGAAGTGGATCGCCAGCTTCCCCGACAACCCGCGCACCCACGGCATCCCGCGCGCCTCCGCGGTCCTGCTGCTCAACGACGTGGTGACCGGCTACCCGGCGGCCTGCCTGGAGTCCTCCGTCATCTCCGCCACCCGCACCGCCGCGTCCGCCGTCCTCGCCGCCGAGACCCTCTCCGGCGGCCGCACCGCCCGCCGCGTCGGCATCGTCGGCACCGGCCTGATCGCCCGGCACGTGTGGACGTTCCTGCGCGACCTGAAGTGGGACATCGGCGGCTTCACCCTCCACGACCTGAACCCCGAGGCGGCGCACGCCTTCGGCTCGGAACTCGTCGCCGAGGGCGCGCCCGGATTCACCGTCGCCGACGACGTCGCCGAGGCGTTCACCGAGTGCGACCTGGTCGTCCTCACGACCGTCGCCGGCGAACCCCACATCCACGACCCGAAGCTGCTGGACCACGCCCCGCTGGTGCTGCACCTGTCCCTGCGCGACCTCGGCCCGGACCTGGTGCTCGCCGCCCAGAACATCACCGACGACACCGACCACGCGGTCCGCGAGCGCACCTCCCTGCACCTGGCCGAACAGGCCACAGGCGGCCGGGACTTCATCACCGGCACGCTCGCCGACGTGCTCCTCGGGAAGGTCCGCACCGACCCGTCCCGGCCGGTCGTCTTCTCCCCGTTCGGTCTCGGCGTCCTCGACCTGGCCGTCGGCTCCTGGGTGCACGAGCGCGCCCGGGCGGCGGGCACCGGCCGCGTCGTGGACGACTTCTTCGCATCCACCGTCACCACCAAGTGAGGCAGCCCATGAGCAACGACAGCATCCGCTTCCGCGTCGTCGTCAACATCGAGGAGCAGTACTCCGTCTGGTTCCCGGAGCGCCCCCTCCCGGCCGGCTGGACGGACACCGGCTTCACCGGGACGCGCGAGGAGTGCCTCGCCCACATCGCCGAGGTGTGGACCGACCTCACCCCCCGCTCCGTGCGGGAGCGCCGCCGGAGCGTCCCGGCATGAACGACCTCGACACCCGCATAGCGGGACTCTCCCCGGCCAAGCAGGCCCTACTCGCCCGGATGCTGCGGGACCGCCGGGCGGCCGGCCGGCCCCGGATCACCCCGAGCGGCGACGACGGCCCGGCGCCCCTGTCGGCGGCACAGCGGCAGTTCTGGTTCCTGTGGCAGCAGGACCCGGACCGCTCCGGCGTCTACAACGTGCCGATGGCGCTGCGGCTGCGCGGGGCCATCAACCCGGCCACCCTCGACCTGGCCCTGCGGCGCGTCATCGAACGCCACGCGATCCTGCGCACCCGCTACGAGAGCACCGACGAGGGCCCCGTCGCCGTGACGACGGACGCCGCGGGCTTCTCCCTGGCCGCCGAGGACGTCACGGCCCTGCCCGCCGGCGAGCGCGAGCAGGCGGCCCGCGCGATCGTCGACCGCTGGGCCGCGTACGACTTCGACCTCGCCGCGGAGATCCCCGTCCGGGCGGTGCTGATCCGGCTCGACGACGAGGACCACGTGCTCGCCGTCGTCGTCCACCACATCGCCACCGACGGCGCGTCCGTGGAGATCCTGTTCCGCGAGTTCGCCGCCGTGTGCCGCTCGGTGTGGGAGGACGAGCCGCTCACCCTGCCCGAACTGCCCGTGCAGTACGCCGACTACGCCCGCTGGCAGCAGACCGGCCCCGGCGCCGCCCGGCTCAGCGAGGGCATCGAGTTCTGGGGCGAGCTGCTGGAGGGCGCGGACACCTCCCTCGACCTGCCCACCGACCGGCTGCGGCCCGCCGACGGGCAGCGCAGCGGCGGGAAGCGCCGCCGCCGGCTCGAACCGGACCTGGCCGAACGCGTGCACGCCTTCTCCCGGGAGCAGGGCGCGACCCCGTTCATGACCCTGCTCACCGGGCTCGGCCTGGTGCTGCGCCGCTACAGCGGCAAGAGCGACCTGCTCGTCGGCACCCCGGCCATGAACCGGCCCACCGCCGAGACCGAGCACCTCATCGGCTGCTTCGCCAACACCCTCGCGCTGCGGCTGCGCCTGGACCCCGCCGACACGGCCGCCGGGGCGGTCCGCCGGATCCGGGACGACGTCACCGCCGCCTACGAGTACCAGGACGTGCCGTTCGAGAAGGTCGTCGCCCGCACCGGCACCGAGCGCAGCGCGGACCGCAATCCGCTGTTCCAGGTGATGTTCGTCTACCAGCAGGTCGACGGCGGCATCGGCCTGCCCGGTGTGAGCGCCGAGACCTTCGACACCCACAACGGCACCGCCAAGTTCGACCTGGACCTGTCCCTCCTCGACGGGCCCGACGGCATCGAGGTGTCCTGCGAGTACGACGCCGGGATCTTCACGGCGCAGCGCGTCGACCGGCTGCTCGCCCACCTGGAGCAGGCGCTGGTCACCATGATCGAGGCGCCGCACACCACCGTCGCGGACCTCGGCGTGCTCACCGCCGAGGAGGAGGGCCGCGCCGCCCTGGAGTGGAACGCGACCGGGGCGGAGTACCCCCGCGAGCGCACCCTGCCCGACCTCTTCGCCGAGCAGGCCGCCGCCCGCCCCGACGCCCCCGCCGTACGCACCCCGTCGGGCACCGTCACCTACGGGGAGCTGGACCGGCGCAGCTCCCGGCTCGCCCGTGTCCTTCACGGGCGTGGCGCCGGCACCGGCGAGGTCGTGGCCGTCGCCGTGGAGCGGACCGCGGACCTGCCGCTCGCGGTGCTGGGCGTGCTGAAGTCGGGGGCCGCCTATCTGCCGGTCGACCCCGACCAGCCCGCCGAGCGGCTCACGATGATGCTGCAGGACGCCCGCGTGAGGGCCGTCGTCACCACCGCGGCCGTGCGCGACCGGCTCCCCGCGACCGAGGTGCCGGTCCTCGTCCTCGACGCGGACGACACCCGCCGCGAGCTCGACGCCGCCTCCGACGCGCCGCTGCCCTGCCCGGCCGGCGCGGACGACCTCTGCTACATGATCTTCACCTCGGGGTCGACGGGGCGGCCCAAAGGAGTCCTCCTCGACCACCGGGGCCGGGTGAACAACTTCACCGACTTCAACCGGCGTTTCCACGTCTCCTCCGGCGACGCGGTCCTGTCGGTGTCCTCGCTCGGCTTCGACATGACCGCCTACGACCTGCTGGGCGCCCTCATCGCCGGGGCCTCGGTGGTGCTGCCCGCACCGGAGCGGGACCGCGACCCCGGCCACTGGCTCGACCTGATGCGGGAGCACCGGGTCACCCTGTGGCACTCCGTACCGGCCCTGCTGGGCCTGCTCCTCGACGGCATGGACGACCTCGGCGTCGACGCCCTGCCGGACCTGCGGGTGGTGCTGCTGGGCGGCGACTGGATCCCCGTCACCCTGCCCGGCCGGCTGCGCGCCCGCGCTTCCCGCGCCCGGGTGATCAGCCTGGGCGGCACCACCGAGGCGTCGATGGACTCCACGATCTTCGAGGTCGAGCAGGTCGACCCGGACTGGCAGAGCATCCCGTACGGCGTGCCCATGGCGAATCAGACCGCCTACGTCACCGACCCCGACCTGCGGCTCGTCCCGCCCGGGGTGCCCGGCGAGCTGTACCTCGGCGGGACCGGACTGGCCTGGGGCTACGCCGACGCGCCCGGCCAGACCGCGGACCGCTTCCTGCCGAACCCGTTCAGCGGCGTCCCCGGCGACCGCATGTACCGCACCGGCGACCTGGCCCGCTACCGGCCCGACGGCAGCCTCGAACTGCTGGGACGTGTCGACTTCCAGGTGAAGATCGCCGGGCACCGCATCGAGCTGGGGGAGGTGGAGGCCGCCCTGCGGGACCGGCCCGGCATCGTCCAGGCCGTCGCCGCCGCCGTCACCGTGGACGGACAGCGCCGCCTCGTCGGCTACGTCGTCCCCGAGGAGGGCGCGGACCCGGTCGACCCGGCCGCCGTGCGCGAGCACCTGGCGACCCGGCTGCCCGGCTACATGGTGCCGTCCGTCCTCGTCGCACTGGAGCGGCTGCCGCTGTCCCCCAACGGCAAGGTCGACCGCGGCCGCCTCCCCGCCCCCGACACCCTGACCGGCGGCACCGCCGCCCGCTCTGCCGGCCGCGCCCCCGCGACCCCGACCGAGCTGCTGCTGGCCGGGGTCTGGCAGGAACTGCTCCAGCTGACCGGCCTGCGCGCCACGGACGGCTTCTTCGCCCTCGGCGGCGACTCGGTGACCTGCATCCGCATGGTCACCCGGGCACAGGCCGCGGGCCTGCCGGTGACGCCCCGCATGGTGTTCCAGCACCAGACCATCGAGGAACTGGCCCGCGCCGTCGACGCGTCCGGCCCCGCACCGGGAACCCCGGCGGGCGCCCCGGCCGGGACGGACGGGCCGCCGGCCACGGGCGCACCGCGCGACCGGTACGGCCTGGCACCGATCCAGCGTCACATGCTCACCACCGCCCGCGAGCGGCCGTTCCCCGGCCTTTACGTCATCCAGTCCGGCTTCCCGCTGCCGGGCGAGCTGGACGAGACGGCCTTCCGTGCCGCCTGGGAGTGGCTGTTCGCCCGGCACGACGTGCTGCGCACCTATTACGAGGGGCTCGACACGGACAGCCCGGTGCAGCGGGTCGCCGACCACGTCGAGCCGTGGTTCGAGGAGCACGACCTGCGCGGCCTCGGCCCCGTGGTGCAGGAGGAGCGGCTGCTGTCCGAGCTGGAGGAGCGGCGGCTGGCCGGCTTCGACCTCGGCCGTCCCCCGCTGGTGAGGATCCTGCGGTACCGGCTGACGGACGAGCTGCAACTGGTCGTCCAGCACCATCACTACAGCCTGCTCGACGGCTGGTCCTGCATGCGGCTGCGCCAGGAACTCCTCCTCGCCTACCAGGCGTTCGCGTCGGGCGGCCGGCCGGACGCCGATCCGGCCCGGCCGTTCGCCGAGCACGTCGCCTGGGTGGAGGGCCTGGACCGGGACGCGGCCGCCGCCTACTGGGCCCGCGCCCTCGACGGCAGCCCCGGCCCGTGGGCGGGGGAGCCGGAGCGGACGCAGGGCCGCCCGGTGCAGGTCCAGCGCGCGCTCGACCCGCGGCTCACCGCCCGCCTGGACGCGGCGGCCCAGCGGGCCGGGACCACGTACGCGACGTTCGCGCAGCTCGCCTGGGCGCGGGTCCTCGCGGACCGCACCGGCAGCGAGGACGTCGTCTTCGGCGTCACGTCCAACGGCCGCCCGGTGACCGCCGAGGCGGAGGCCGCGGTCGGCCCGTTCATCACCACGCTGCCCGTCCGGTTCCGGTTCGCACCGGACGAGCCGGTGACGGACGCCGTGCGCCGGCTGCACCTGCAGCGCCTGGAGGCTGAGGAGTTCGGCGGGGTCGAACTGGCCGTCATGACCGGCGGGCGCCCGCTGGAATCGGTGCTGGTCTTCGACAACTACCCGGTGGACGCATCGCTCGGTGCCGTGTCCGAGGCCACGGCACCGGACCACCCGCTGGCCCACCGCAGCTACTCCGTCGCGCAGACCGAGTTCCCGGTCCGGGTCGACGTGCTGCGCGGGGCGGAGGACGCGCTCGTCCTCACCTTCGCGGGCGACCGCGAGGCACCCGCCGACGCCGACGCGCTCGCCGACCGGTGGGTGGCGGCCCTGCGCTCCCTGGCGGACCGGGCGGAGTCCGGGCCGGCGGAGTCCGGGCCGGCGGAAGCCGGACCCGCACCACGGGCCGCGGCCGACCGGGCGGACGCACCCGCCGCGTGAGGTGACCCGGGGCCCCACGGGCGCGCGCCGGGCGGGACACCCCCGCCCGGCGCCAGCCCCGGGGCGCCGGCCGACCGCACGACAGCGCCGGCTGTCCGCACCCCGGCGCGGGACCACCAGAGGCACCGAACACCGGCCAGCAGCACAGATCACAGGCCGGCAGCACCGGAACACAGACCGGCAGCACAGATCCACCGGCTGCACAGATCACCGGCAGCACAGATCACCGGCAGCACCGCGAACGTCGCGAGAGTCGCGAGAGGGAACAGCGAGGAACCCCATGCCCACAGACCAGGTCTATGTCATGCCTGCCTCCCCGAGCCAGCTCGGCCTGTGGCTGCTGAGCGAGCTGGAGCCCACGTCGAGCGCCTACCACGTCCCCCTCGCCGTGCGCCTGACCGGCCCGCTCGACCCGGCCGCCCTGGAGGAGGCCGTACGGCTGCTCGGCGAACGCCACGAGATCCTGCGCACCACCTTCGGCACGGCCGACGGGGAGGTGTCCCAGTTCATCCACCCCGCACCGGCCTGGCGCATGGAACACGTCTCCCTCGACCATCTCCCCCGCGAGGCCGCCGAGGAGGCGTGCCGCGACCACAGCGCCGCCCGCGCCTTCGCCCCCTTCGACCTCGCGGCGGGCCCGCTGCTGCGACCGGTCCTCTACCGCCTCGCCGACGACGACCACGTGCTGCTCCTCGCCCTGCACCACATCGTGACCGACGGCTGGTCCACCGGCGTCATCGCCGCCGAACTGAGCGCCCTCTACCGGCACGGCGCGGACGCGCTGCCCGCGCCCGCGCTGCAGTACGCCGACTTCGCCGTCTGGCACCGCGACTGGCTGGCCGGCGGTGTCGCCGCCCGCCAACTGGACCACTGGCGCGCCGACCTGGCCGACGACCTGGCCCTCGACCTGCCCACCGACCACCCGCGGCCCGCCCGCCCGGCCCGCGGCGGCGACCGCGTCACCGGCCGGCTGCCCGAACACCTCACCCGGCGGCTCCGCGAACTCGCCGCCTCCCAGGGGACCAGCCTGTTCGCCGCGCTGCACGCCGCGTTCGCCGCCACCCTGTCCCGCTACAGCGGGCAGAGCGAGGTCCGGATCGGCGTCCCCGCCGCCGGACGCCGCCACGCGAACACCGAGGACCTCATCGGCTTCTTCGCCAACACCCTCGTCGTCCGCACCGGGATCGACCGCGCCCAGGGCTTCCGCACCCTGCTCGGCGAGGTCCGCACCCGGCTCGCCACCGCCCTCGACCACGCCGACGTGCCGTTCCGCGACGTCGTCCAGGCCCTCGGTCACGGCACGGACCGCACGGCACCGCCCCTGTTCCAGGCGATGGTCGCCGAGGAGAACATGCCGCAGGGCTTCGACCTCGCCCCCGGTCTGCGGGCCGAACGGTTCGACGTGCCCAACGCCACCGCCAAGTTCGACCTCACCCTGTTCGTCGCGGACACCCCGGGCCAGGGCGCCGGACTCACCCTCGAGTACAGCACCGAACTGTTCACCGAGCAGACCGCCGAACGGCTGCTCGACGCGGTGCTCGCCCTCGCCACCAACGCCGTCCACCACCCCGACCGCGCCCTGCGCAGCCTGACCTGCGTGTCCGTGGAGGACCAGGTGCGCCTGTCCGGCTGGTCGCGCGGCGGCCCCGCCGTCGACGGCGACACCAACGCGCTCGACCTGTTCCACCGGCAGGTCGCCGCCGCCGGGGACGACACCGCCGCCGTCGAGGGCGACACCCGGGTCACCTACGCCGAGCTGGACCGCCGGGCGGGCCGCGTCGCCGCCGCTCTGCTCGCCGCGGGCGTGCGCCCCGGCCAGGTGGTGGGCGTCCTGCTGCCCCGCTCCGTGGACCTCGTCGCCGCCCTCCTCGGCGCCTGGAAGTGCGGCGCCTCCTACCTGGCGCTCGACGCGACCCAGCCGACGGAACGCCTCGCCGCCCTGCTCCGCGACGCCGGTGCCACCGCCCTCGTCGCCACCGGCGAGCGGGCCGCCGACATCGCGGGCGGCACCCCCGTCGTCGACGTCGACGCCCTCCCCGGGCAGCCCGCCCCCCGGACTCCCGGCGCGGGCGACACCGCCTACGTCCTCTACACGTCCGGATCGACCGGCCGGCCCAAGGGCGTCGTCGTGCCCCACCGCGGTCTCGCCAACTACCTGCGCTGGGCCGCCGACGCCTACAGCCCCGGCCGCGCCCCCGTGGCGCCGGTGCACTCGAGCGTCGCCTTCGACCTCACGGTGACCAGCCTGTGGCTGCCGCTGACCGCGGGCGGCACCATCCACCTCGTCGACGAGGCCGACCCCCTGGACGGCCTGGTGTCCGTCCTGACCGGCCCGGCCCGGCCCACCCTCGTCAAGCTGACCCCCTCCCACCTCCAGGCCCTGTGCCGGCTCCTCCCCGAGGGCGGACTCGCCGACCTGGACGCCTGCTTCGTCGTCGGCGGGGAGGCCCTGTCCCCCGTGCTGGTGGATCAGTTCCGCGCGCTGGCACCCGCGGCGACCGTCGTCAACGAGTACGGCCCCACCGAGACCGTCGTCGGCTGCGCCGTCCACACCCTCACCCCCGGCGACGCCGTGCCCGACCGTCCCGGCATCCCGGCGGGCCGCCCCATCGCGGGCACCTGCCTGTACGTCCTGGACGAGCGCATGGTGCCCGTGCCGGTGGGCGTGCCGGGCGAACTCTTCATCGGAGGCGTCCAGGTCGCCTGGGGCTACCTCGGCGATCCGGTGAAGACGGCGGAGGCCTTCGTGCCGGATCCGTTCGGTGCGGTGCCGGGGGCGCGGCTGTACCGCACGGGTGATGTGGTGCGGTATCTGCCGGGCGGGGAGCTGGAGTTCCTGGGCCGGCGGGACCACCAGGTCAAGATCCGGGGTCAGCGCATCGAGCTCGGCGAGGTCGAGAACGCCCTGCGCGCCGTCCCCGAGGTGACCGATGCCGTGGTCGTGTCCCGGACCGACGGGGCGGGTCAGCTGCGTCTGGTCGGTTACGTGACGGGGGCGGCCGGTGCGGAGCGGGTCCGCCAGGAGCTGGCGCGGACGCTGCCTGAGGCGATGGTGCCGTCGGTGGTGGTGAGCCTGGACGTGCTGCCGTTGACGGCGAACGGCAAGGTGGACCGGGCGGCGCTGCCCGAGCCGGAGTTCGGTTCGGGTCAGGCGGTGTACCGGGCGCCGGAGACTGACGTGGAGCGTCGGGTAGCGGCACTGTTCGCTGAGGTGCTCGTGGCGGAACAGGTCGGTCTGGACGACGACTTCTTCGACCTGGGCGGGCACTCCCTGCTGGCGACGCAGCTGATCGCCCGCATCCGTTCCGAGTTCGACGTGCAGCTGCCGTTGCGTGCGTTGTTCGAGGCGTCGGATGTCGCGGGGGTGTCGGCGTCGGTGATGGCGGCGAAGCGCGTCGATGCGCTGCCGGAGCTGCGCCGGGTGGAGCGTGCGGGGCCCCTTCCGCTGTCGTTCGCGCAGCAGCGGATGTGGTTCCTGCACCAGCTCGACCCGGACGGTTCCTCGTACAACGTTCCGGCGGCGGTCCGGTTGACGGGTGCGCTGGATGTGGAGCGGTTGCGGGGTGCGCTGCTCGCGGTGGCGGCCCGGCACGAGGTGCTGCGGACCCGGTTCGAGGCGGTCGACACCGGTCCGGTGCAGGTGGTGGACGAGGAGCCCGCCGTCGGCTTCGAGGTGCGGGACCTCTCCGGGGCGGTGGATCCGGACGCGGCGGCGCTGGGGGTGGCGCACGAGGTCGCGCGGTTGCCGTTCGACCTGGTGGACGGCCCGCTGATGCGGGTCGTGCTGATGCGGACCGGCGACACGGAGCACGTATTGGCCCTGTCGATGCACCACATCGTCTCGGACGGCTGGTCGGTCGGAATCCTGCTGCGCGAGATCCAGGCCGCGTACGGAGGACAGGAGTTGCCGGCCCTCGCGGTGCAGTACGCGGACTACGCGGCGTGGCAGCGGGAGTGGCTGTCGGGGGAGGTGCTTCAGGAGCAGCTCGGGTACTGGCGTGAGGCGTTGCAGGGCGCCCCGCCGGCACTGGATCTGCCGACGGACAGGCCGCGGCCGGCGGTGCCCAGTTACCGGGGTGCCCAGTTGACGGCGGCCCTGGACGCCGATGCGGTGGGCCGGCTGGCGGGCGTGGCCCGGGAGCAGGGAGCGACGCTCTTCGGTGCGATCCAGTCGGTGCTTGCAGCGGTGTTGTCACGGCGGGCGAGTCAGGACGACGTGGTGATCGGTGTGCCGGTGGCCAACCGGTCCCGGGTGGAGACGGAGGAGCTGATCGGCTTCTTCGTCAACACGTTGCCGCTGCGCACGCGGGTGTCGGGGGAGGAGTCGTTCCTGGACCTGGTGGGCCGGGTGGGCGGTACGGCGGTGGAGGCGCTGTCGCACCAGGACGTGCCGTTCGAGCGGCTGGTGCAGGAGCTGGTCCCCGACCGCGACCGCTCCCGCAACCCCCTCTTCCAGGTGATGTGCGCCCTCCAGAACGCGCCGACCGTCGAACAGCGCCTCGACGGTGTGGAGATGACGCATCTCCCGGTGAGCGACGGGACGGCGAAGTTCGACCTGATGCTGGTCGCCGAGGAGGCGGACGACGGCGGGCTGTCGCTGACCTTGGAGTACAGCACCGATCTGTTCTTCGAGGCGACGGCCCGGGCGGTGCTGGACGACGTGCTGCGGGCGTGCCGTGCGGCGATTGCCGATCCTGCGCGGCCGGTGCGTGAGCTGACCGAGGTGTCGGAGGCGGAGCGTGAACTGCTGCTCCACACCTGGAACGCGACCGACCGCACAGACCGGCTGGACTGCCTCGTCACGCGCGTGCGGCAGCTCGCCGCGGAGCAGCCGGACGCGGTCGCCGTCAGCGACGACCGCGGTGAAGTGACATACGCCGAACTGGCCGGGCGGGCCGGGCGATTGTCGGGTGCGCTGCTCGCGGCGGGTGTCGGGCTGGACGACCGGGTGGTCTATCACGGTGAGCGGGGTATCGACGCCGTGGTCACCCTGCTGGGAGTTCTCGGCGCGGGTGGCGTCTACGTCCCCCTCGACCTGCGCGCCCCCGCTGCCCGCAACGCTCACATGACCTCGGCGTGCGGCGCACGATGGATCGTGGCGGAACCGGGCACGGCGGACGCCGCGCGCGCACTGGCCGGGGCCACGGATGCTCGTCCGGAGGTCGTGCTCTGCCCCCAGGACGGTGGTGCGGTGGACGGTCCGCCGGTCCCGGGTGCGGGTGACGATCTGGCGTATGTGTTGTTCACGTCGGGTTCGACGGGTCTGCCGAAGGGTGCGATGGTGCACCGGGCGGGGATGAACAACCACCTGTTGGCGAAGGTGGACGACCTGGCGTTGACCGGCGCGGATGTGGTGGTGCAGAACGCGGCGCTGACGTTCGACATCTCGGTGTGGCAGATGGTGGCCGCACTCGTTGTGGGCGGCCGCACGGCCGTCTACGGCGACGAGACGGCGTTGGATGCGACGGGTCTGTTCGTGCGGGCCGAGCGGGATGCGGTGACGGTGCTGGAGGTGGTGCCGTCCCTGTTGCGGGCGGCGCTGGACGCGTGGGACACGGTGGCCGGCTCCGCGCCGGGGCTGGCGGATCTGCGCAAGCTGGTGGTGACCGGTGAAGCGCTGCCTCCGGACCTGTGCGCGCGCTGGTTCGCCCGGTATCCGGGGATCGGGATCGTCAACGCCTACGGTCCGACCGAGTGCTCGGACGACGTCACCCACGCCACCCTCACTACTGAGGTCGACCGCGTCCCGATCGGCTCGGCCGTCCGCAACACCCGCCTGTATCTGCTGGACGATGCGATGCGTCCCGTGCCGGTGGGTGTGCGGGGGGAGTTGTTCGTCGGCGGCGCCGGTGTGGGCCGCGGTTATCTGGACGATCCGGTGAAGACGGCGGCGGCCTTCGTGCCGGATCCGTTCGGGGCGGTGCCGGGGGCGCGGCTGTATCGCACGGGTGATGTGGTGCGGTATCTGCCGGGCGGGGAGCTGGAGTTCCTGGGCCGGCGGGACCACCAGGTCAAGATCCGGGGCCAGCGCATCGAACTCGGCGAGGTCGAGAACGCCCTGCGCGCCCTGCCCGAGGTCACCGACGCCGTCGTCCTGGACCGTCCCCACCCCTCGGGGACGACCGCGCTCGTCGGATACGTCGTGGGCGGTGTCGACACCGCCGACATCCGGGCCGGACTCACGCGTGCGCTCCCCGAGGCGATGATCCCCTCGGTGCTGATCCGCCTCGACGCCATGCCGTTGACGGCGAACGGCAAGGTGGACCGGGCGGCGCTGCCCGAGCCGGAGTTCGGTTCGGGTCAGGCGGTGTACCGGGCGCCGGTGACTGACGTGGAGCGTCGGGTCGCGGGGCTGTTCGCCGAGGTGCTGGGGGTGGAGCAGGTCGGTCTGGACGACGACTTCTTCGACCTGGGCGGGCACTCCCTGCTGGCGACGCAGCTGATCGCCCGCATCCGTTCCGAGTTCGACGTGCAGCTGCCGTTGCGTGCGTTGTTCGAGGCGTCGGATGTCGCGGGGGTGTCGGCGTCGGTGATGGCGGCGAAGTGCGTCGATGCGCTGCCGGAGCTGCGCAGGGTGGAGCGTGCGGGGCCCCTTCCGCTGTCGTTCGCGCAGCAGCGGATGTGGTTCCTGCATCAACTCGACCCGGACAGTGCGTTCTACAACGTCCCCGCCGCCGTCCGGTTGACGGGGGAGCTGGACGTGGAGCGGTTGCGGGGTGCGCTGCTCGCGGTGGCGGCCCGGCACGAGGTGCTGCGGACCCGGTTCGAGGAGCAGGCCGCGGGTCCGGTGCAGATCGTGGGCGAGGAGCCCGCCGTCGGCGTCGAGATCCGGGACCTCTCCGGGGCGGTGGATCCGGGCGCGGCGGCGCTGGGGGTGGCGCACGAGGTCGCGCGGTTGCCGTTCGACCTGGTGGACGGCCCGCTGATGCGCGTGGTCGTCATGCGGGTGCGTGCGGACGAGCATGTGCTCGCCCTGTCGATGCACCACATCGTCTCGGACGGCTGGTCGGTCGGGGTCCTGCTGCGGGACCTCCAGGCCGCCTACGACGGCCGGGAACTGCCCGGGCTTGCCGTGCAGTACGCCGATTACGCGGCGTGGCAGCGCGACTGGCTCTCCGGAGACGTCCTGGAGGAGCAGCTGGCGTACTGGCGTCAGGCGTTGAAGGGTGCCCCGCCCGCGTTGGACCTGCCGACGGACCGGCCGCGGCCGGCGGTGCCCAGTTACCGGGGCACGCAGTTGGCGGCGGTGCTGGACGCCGACGTCGTCAGCCGGCTGGCGGGCGTGGCCCGGGAGCAGGGGGCGACGCTGTTCGGTGTCGTGCAGTCGGTGTTGTCGGCGGTGTTGTCGCGGCGGGCGGGTCAGGACGACGTGGTGATCGGTGTGCCGGTGGCCAACCGGTCCCGGGTGGAGACGGAGGAGCTGATCGGCTTCTTCGTCAACACCCTGCCGCTGCGTACACGGATCTCCAGTGAGGAATCCTTCCTGGACCTCGTGGGCCGGGTGGGCGGTACGGCGGTGGAGGCGCTGTCGCACCAGGACGTGCCGTTCGAGCGGCTGGTGCAGGAGCTGGTCCCCGACCGCGACCGCTCCCGCAACCCGCTCTTCCAGGTGATGCTGGCCTTCCAGAACGCACCGCACCAGGTGAGCGGTCCGAGCGGGGTGGGGCTGGAACAGCTGGCTCTTGAGGAGACCACGGCGAAGTTCGACCTGATGCTGGTGGCCGAGGAGGCGGAGGACGGCGGTCTGTCGCTGGCCCTGGAGTACAGCACCGATCTGTTCTTCGAGGCGACGGCCCGGGCGGTGCTGGACGATGTCCTGCGGGCGTGCCGTGCGGCGGCCGACGACCCGGCGCGGCCGGTGCGTGAGCTGACCGAGGTGTCGGAGGCGGAGCGTGAACTGCTGCTCCACACCTGGAACGCGACCGACCGCACCGATGAACTGACGTGCCTCGTGGGCAGGGTGCGCGAACTGGCCGTGTCCCGTCCGGACGCGGTGGCCGTCACCGATGACGAAGGCGCGGTCACTTACGCCGAGTTGACGGGGCGGGCGAGCCGCCTGTCGGGTGCGCTGCTCGCGGCGGGTGTCGGGCTGGACGACCGGGTGGTCTACCACGGTGAGCGGGGTATCGACGCCGTGGTCACCCTGCTCGGTGTCCTGGGCGCCGGGGGCGTCTACGTCCCCCTCGACCTCCGTGCCCCCGCTGCCCGCAACGCGCACATGACGTCGGCGTGCGGCGCACGATGGATCGTCGCCCCGCCCGCCCTGGCCGATGCCGCCCGGGTCCTTGCCGACGCCACCGAGAGCGGCCCGCAGGTCCTGGTCTGCCCGCGGTCGGGGGATACACCGGACGAGCTGGTTCCGCTGCGGGGTGCGGGTGACGATCTGGCGTATGTGCTGTTCACGTCGGGTTCGACGGGTCTGCCGAAGGGTGCGATGGTGCACCGGGCGGGAATGAACAACCACCTGCTGGCGAAGGTGGACGACCTGGCGTTGACCGGCGCGGATGTGGTGGTGCAGAACGCGGCGCTGACGTTCGACATCTCGGTGTGGCAGATGGTGGCCGCACTCGTTGTGGGCGGCCGCACCGCCGTCTATGGCGATGAGACCGCCCTTGATGCGACGGGTCTGTTCGTGCGGGCCGAGCGGGACGCGGTCACGGTGCTGGAGGTGGTGCCGTCCCTGTTGCGGGCGGCGCTGGACGCGTGGGACACGGTGGCGGGTTCGGCGCCGGGGCTGGCGGATCTGCGCAAGCTGGTGGTGACCGGTGAGGCGCTGCCTCCGGATCTGTGCGCGCGCTGGTTCGCCCGGTATCCGGGGATCGGGATCGTCAACGCCTACGGTCCGACCGAGTGCTCGGACGACGTCACCCATGCCACCCTCACCACGGAGGTCGACCGTGTCCCGATCGGCTCGGCGGTCCGCAACACCCGCCTGTATGTGCTGGACGATGCGATGCGTCCCGTGCCGGTGGGTGTGCGGGGGGAGTTGTTCGTCGGCGGCGCCGGTGTGGGCCGCGGTTATCTGGACGATCCGGTGAAGACGGCGGCGGCCTTCGTGCCGGATCCGTTCGGGGCGGTGCCGGGGGCGCGGCTGTATCGCACGGGTGATGTGGTGCGGTATTTGCCGGGCGGGGAGCTGGAGTTCCTGGGCCGGCGGGACCACCAGGTCAAGATCCGGGGCCAGCGCATCGAACTCGGCGAGGTCGAGAACGCCCTGCGCGCCCTGCCCGAGGTCACCGATGCCGTGGTCGTGTCCCGGGTCGACGGGGTGGGTCAGCTGCGTCTGGTCGGTTACGTGACGGGGGCGGCCGGTGCGGAGCGGCTCCGTCAGGAGCTGGCGCGGACGCTGCCGGAGGCGATGGTGCCGTCGGCGGTGGTGTGCCTGGACGAGATGCCGCTGACGGCCAACGGCAAGGTGGACCGGGCCGCGCTGCCCGAGCCCGGCCTCCAGGCCGAGCGCACCGCGTACCGGGCGCCCCGCACCCTCGACGAGCGGCTGGTCGCCGACCTCTTCGCCGAGGTGCTCGGGGTGGAACAGGTCGGTCTGGACGACGACTTCTTCGACCTGGGCGGACACTCCCTGCTGGCGACGCAGCTGATCGCCCGCATCCGTTCCGACTTCGATGTCCAGCTGCCGCTGCGCACCCTGTTCGAGACGCCGGTCGTGGAGGCCCTGGCCGCCGAGATCGCCGCCCTCGCCCCCGCGGGCGGGAAGGACGGTGACCACGCCGCGGGGGTCGAGGCGCTGCTGGCCGAGATCGAGCACCTGTCCGACGAGGAGGCGGAGGCCCTGCTGTCCCAGGTCGCCGCCGACGCCCCGGCTCCGCCGGCGCCGGGACCGGAGCCGGTGGCGGCGGCCCCGTCGGCAGCGGACACCGCAGCCCCGGCACCCGCACCATCGGCACCTGCCCCATCGGCACCTGCGGCATCAGCACCCGCAGCACCGGCGCCCGCCGCATCGTCGGCGCCCGCCACGGCCCTGACGGAACCCGGTGACCGCGAGGGCCCGGCTCCGGACGCCGTCCGCCGACCCCACCCCTCCGGCCGGATCTGAGGAGCGAACACACCGTGATCACGACGACCTGGTCTCCCGGCCGAACGACCCCCGACGCGGCCCGGCCCGCGGCCGGCAGTGCGTGGTTCCCGCCGCGGAGCGGCACCGCCGACCCGTTCCGGCTGCGGCTCTACTGCCTCCCCCACGCGGGCGCCGGAGCGTCCGCCTACCGTTCCTGGGCGGGCCGTTTGGGCGACCGCATCGACGTGGTGCCCGTCCAGCTCCCCGGCCGCGAGGGCCGCTTCGGCGAGGAGGCGCTCACCACGGCGGAGGACATCGCGGACGGCCTCTGTGCCGCCCTCGCCGAGCGCGGGGACCGGCACTGGGCGCTGTTCGGGCACAGCATGGGCGCTCTGCTCGCCTACGAGGTGGCCCACCGCATGTCCTCGGCCGGCAACCCGCCCGCGCACCTCGTCGTCTCCGGGATGACCGCGCCCCCGCTGGCCGCCGGGCGGGAACGGCCCGCGGCCGAGACCCTCGGGGACGACGAACTGGTCGAGCGGATCCGCGCGCTGGGCGGCACGCCCCGGGACGTGCTGCGCTCGGCGGAGATGATGCAGCTCCTGCTGCCCGTCTTCCGCGCCGACTACCGCGTGTGCGACGACTACCGGTTCACCCCGCGGGAGCCGCTGCGGGTTCCCGTCACCGCGCTGGGCGGCGCCGCCGATCGCGGTGCCCCGGCGGCCGGACTCGCAGCGTGGCGCGACCTGACGACGGCCGGATACGCGATGCGGCTCTTCCCCGGCGGGCACTTCTACCTGCACGACCGGCTCGACGAGGTGCTGGCCGCTGTCCGGGCGGCGTGCGAGGGACGCTGAACCGGGGCGGTGTCCCGCCGGGGCGGGGCCGGGCTCAGCCGGCCTGCTCCGGGGGCTCCGGCTCGGTCTCGCCCCTGCCCGCCTCCTCCTTGGCGAGCAGGTAGCCCAGCTGGAGGCGGCTCTGCGCGCCCATGCTCTCCCGGATGCGGGCCAGGTGGGTGTGGTACGTGCGCTCGCTGATGCCGATCCGGCGGGCGATGGCGGCATCGGTCAGGCCCTCGACCAGCAGCCGCTTGATCATGTTGTGGATGTCGGGCATGACCTCGGCGGGCGCGTGCCCGGTGCGCGCGGGCGTGAAGGGCGTCGCGCGCTGCCAGTTGCGGTCGAAGACGTCCGTCAGGAAGCGCACCAGCGCCTCGTCGTGGATGACGACGGCCGAGGTGCGGTCCTCACCCGTCGCCAGGATGGCGACCGACCGGTCGATGACGATGAGCCGTTCGAAGAACTCGTCGAGCGTGCGCACTTCGCCGCCGCTCTCCGTCACGGCCTCGACGTAGGCCCGGGTGGGCGCGTTGAAGCGGGCCGGGTGCTGGTACAGGGTGCGCATGGCCACCCCGCGGTTCAGCCGTTCCAGCGTGAGCGGCAGCACCGCCTGCAGCACGGTGGCCGGGCGCCCGCCGCCCGGCTGCGCGGTGAGGATCTCCTCCCTGGCCTCGCCGGTGACCCGGTCGATGAAGGCGCGGATCTCGCTCATGCCGTGCACGTACTCGACGGCGGGCACGGCGCTCTCGGGCTGGGCCTCGGTCATGAACAGCCGCAGCGCCGGTGCGAGACGGTGCTCCACTTCCGCGGCCTGAAGCTCCAGCTGCCAGGCTTCCGTACGCCACTGCGAGGCGAGCCGGGCCTCCGCCAGCCGCGGGTCCACCGGCCGCAGGACCGACGGGTCGCCGGGTGCCGGCTCCAGCAGCCCGAACCGGACCAGAGTGGTCAGCTCCGGTACGTCCGGGTCATGGGCGACGGCGTGCTCCCGCAGAGCCCTCTCGTAGACGACGAGTGCCGCCTCCGACAGTTCCGGCGGTGGTTCCTGTCGATCTGCCCCCATATGTCTCCCTCAGATCTTTGCGGTGCAGGAATCTGCCCCCTACGCACCGTGGTGATCCTAGTTGACCGAAACCTAGCCTCCAGAGGACAAAACATTGCCGCGTGCTCAGGGGGAGACTGTGATTCGCATGATGGTTCAGGCTGCTGACAGGGGAACACGCACCACGGGCGGGACGGTGCGCCCCGTGCGGCGGACCGTGGTCGCCGCCACTCTGGCCGGTGCGCTCCTGGCAGGGTCCGGAGCCCTGCTCACGGGCGTCGGCGGATCGCTCGGCACGGACGGCAGCGGGCAGGAGACGAGCGTGTCGGCGAAGGACATCGGCTGGAACAGTGCGGGGAGCGGTCACCGGCCCGGCGACATCGGCTGGGACGGCCCGAAGCGGGACGCGCTCCACGCCGACATCGGCTGGGACGGCCCGAAGCGGGACGCCCGGCAGGGGGACATCGGCTGGAACAGTGCGGGGAGCGGTCACCGGCCCGGCGACATCGGCTGGGACGGCCCGAAGCGCGGCGCGCTCCACGCGGACATCGGCTGGAACGCCGAGCGTCCGGCCGTGCGGCTCGGGGACATCGGCTGGAACGGGCCGAAGCCCGGTGCGCTCCAGGGGGACATCGGCTGGAACGCCGAGCGTCCGGCCGTGCGGCTCGGGGACATCGGCTGGAACGGGCCGGGTGCCGAGGGCTCGCCGGCCGGGCCGTCCCCCGCGGCAGCCGGCGGCGCCGCATGACGGTACGCCTGGACGGAGTGGGACCGGACCGGCCACAGGCGCGGCGCACGCATCCCGAGGCCGCCGGTTCCACGCAGTACGGCAGGGCGCTCCAACTGGCCCGCAAACGCGCCGGTCTCACCCAGGAGCAGCTCGCCGCGGCGTCCGGCGTCAGCGTCCGGGCCATCCGGGACCTGGAACTGGGGCGGGCCAGCCGCCCCCGCAGGGAGACGACCCGCCTGCTGGCCGAGGCCCTCGGTCTGACGGGCTCCCACCGGTTCCTGCTCGACCAGGCGTCCGGTCAGGTCTCCGTGGACACCACCCTGCGGCAGATGTACGAGGAGGACGCGGCCTCGCCGCCGTCGGCGATGCACCCGCTGGTCGGCAGGGAGCGGGAACTCGACGTGGTGGCCGGCGCCCTCCTCGCGGGCCGGGAACGCATCCTGTCCCTCGTCGGACTGCCCGGGGCGGGCAAGAGCCTGCTCGCCCTGGCGGTGGCGCACCGCCACGCCGCCAGAGGGGGCGGCCGGGTCGTCTGGCTCCCCGCCCGGGCGCCCGGGGGCGGAAGCGCACCGGCGGCCGACCACGGGCCGAGTCTGCTGACGTCGTGGATGCTGGACCGGCTCTGCGGCGACGGCCCGCTGGACGAACTGGCCGGGCTGATCGGTGACCGCCGCACCCTCCTGGTGGTCGACGGTTACGACGGCCCCGTCGCCGACGGCGGACGGCTGTTGCACCTGCTCGCCTGCTGCACCAACCTCCAGGTGCTCGTCACCATGCGGACCCCGCTGCCCGTCCTGGGCGTGCGGGCCGTGCCGCTCGCCCCGCTGCCCCTGGCCGCGCCGGGGGCGGAGCCGGGCCAGGGCGCGGCGTCGCCCGCCGTCCGGCTGATGCTGGCGCACGTCGCCTACACGCGCCCGGCGATGCAGCAGACGGCGGCCGTGACGGAAGCGGTGACCGGGCTGTGCCGGCTCCTGGACGGCATCCCGCTCGCCCTCCACCTCGCGGCGGGCTGGCTGCCGATGTACTCGCCCGAGCAGCTGCTGGACAAGGCGCGGGACAACCCGCTGCCGCTGCTCGAACCGGTCTTCGCCGGGGAGTCCGAGGGGGAGGCCGACCTGGGGGCGCTGATCCGTGGTGCCGTCGGAGGGCTGCGCCCGGCGCAGTCCGGCGTGCTGACCGCGCTGGCCCTGCGGCGTCAGCCGTCGGCCACGGAAGAGGTGCAGCGCCTCCTCGGGCGTCCTGCTCAGGAGGTGGTCCGGGCGCTGCACGGCCTGCTGCTGCGGGGCCTGATCCGCGAGGAGCGGCTGCCGGGCGGCGGCACCGCCGTCTCGGTCCTCAACCTGGTGCGTCACACGGTCCTCGCGGCCCGGGAGCGCGCTCCGCGGGCGGCCGTCGCCCACGTCTGACCCGTACCC
Organism: Streptomyces sp. NPDC101219; assembly: GCF_044767675.1. Lineage (NCBI taxonomy): Bacteria > Bacillati > Actinomycetota > Actinomycetes > Kitasatosporales > Streptomycetaceae > Streptomyces > Streptomyces sp. NPDC101219. The sequence continues at coordinate 93,149 of NZ_JBIWOK010000011.1, forward strand.
GGCGGCGCGGGGGAGGCCGGGACCGGCCGGGGCGCGCCCCGGGGACGCCTCAGCTGAAGACGATCATCGATCCCTGGGCCAGGCTCCGGGTCGCCGCCGCGTGCAGGCCCAGCCAGACGTGGCGTTCGCGGGCGAAGGGGCTGGGATCGTAGGGGGCGGGGACGGCCGGCTCCTCCAGCTCCGTCGGGCCCTGCGGAGGCTCGGGGGCCTCCGGGGGGTTGGCCGGATCGATGCCGAGGGCGGGGGCCACGGCCTCCAGTTCCCGCAGCAGGGCGTGCGAGGAGCCCAGGGGGCCGCCGCCCGCGAGGAGTTCGTCGCTGGAGAGCGGGTGCGGGAAGTCGACGGGCACGTAGGCGCCCGCGTGGTCGTAGTGCCAGACGAGGTGGGACTGCTGTGCCGTCGACTCGAACATCTCCAGCAACTGCTCGTAGTCGCCGCCCAGTTCGCCCACCGGGGTGACGGGGAGCCCGCACACGTGGAGCAGGTAGGCGCGGCGCAGGAAGTGCAGCGCGTCGTAGTCGAATCCCGCGACCGGGGCGACCTCGCCGGACAGCCCCGGCATGTACTGGTACACCGGCACCGGAGGCAGCCCGCCGTCCGCGAGCACCCTGTTGTACTGCGCGAGTTCCTCGGCGAACGGATTGTCGGGCGTGTGGCACAAGACGTCGACGAGCGGTACCAGCCACAGGTCACAGGCCAAAGAGGGCTCCTCGCATATAGCACGGCGGTCACGGCGGTCACGGTGGCCGCGCTCGCGGTGGTCACCGCGGACACAGCGGTCATGGAAGGGTATCGGCGCGGTGCGAGGAGACGTTTTCCTCGTGCACGTCCCATACCCGGGCGAGCCCCGACGACGCGGGCCGCGGCCCCCGCAACTGCTCACCCGTCCGCCAGACGCTCGATCAGGGCGAGCGAGTGGGCGTTGTACGAGGCGATGATCGCGCGGGCCGTGTCGGTGTCGCGCTGCGACAGGGCGTCGACCAGCTCGGTGTGCCGGGACCACAGGCGGCCCCGCAGGTCGGGCAGGTTGCGCAGGTGCTGCACGATGCCCACCCAGGTCTGGACGCGCAGCCGGTGCAGGAATTCGGTGAGGTAGGGGTTGCCGAACACGGCCGTCAGCTCGCGCCAGAAGCGCAGGTCGTAGCCGATCAGGATGGCGAGGTCCCCGGCGAGCGCGGCGCGCCGGGCCTCCTCGCCGCGCCGCCGGACCCCGGCGAGCGCGGCGGCCACACGGGGTTCGTCCGGCCGGAAGCGGGCCCGGTGGCCGTGGGCCAGGGAGTGGAACATGCCGTCGATGACCAGGCTGCGGGCCTCGATCATGCCGCGGAAGTCGGGGGCGGTGAACGCGTGCACCCGGAAGCCGCGGTGGTGGTCGGCGTCGAGCAGGCCCTGGGCCGACAGGTCGACCAGCGCCTCCCGCACCGGCGTCGCGGACACCCCGTACTGCTCGGCGATCTCCTTGACGGTGAACTCCCGCCCCGGCTGGAGCCGTCCGGCCAGCACCTCGTCGCGGAGCGCGTCGGCGATCTGCTGCCGCAGGGTGCTGCGGGTCACCGCGGCGTTGCCGCTGCTGCCGGGCATGGTCCGGGGGGCTCCCTCGTCGCGTGGCGCGTGCCGTGCACGCACATGGTGTCCTACGGGCACGACACCTTACGCGTTCGAGTGCGGCAGGAACGTTCGACCGGGGCCGGTACGGAGGGGATCGGGACACCCGCCCGCACCCGCCCGCTCCCCGGCCCCGGAGGGGTCAGGCGACGTACTCGTCGGCCACCGACAGGGCGGAGTCCAGCACCGCCAGGCCTTCCTTGAGTTCCGCCTCGGTGACGGTGCACGGCGGCACCACGTGCGTGCGGTTCATGTTCACGAAGGGCCACACCCCGCCCTCCTTGGCGGCGGCGGCGAACGCGGCCATCGGGGCGTTGGCCTCACCGGCCGCGTTGTAGGGGACCAGCGGCTCGCGGGTCTCCCGGTCGCGGACCAGTTCCAGCGCCCAGAACATGCCGGTCCCGCGGACGTCGCCCACGCTCGGGTGCCGTTCCGCCAGCTCGCGCAGCGCGGGTTCCAGGACGTCCGAGCCGAGCCGGGCCGCGTTCTCCACGACGCCCTCCTCCGCCATCACCCGGATCGTCGCGACGGCCGCCGCACAGGCCAGCGGGTGCCCGGAGTACGTCAGGCCGCCCGGGTAGGGCCGCTTGCCGAAGGTGTCGGCGATCGCCCCGGAGATGGCGACCCCGCCCAGCGGCACGTATCCCGAGTTGACGCCCTTGGCGAAGGTCAGCAGGTCCGGCACGACGTCGTACAGGTCGGCCGCGAACCACTCGCCGGTCCGCCCGAACCCGGCCATCACCTCGTCCAGCACGAAGACGATGCCGTACGTGTCGCACAGCTCCCGCACGCCCGCGAGGTAGCCGGCCGGCGGCATCATGATGCCCGCGGTGCCCGGGATCGTCTCCAGGATGATCGCGGCGATCGTCGACGGCCCCTCGAAGGCGATCGTCGTCTCCAGGTGCTCCAGCGCCCGCGCGCACTCCTGCTCCTCGGTCTCGGCGTAGAAGCGCGAGCGGTACAGGAAGGGCGCCCAGAAGTGCACGACCCCGGCCGTCCCGCTGTCGGAGGCCCAGCGCCGCGGGTCACCGGTGAGGTTCACGGCCTGCTGGGTGCCGCCGTGGTAGGAGCGGTACGCGGACAGCACCTTGGGGCGGCCGGTGTGCAGCCGGGCCATGCGTATGGCGTGCTCGACGGCGTCGGCGCCGCCGTTGGTGAAGAAGATCTTGTCCAGGTCCCCGGGGGTCCGCTCGGCGATCAGCCGGGCCGCCTCCGAGCGCGCCTCGACGGCGAACGCGGGCGCGAACGTCGTCATCCGTCCGGCCTGCTCCTGGATCGCGGTGACGACCTTGGGGTGCTGGTAGCCGATGTTCGTGTAGACGAGCGCGCTGGCGAAGTCGAGATAGCGCCGGCCGTCGTAGTCCCAGAAGTACGACCCCTGCGCCCCGGCGACGGCGAGCGGGTCGATGAGCTCCTGCGCGGACCAGGAGTGGAACACATGGGCACGGTCGGCGGCCTTCACTGCGGCGCCGGCCTCGGGGTTCGGCTGAGCGGTCATGCCGCCGAGGGTAGGCCGCCCGGGGCGCCCCGCGACATCGGCGCCCTGTCTGCGGTCGCGGGCTTTCCGCGACAGGTTGTCGAACGTCCCGCCCCGCCCCCCATTGACAGCAAGCTGTCGACATGACAGATTGCTGTCATGGGAAGGGGCGTCATCGTCCCCGGCCGCCACCGTCCGGCGGCCCTCCCGCCCGTCGAGACCCCAGGGAGCGGTCATGACCCGCAAGCCCGTCCACCTCGCCGTCTACGACACCTACGCCGACTGGGAACCCGGCCACACCACCGCCCACCTCGCCCTCGCCGGGTACGAGATCCGCACCGTCGCCCCCGCCGACGGCCCCGTCACCAGCATGGGCGGCCTGCGCGTCCTGCCCGGCCTCCCGCTCGACGCCCTCCGCCCCGAGGACAGCGCGCTGCTGATCCTCACCGGGGCGTCCCTCTGGGACACCGGCGACACGCTCGCCCCCTTCGCCCGCGCCGCGCGCGCCTTCCTCGACGCGGGCGTGCCCGTCGCCGCGATCTGCGGCGCCACCGCCGGACTCGCCCGCGAGGGCCTGCTCGACGACCGCGCGCACACCAGCGGCTCCCCCCACTACCTGGCCGCCACCGGCTACCGGGGCGGCGGGCGGTACACCGAGGCCGACGCCGTCACCGACGGCCTCCTCGTCACCGCGGGCCCGACCGAACCCGTCGCCTTCGCCCGCGAGGTCTTCCGCCTGCTCGGCGCCTACGACGAGACCGTCATCGACCCCTGGTTCCGGCTGTTCCACGACTCCGACCCGGCCGCCTACGCCGCGTACGAGAAGGCACTGTCCCGGTGAGCCGGGCCCGGCAGGAACTGCTGAGCGGCAGCGCGCTCGGGGTGTTCCGGCTCAACGGCCAGTTCCTCGCCGTCGCCGAGGAACTGGCCCGGCCCGCCGGGCTCACCGCCGCCCGCTGGCAGGTGCTGGGCGCGGTCCTCACCGAGCCGCTGACCGTCTCCGGGATCGCCCGCGCCATGGGCATCACCCGGCAGAGCGTGCAGCGCATCGCCGACCTGCTGGTCGACCAGGGGCTCGCCGAGTACCGGACCAACCCCGCCCACCGCCGCGCGAAGCTGCTCACCCCCACTGCAACGGGACGCGAAGCCGTCGCCCGGATCGACCCCGGGCACGCGGCCTTCGCCGACCGGCTCGCGCAGGCGTTCGGGCAGGAGGACCTGGAGCGGACGGTCCGGCTGCTCGGGCGCCTGTCCGAGGTCCTCGACGGGCTCGGCCCGCCCGAGACCGCCCGGCCGGCCACCGGCCCCGCGCCTGTTACGGAACCGTAGACGTCGTCCCCGGCCGTCCGCACGGGCCCCGCACTATCCTCATGATGTTGCTCACTGGGGGGAAGGCGGCGCAACGATGGAGAAGCTCGGTCCCGGGGATCCGCCGCACATCGGCGCGTACCGGCTGCTCGCGCGGCTCGGCGCGGGCGGCATGGGGTCCGTCTACCTGGCCCGTTCCGACCGGGGACGGACCGTGGCCGTGAAGCTGGTGCACGAGGAGCTGGCCCGGCAGGAGGAGTTCCGGGCGCGCTTCCGGCAGGAGGTGCAGGCGGCCCGGCAGGTCGGCGGCGCGTGGACCGCTCCGGTGCTCGACGCGGACACCGAGGCGCCGGTGCCGTGGGTCGCCACCGGCTACGTCGCCGGGCCCAGCCTCCAGCAGGTCGTCGGCCACCACCACGGGGCCCTGCCCGAGCGGTCGGTCCGCATCCTCGGCGCCGGCCTCGCGCACGCGCTGCAGGACATCCACGCCGCCGGCATCGTCCACCGCGACCTCAAGCCGTCCAACATCCTCGTCACCATCGACGGGCCGCGGGTCATCGACTTCGGCATCGCCCGCGCCCTGGAGACCGTGACCGACGGCGGGCTCACCCGCACCGGCGCGCTCGTCGGATCGCCCGGCTTCATGGCGCCCGAGCAGGTGCGCGGCGACCGCATCACCCCCGCCTGCGACGTCTTCTGCCTCGGCGCGGTCCTCGCCTACGCCGCCACCGGCCGGCTGCCCTTCGGCACCGCCAACAGCGGCGTGCACGCCCTGATGTTCCGCATCGCCCAGGAGGAACCCGACCTCGACGGCGTGCCCGAGGGCATCGCCGACCTGGTCCGCGACTGCCTGAAGAAGGACCCCGCCGCGCGGCCCACGCTCCGCCGGATCCTGGACCGCACCGGCGCCGAGGACACCGTCACCGACGGCCGCTCCCGCGACCCCTGGCTGCCGAGCGCCCTCGTCGCGCAGCTCGGCCGCCACGCGGTGCGGCTGCTCGACACGGAGAACCCGGAGACGCCGGACGGACCCGACGGACCCGACGGACCCGACGGGACGCCCGGGGCGCCCGGGGCGCCGGCGGCGCAGGACCCGGCTGCCCGCGCCCTGCCCGCGCCCGCCGCCACCCCCGAGCACGCCCCGGCCGCCGACGACACCCCCGGCCGCCCGTCCCCGCCCGCACCGGGCGCGCCCGGCGCCGGCACCCCGGTGAACCACCTCCCCACCGTCGTCGTCGCCGGGCAGCACGCCGCCCAGCCGCCGGCCCCGGGCGCCCCGGCCCACCCCGCCGGCCCGCAGAACCCGCCCGCGTACGGCCATCCCCAGCCGCACCCCGGCTACGGCTACCCCTACGGCGGCCACGGCGCCGGAGCCACCCCGCCCTACGGCCCGCCGCCCTTCACCGGGACCCCTCCCTACGGCCCGCCCCGGGACCCGCGCCGCGACGCGCGGTCCACCGCACTGCTCGTCGTCATCGCCCTGGTCGTCGCGCTCGCCGCGGGCGGCACCGTGTACGCCCTGATGAGCAACGGCGACACCGGCGCCGGCGGCGGCCCGTCCGCCTCACCGTCCGCCTCCGGCGACGCCGCCCGGGGGGACTCCGACGCCACCCCGTCCGACGGCAAGCAGCCCGGCACGGACGGGCCCGGCACCACGTCCCCGCCCGACGGCACCGTCCCCGCCGCCTACCTGGGCAGCTGGTCCGCGACCATCGACAACACGAGCGGGGTGCACTCCCGCCGGCTGACCATCCAGCAGGGCGGGGTCGGCGACACGGTCCTGTCCCTCCTCGCCGAGGGGCCCACGGGCAACGGCACCTACCGCTGCGTGTTCGAGGCCCGGCTGACCTCCGCCTCCGACTCCGGCGGGCTGCAGCTCGGGCCGTCGAGCGTGACCAGCGGCCGGCCGCGCAGCGCCTGCACCCCGGGCGCCGCGACCCAGGTCCGGCTGCTGCCCGGCGACACCCTCCAGCGCGTGAACACCAGCAGCGGCGAGCAGCTCACCTACACGCGGGACTGAGCGCGTCGACGCGGGAGTGAGCGCGTCCGCGCGGGACTGAGCGGGGGCGGGTGAGGGGGCCGGGGGCGGATGCCTGTACCCGGTGGGGCGGCCGAGGGATCGATGCCCGTGTCCCGGCGGGCGGTGGGCCGGATGCCCGTGTCCCGGCAGGCGGGGGTCCGGGTGCCCGTGCCCGGTGGGTCGGCCGAGGGTCCGGATGCCCGTGTCCCGGCGGGCGGGGGTCCGGGTGCCCGTGCCCGGTGGGTCGGCCGAGGGATCGATGCCCGTGTCCCGGCAGGCGGGGGGCCATATGCCCGCGTCCCGGCAGGCGGGGGTCCGGATGCCCGTGTCCCGGCAGGCGGTGGGCCGGATGCCCGTGTCCCGGCGGGCGGGGGTCCGGGTGCCCGTGCCCGGTGGGTCGGCCGAGGGATCGATGCCCGTGTCCCGGCAGGCGGGGGGCCATATGCCCGCGTCCCGGCAGGCGGGGGTCCGGGTGCCCGTGCCCGGTGGGTCGGCCGAGGGATCGATGCCCGTCTCCCGGCAGGCCGGGGGCCGGATGCCCGTCTCCCGGCAGGCCGGGGGCCGGATGCCCGTACCCGGCAGGCGGGGGGCGCCCCGGCCCGTCCGTGACTTCCTACCGCCGGGGAGAACGCGACGCCCGCGCACTGCCGGGCCCCGCTGACCCCGGACGCATCGCCGCGGCTGCGGGTCGACGGCCGCCGGCCGACGGCCAGGGGCACAGTGCCCGCCGGACGCGCTACCGCGGCTCCGGCGGGCGCTGCCTCGGCATGTTCGGGCGGGCCGACCCGGGCGGGGTGGAGAACCGGCCGTGCGGCATCACCGGCTCCGGACGGCCCGGGCCCGACACCGCCCCCTGAACGCCCAGGGGCGAGCCCCCGGTGCGGAACTCCACCATCCAGTCGGCCGTCTCCACCCGCACCAGCTCCGCGACGTCCTCGGAGAACCGCCGCAGCACCGACAGGCACCGCTCGGCCGCCTCGCTCGCCGTGCCGTCCGCCGGACCCAGCACCTCACGGACGCACTCCGACGCCCAGTCGAACTGGAGGGCCTGCAGCCGGCGGTGCACCGCCTGGGCCGTCGCCAGGTCCCGCATCCAGCCGGACGTCACCCCGAAGTACCGGTCCGCGGCCACGCACGCCACCGCCACCAGCAGCGACAGGTACCCCCACGGGGCCACCCCGCCGAGCGCCCCGGCCAGGTCCAGCAGCGGCAGCGCCGCCCCGGTCACCGCGCCCACCGCCGTCCCGGCGCGCAGCACCTGCCCGCAGCGCCGTTTCCACATCCGGTCGGTGAGATACCAGGCGGCCGTGTCCAGCGCCCCCCGCTCGACCCACCGGTACAACTCGTCCAGCCGGGCCGCCGGTTCGCCCCAGTCACCGAGCGGGAAGACCCGCCCGGTCAGATCACCCGACCGCGGTGCGGCCCCCTTGCCGTGCCGGTCCTGAGGCCGTCCCTCGGGCTGCATCTCCGGCTGACCCACCCGGTACTCCCTACTGACCGTGACTGATCCGCGACCTGCCGGACCCTTCCTACCGCCCAATGGGTGGCCCAGTGGCGGGTTCGGCCCCTTTTCCGCCCGGAAGAGGGCCGTGATCAGGTATAGGCGCCCCGTGGGACTCACTCGAAAGAGTGCTGGGGCGACGGCTGCCGCGACCACGTAGGCTCGTGCCGAACGGCAGGAACGCCCGACAGCCCGCCGGACCGACGGCCCGACCGGCCGGCGGCCCGGCCGACCGACCACAAGGAGCTGAATCGTGATCCCCGGTGGTGGCCAGCCCAACATGCAGCAGCTGCTGCAGCAGGCCCAGAAGATGCAGCAGGACCTCGCCAAGGCCCAGGAGGAACTGGCCCGCACGGAGGTCGAGGGCCAGGCGGGCGGCGGGCTCGTGAAGGCCACCGTCACCGGCTCCGGTGAACTGCGGGCCCTGCAGATCGACCCCAAGGCGGTGGACCCCGAGGACACCGAGACGCTCGCCGACCTGATCCTCGCGGCCGTCCACGCGGCCAACGAGAACGCCCAGAACCTGCAGCAGCAGAAGCTGGGCCCGCTGGCCCAGGGCCTGGGCGGCGGCGGCATCCCCGGACTGCCCTTCTAAGACGGCCCGCGGACCTCTACGGTACCTAGTGACGTGACCCCAGGAAGGACGGCAGTCCGTTGTACGAAGGCGTGGTACAGGACCTCATCGACGAGTTGGGCAGGCTGCCCGGCGTCGGTCCCAAGAGCGCCCAGCGGATCGCCTTCCACATCCTCCAGGCCGAACCGACCGACGTCCGCCGTCTCGCCCACGCGCTGATGGAGGTCAAGGCCAAGGTCCGCTTCTGCGCGACCTGCGGCAACGTCGCGCAGGAGGAGCTCTGCGGCATCTGCCGCGACACCCGCCGCGACCCCGCGGTCATCTGTGTCGTGGAGGAGCCCAAGGACGTCGTGGCGATCGAGCGCACCCGCGAGTTCCGCGGCCGCTACCACGTGCTCGGGGGCGCGATCAGCCCCATCGACGGCGTGGGCCCTGACGACCTGCGCATCAGGGAGCTCCTGGCCCGCCTGGCCGACGGCACCGTCACCGAGCTGATCCTGGCCACGGACCCCAACCTCGAGGGCGAGGCCACGGCGACGTACCTCGCCCGCATGATCAAGCCCATGGGCCTGAAGGTCACCCGCCTGGCCAGCGGCCTCCCGGTGGGCGGCGACCTGGAATACGCGGACGAGGTGACCCTCGGCCGCGCCTTCGAGGGGAGACGACTCCTAGATGTCTGATGCCACGCTGCATGTCACGGACCAGGATCCGGACGACTTCGCCGTCCAGATCGCGGATCAGATCGAGAGCTTCCTCGTCGCCGTCACCGAGGTCGCCAAGGGCGACGAGCCCGACTCGGCGGTGCCGTTCCTGCTGCTGGAGGTCTCCCAGCTGATGCTGGCCGGCGGCCGGCTCGGCGCCCACGAGGACATCGTCCCCGACGAGCGCTACGAGCCCGACCCGGGCCCCGAGCCGGACGTGGACGAGCTCCGCGAGAACCTCGCGCGCATGCTGGACCCCATCGACGTCTACTCCGAGGTCTTCGACCCCTACGAGCCCCGCACGGCGCCCGTGCCCGCCCGGATCTCCGACGACCTCACGGACGTCATCACCGACCTGCGGCACGGCATGGTCCACTACCGCGCGGGCCGCACCACCGAGGCCCTGTGGTGGTGGCAGTTCTCCTACTTCTCCAACTGGGGCTCCACGGCGTCCGCGACCCTGCGCGCCCTGCAGTCGGTCGTCGCCCACGTCCGCCTCAACCAGCCCCTCGCCGCACTCGACGGCCTCGACACCGACCAGGGCGTGGGCGACGACACCCTGGAGTTCGAGGCGGGCCAGGTGATGGCGGAGGAGATCGCGGAGCCGCTGGGCCTGCGCTCACCGGTCAGGTAGCCGCGCGCCGGGCCCCGCCCGGGCCTTCACGAACCGCCTCCCCATGTGACGCAGGTCGCTTTTCCGAGTGCGTTGCGCCGGGCTGGGCATGAGCCCCCTGCGCGGGCGCCCGGAGGTCTCACCATGCGATATCGCCGAGGGGATTTTCGGACGCTCGATAGAATGAGCCCGCCACGCATCACACACATGTGTGTACATCGTGGGACAACAACGGACTGAGCGAGGAGCGCACGTGGGCCTTGTCGTGCAGAAGTACGGAGGCTCCTCCGTAGCCGATGCCGAAGGCATCAAGCGCGTCGCCAAGAGGGTCGTGGAAGCCAAGCAGAACGGCCACCAGGTGGTCGTCGTGGTTTCCGCGATGGGCGACACGACGGACGAGTTGATCGATCTCGCCGAGCAGGTATCCCCCCTTCCTGCCGGGCGCGAGCTCGACATGCTGCTGACCGCCGGAGAGCGGATCTCCATGGCCCTGCTGGCCATGGCGATCAAGAACCTGGGCCACAACGCCCAGAGCTTCACCGGCAGCCAGGCAGGTGTCATCACCGACTCCGTCCACAACAAAGCCCGCATCATCGATGTCACGCCGGGCCGCATCCAGGCCTCGGTGGACGAGGGCAACATCGCCATCGTCGCCGGGTTCCAGGGCGTCAGCCAGCAGGGCAAGAACATCACCACGCTCGGCCGGGGCGGCTCCGACACCACCGCCGTCGCGCTGGCCGCGGCGCTCGATGCCGAGGTGTGCGAGATCTACACCGACGTGGACGGCGTGTTCACCGCCGACCCGCGCGTGGTGACCAAGGCCAGGAAGATCGACTGGATCTCGTTCGAGGACATGCTCGAACTGGCGGCCTCCGGTTCCAAGGTGCTGCTCCACCGTTGCGTGGAGTACGCCCGCCGGTACAACATCCCGATCCACGTCCGCTCGTCGTTCAGCGGGCTCCAGGGCACGTGGGTCAGCAGCGAGCCGATCAAGCAAGGGGACAAGAAGGTGGAGCAGGCTCTCATCTCCGGTGTCGCACACGACACCTCCGAGGCCAAGGTCACGGTCGTCGGTGTGCCGGACAAGCCGGGCGAGGCGGCCTCGATCTTCCGCACGATCGCCGACGCCGAGATCAACATCGACATGGTCGTGCAGAACGTGTCCGCCGCGTCCACCGGACTGACGGACATCTCCTTCACGCTCCCCGAGAGCGAGGGGCCCAAGGCCATCGAGGCCCTGGAGCGCAACAAGGGCGCCATCGGCTTCGACTCCCTGCGCTACGACGACCAGATCGGCAAGATCTCCCTGGTCGGCGCGGGCATGAAGACCAACCCGGGTGTCACCGCCGACTTCTTCACCGCGCTCAGCGACGCCGGGGTCAACATCGAGCTGATCTCGACCTCCGAGATCCGCATTTCGGTGGTCACCCGCAAGGACGACGTGGACGAGGCCGTCCGCGCCGTGCACTCCGCCTTCGGGCTGGACTCCGACAGCGACGAGGCCGTCGTCTACGGGGGCACCGGCCGCTGATGGCCGCCTCCACCGGGTCCGGCCGCTCCGGACGGCCGACGCTCGCGGTCGTGGGAGCGACCGGCGCCGTCGGCACGGTCATGCTCCAGATCCTGTCCCAGCGGGCGGACATCTGGGGGGAGATCCGCCTGATCGCCTCCTCGCGCTCGGCCGGCCGCAAGCTGGCCGTGCGCGGTGAGGAGGTCGAGGTCGTGGCCCTCACCGAGGAGGCCTTCGACGGGGTCGACGTCGCGCTGTTCGACGTCCCCGACGAGGTGTCCGCGCAGTGGGCCCCCCTCGCCGCCGCCCGGGGCGCGGTGGTGATCGACAACTCCGGCGCCTTCCGGATGGCCCCCGAGGTGCCGCTGGTCGTCCCGGAGGTCAACCCGCACGCCGCCCGGATGCGGTCGCGCGGGATCATCGCCAACCCCAACTGCACCACCCTGTCGATGATCGTCGCGCTGGGCGCGCTGCACGCCGAGTTCGGCCTGCGGGAGCTGGTGGTCTCCTCGTACCAGGCGGTCTCCGGGGCCGGACATGCGGGCGTCCGCACGCTGCGCGAGCAGCTGTCCCTGGTCGCCGGGACGGAGCTCGGCACCAGCCCGGGCGACGTGCGGCGGGCCGTCGGCGACAACACCGGGCCGTTCGCGGAACCCGTCGCGCTCAACGTCGTGCCGTGGGCCGGTTCCCTGCGGGAGGACGGCTGGTCGTCGGAGGAGATGAAGGTCCGCGACGAGTCCCGCAAGATTCTCGGCCTGCCCCGCCTGCCGGTCGCCGTGACCTGCGTACGGGTCCCGGTCGTCACCACGCACTCCCTCACCGTGCACGCCCGCTTCGAGGACGAGGTCACGGTGGACCGGGCCCGCGAGATCCTCGCGACCGCCCCCGGCGTGGTGCTGTTCGACAACCCGGCCGCGGGCGAGTTCCCGACGCCCGCGGACGTCGTCGGCACCGACCCGACGTGGGTCGGGCGGGTGCGCCGCGCCCTGGACGATCCGACGGCGCTCGAACTCTTCGTCTGCGGGGACAACCTGCGCAAGGGCTCCGCGCTCAACACGGCGCAGATCGCCGAACTGGTGGCGGCCGAGACCTGACGGAGCGTGAAACCCCCTGGTTCCGGCGGGTTTCGTTTGTAGGATCTGTGTCAGTCGAGTGGGCCGGGTTGATGGTCCCGATCACTTGAACCGGCCGGTCCGGGAACCGAGGATGGGAACCCGAGGATCGACCTCCCCGCCCGCCGCAACCGAGCGGCGGGCGGGGAGCGTCTTTGCGGTCACCCTTTGCCGGTGCGTGGGGACGCGGTCTTTCAGACGTGGGGACGTCTGGAACCGGGCGTGGGGACGCCCGTTCATATGAGACACAGGGGAAGAGCGGGACGCATGAGGTCATGGAGTGCGTGGTCGGACGCGGTGGGGCACGCCGGCGGAGCCGAGGCGGTGGCACCCGGGTCGCTGTCCGACGGGCCCGCGGCCGGGGCGCCCGGCGTGCCACCCTCCGCGGCGGTCGGCGCAAAAGTGATGCCCGGCACGTACAACCCTTACGGGGGGAGACGTGTCCAACTGGCGTGGCTGAGGTACTCGACTTCACAGCGGCGCGCGGTGCGGCTCTCCGCCCCCGTTCCCCCCGCCAGGCTCTCCGACCGCGACTGGCCGGCGTGCCCGGTGGCATGCCGGTGATCGCGCCCATGCCCGCAGCGCGGCCGGTCCGCATACCCGATCAGCGCGACGGCACCGACGACGCCGTCGCGGCCGGTACCACCGTCGACCACCTCACCGAGACCTACCGCGCCCACTACCGTTCCCTGCTGGGCCTCGCCGCGCTCCTCCTCGACGACACCGCCTCCTGCGAGGACGTCGTCCAGGAGGCGTTCATCCGGGTGCACTCGGCCCGCAAACGCGTCCGTGACCCGGAGAAGACCCTGGCGTACCTGCGGCAGACGGTCGTCAACCTCTCCCGCTCGGCGCTGCGCCGCCGCATCCTCGGCCTGAAGCTGCTGTCCAAGCCCATGCCCGACATGGCGAGCGCGGAGGAAGGCGCCTACGACCAGCTGGAGCGGGACTCCCTCATCCAGGCCATGAAGGGCCTGCAGCGCCGCCAGCGCGAGGTGCTGGTGCTGCGCTACTTCGCCGACATGACGGAGGCACAGGTCGCCGAGTCGCTCGGCATATCGCTGGGCTCCGTGAAGGCGTACGGCTCGCGCGGCATCGCGGCGCTGCGGGTCGCCATGGAGGCGCCGGCATGAGCGACGGTAAGGGCATGCACGACCACGACCGCCCGAGCGGCGGCGACCGGCCCTCCGAGGATCCCGCACGTCCGGACCGGCCCGGCCCCGGGAAGGAAGCGGAGAGCGGCGGCAGCCTTAGCGGCTCCAGCGGCTCCAGCGGCTCCAGCGGCTCCAGTGACTCCAGCGGCTCCGGGAGCCCGGCGGAACCGGCGAGTCCGCGTTCCGGGGAGCCCGTGAGCGCCGAGGGATCTGTGAGCGTCGAGGGCTCCGGGAGCGCCGGGGGCTCTGCGGACGATGAGGGCTCCGCGAACGCCGAGGGGCCGGCGGGCTCCGCCGGCGCCGGGAACGCGGCCGACGCCGGGGAGTCCGCGCGCGCTGGAGCCTCCCACGGACCGGCGGACTCCGCGGACCCGGGCAGCACCGGGGAGCTCGGCGCGGACGAACGCGCCCTGCGTGACCTGCTGCACCAGGCGGTGCGCGAGGTGGAGCCCAGCGACGGAACCCTCGACTACCTGCGCCGGGCCGTCCCCGCCCGCCGGGCCCGCAAACGGCAGGCACTGGTCGGCATGGCGGCCGCCGCGCTCTTCGTCGGCACCGCCGTCCCCGCCGTCGTGCACGTGTCCACCTCGTCCGGCTCCGACGCCAACCCGTCCGCCGTCGGCCACGCCTCGCAGGCGCAGGGCGGCACCAGCCAGGGCAAGGGCCCGGACAACGGCGCGAGCACCGCCGGAGGCTCCTCCGACGAGATCGAGGGCACCGGCAAGGGCGGCGAGAAGGGCAAGGACGAAGGCACCGGCAACAGCACCGGCGCCGGCGCGACGGAGGGCACCGGCCCCTCGTCCAGCGCCGACACCGGCGCCCCCGCGTGTACCGCCGACCACCTCGGTGCCGCCGTCGCGAGCACCGCGGCACCCGACTCCACGGGCACCGTGTACGGCGCGTTCCGGGTCACCAACAACTCGGGGGACACCTGCACGGTCGGCGCCCCGGGCGGGATCGGCGTGGCCACGCAGGGCGCCGCCGACCCGGCCAAGGTCTCCACCATGCGGCATGCGCCGGGCGACGCGGCGGCCGGACTGCCCGACCCGTCCCTGGAAGCCGCCTCGGGGCTGCTGCTGAAGCCGGGCGCGGCCTACGAGGTGAAGTTCGCGTGGGTGCCGAGTGAGACCTGCCCGACCACCGGCGGCGCCTCAGGGGGAGGAACGGGCGGCCCCTCGCCCGACCCGACGCCCAGCGGGGGCACGACCACCACCGGTGCCACCACGGGCGCCGGCGGTGACGACGGCGCCTCCCCGCAGACCCTGCGCGGCGACGGCACGGTCGAGGGCAGTGTCACGGTGACGTACACGGCGGCCACCGGGACCGGCGCGGCCAGCGCGACGGTGGCCAACGCCTGTGCGGGCACCGTCTACTGGACGGGCATCCTGACGGCGTCCTGACGGCCGCCCGACAGCGGAGCGGCCGGGACCGTACACACGGGCCCGGCGTCTCTCACCCCCCGACCCCCCGAAGGGCCCCCTCACACCCCGGAGGGGCTGGGCCGCTCGCGCTCCTGCTCCCGCGCGTCCTCCGGCCTCCCGGACGCGTCCGGGCCCTCGGACCGGTCCGCGTCCGCGTCCTGGCCCTGGCCCGCGCGCCCGCCGTCGTCCCCGTCCGGGAGCAGGCCCAGCTCGGCGTCCCGGGCGAACTCCAGCTCCCGGCGCAGCAGCCGGAACCACATGAAGATCACGAAGCCCACGAAGGCGAACCACTCGGCGGTGTAGCCGAGGTTCTGGAACGCCTTCAGGTCCAGTCCCGTGCCGCTCGGCGCCCGCGCGGGCACCGCCGTCATGCCCGAGTCCCCGCGGTTGAGCGTGATCCAGGCGTTGTACACGTCGTACGGCACCAGGTTCACCAGCGAGGCCGCGCTGATCGCACCGGTCTGCCCCTCGGGCAGGCCGCCGCGGGTGCTGACGCCGTTGCTGCCGGGCGTCTCGGACGCCTGCAGCGCCCCGGTCACGGTGACCTCACCGGTGGGCGGCGCGGGCACCGAGGCGGGGTCGGGCGATCCGGGCAGCCAGCCGCGCACCACCGGCAGGGCCCGGCCGGAGTCGGTGCGCAGCAGCGTCATCACATACGTGCCGGTCCGGCCGTCCAGGTCCCGGTCGGGGACGAGGAACTGCTCGTCGTAGCGCCCGCTGGCGGTGGCCTGCTTGCCGGACGTCGCCTTCGTCACGGGCAGCAGCGAGTCCAGCGGCTCGGCGGCCTCACGAGCGCCCGATTCGGCCTGCTCCCGGGCGCCCTCGTGGCTCTCCACCCGGTCCTCGAACCGGCCCAGCTGCCATGAGCCCATGTAGATGCAGAAGGGGATGGCGAGCAGCACGAAGACGTTGATCCCCCACCATCGGGGCGTCAGCAGAAACCGGTACACGCCCTCAACGGTACGGGGCCCGCGGCCCGTCCCCGTGCGCGGGGTACGCGCCGCCCCGGCCCGTCACGGGCGACCGCGGGAGCGGTGCCCGCCTCGCTACCCGCCCACCTGGTGCCTCTCCGCTAGTACCGCTCGGCGAGGTGTTCGCGGCCCGCCGGGGGCTCGTAGGCTTCCGGCCAGAAGTCCGTGATCGCGGATATGCGGCCCGAGCCGTCCCCGGTGAAGAAGGAGAGGGCCGGCATCTCCTCCTCGCCGACCGTGAACCGCGCCCAGGTGACCACCTGGTCCCCCTCGGCGACGATCCGCTCGATCCGCAGGTGCCAGTCGCCCGGATACTCGCGGTTGAACCGGACGTAGCGCTCGCGGCCGCTGATCCGCTCCCTGGTCTGGGGCAGGGTGTAGACGACGTCCTCGGCCAGCGTGGCGGCGAACGCGGTCCAGTCCCGGGCCTCGGCGGTGGCCCAGAACCGCTGGACGGTCTCTCGGAGATCGGTCATGCCGGGCAGTCTGCACCCCGCCACTGACAACGGCCCCCGGGAACGCTTCCGCCGGGGGATCCGGGGACATCCGGTGAACGTTCCGGTCGAGGTTTTCCACAGGCTGGGGACCTCGGGAGCACGATGGCCGCCGGGACGGGCAGTATGGATCCATGACTGAGAGCAACGGGTCCGACGCGCCGAATCGAGCGGACCAGACCGAGCGTGTGCAACAGGGCGAGGACATGCCTGCCTGGGAGAAGCGCTTCCGGGCGCCCAGGGTGTCCCTCCCCGACTGGGCGGAGGACGCACCCGACCGCTCCCTGTTCGTGTCCAACGCGACAGGGACGTACGAGCTGTACGCCTGGGACCGGGCGACCGGTGAGCAACGACAGGTGACCCACCGGCCCAACGGCACCACGGACGGCGTGCTCTCGCCGGACGGTGAGTGGATCTGGTGGTTCGACGACAAGGACGGCGACGAGTTCGGCGTCTGGCGCCGTCAGCGCTTCGAGGGCGGCGAGGACGAGCTCGCCACGCCGGGCCTCGACCCCTCCTATCCCGCAGGTCTCGCCCTGGGCCGGGACGGCCGCACTGCGGTCGTCGGCCGCTCCACGGACGAGGACGGCACCACCATCCACCTGGTGCGCACCGGGGAGCAGCCGGTGGAGATCTACCGCCACCGCGAGTCGGCGGGCGTCGGCGACCTCTCCCACGACGGTTCGCTGATCGCCGTGGAGCACACCGAGCACGGGGACGCGATGCACTCCGCGCTCCGCGTGGTGAGGCCCGACGGCAGCACGGTCGCGGAGCTCGACGACACCGAGGGCGGCACCCGCGAGCTGGGCCTCGACGTGCTGGGCTTCGCCCCCGTCGCCGGCGACACCCGGCTGCTCATCGGCCACCAGCGCCGCGGCCGCTGGGAGCCCCTGGTGTGGGACGTGGCGACCGGCGAGGAGAGCGACCTGGCGCTGGACCTGCCCGGCGACGTGAGCGCCGAGTGGTACCCGGACGGCTCGGGCCTGCTGATCGCCCACGGCTTCGAGGCGCGCGGCGAGCTGTTCCGCTACGACCTCGCCGCACGCCGACTGGAGAAGATCTCCACCCCGCGCGGCGGGATCTCGGGGGCGACGGTCCGCCCCGACGGCAGCGTGGAGTACCTGTGGTCGTCGGCGGCCGAACCGCCGGCCGTCCGGTCCACGACCGGCGGGGTCGTGCTGGACCCGCCGGGCATGAAGTCGCCCGGTTCGGTGCCGGTGGAGGACGTGTGGGTGGAGGGGCCCGGCGGCCGTATCCACGCGCTGGTGCAGCGGCCGGCCGGCACGACCGGCCCGCTCCCCACCGTCTTCGACATCCACGGCGGCCCGACCTGGCACGACAGCGACTCCTTCGCGGCCGGTCCGGCCGCCTGGATCGACCACGGCTACGCGGTGGTCCGCGTCAACTACCGGGGCTCGACCGGGTACGGGCGCGCCTGGACCGACGCCCTGAAGCACCGGGTGGGCCTCATCGAGCTGGAGGACATCGCCGCGGTGCGCGAGTGGGCGATCACTTCCGGCCTCGCGGACCCCGCCCGGCTGATCCTCACCGGCGGCTCCTGGGGCGGCTACCTCACGCTGCTCGGCCTGGGCACCCAGCCCGACGCCTGGGCACTGGGCATCGCGGCGGTCCCGGTCGCGGACTACGTCACGGCGTACCACGACGAGATGGAGGCACTGAAGGCGATGGACCGCACGCTGTTCGGCGGCACCCCCGAGGAGGTCCCGGACCGCTTCGAGGTGTCCTCGCCGATCACGTACGTCGACGAGGTAAAGGCCCCCGTCTACATCTCCGCCGGGGTCAACGACCCGCGCTGTCCCATCCGCCAGATCGAGAACTACGTGAAGCGACTGGAGACCCGCGGGGCCGTTCACGAGGTCTACCGCTACGACGCGGGGCACGGCTCCCTGGTGGTGGACGAGCGGATCAAGCAGGTCCGGCTGGAGCTGGACTTCGCGGAACGCCACATCGGCCGCTGACCCGCAGGACGGAGGACGGAGGAGGGGAGGGGAGGGGGGCGGGGAGACCCTAGACCCCCCTCCGCGCCCGCCCCCGCCGTCCCAGCAGTTCCGCGAGCCCTCGTCGCGTGGCCGCCAGGACGACCCGGTCCTCGCGCCGGAGCACATACGTCTCCGGCAGGTCCCAGACCAGGCCCGAGTCGCGCGCCGCGGTGCCGGTCGGCGGCTGGCCGGGCCCCGCGGGCGTCCCGGCCACGGCGGGGGGACCCGCCCCGGCCGGCGGCTGCTCGGAGGCGGCCGTGTCCAGGGCCAGCACCCGCCAGGCCCCGGCGCGGAAGGCCTCGCCGACCGTCCTCCCCTCCAGCTGCGGGTGCCCGCCGACCTGGATCGCCGCGAACAGCAGCACCCGCCGCTCCACGGGGATCGCCCCGAGGATCTGCCGGCCCATCATCGCCCCGGCGAACGCGGGCGCGGCCAGGTGGGACACGCTGCGACTGCGGGTCAGGGCGTCCGGGTGCGCGGCCCGCAGCGTGCGGTACACGGCCTTGGCGAAGTCGTCGTCGTACAGGCGCAGCACCGTCCGCAGGTCGGGCCGTACCGACCGCGCGTACAGGGTGGCCTCCAGGTTGGTGGTGTCCACGCTGGTCAGCGCGAGCAGGGCGTCCGCCCGGTGGATCTTCGCGGCCTCCAGGACACCTTCCTCGGTCACGTCGCCGAGCACCACCGGCACCCTGAGCCGCAGGGCCGTCGCCATGCCCCGCGCGTCGGGATCCGACTCCACGCACACCACCGGGATGTGCTGCTCGCGCAGCCGGGTCAGCACCCGGGTGCCGATCTTGCCGAGCCCGAGCAGCACCACGTGCCCGCTCAGTCCGCGGGGCGGCTTGCGCAGCGACGAGGCGCTGCGGAACAGGCCGCGGGCCTCCAGGACGGCCGCCAGCAGCACCGGCAGCAGCAGTAACCCGACCAGCCCGGACAGCAGTTGCAGTATCTGCCGGCCCATGGAGTCGTTGTGCGCGGGCTCGTTGATCGCGAACAGGTCGAGCAGCGTGACGTAGGTGGCGTGCAGCGGGTCGTCCTCGGTCACCAGGGTCAGGGTGACGGCGAGGGCGACGGTGGCCGCGACGAGGCCCGCGAGGGACCAGCGCAGCCGCCGCGAGAAGAGCGAGGCGATGGGCGGCACCCGCGCCCGCACGGGCGGCAGCGGCGGCCCCGAGTAGGACACCTGCTCCAGCACCACCGTGCCGCGTCCCGTGGCCGCCGACACCGCCTCCGCGTCGGGCAGGAGCTGCGGCC
Organism: Streptomyces sp. NPDC101219; assembly: GCF_044767675.1. Taxonomy (NCBI): domain Bacteria; kingdom Bacillati; phylum Actinomycetota; class Actinomycetes; order Kitasatosporales; family Streptomycetaceae; genus Streptomyces; species Streptomyces sp. NPDC101219. The sequence continues at coordinate 112,861 of NZ_JBIWOK010000011.1, forward strand.
CCTGATCGCCGCTGTCCTCCGAACCCTCCGCGCCGGCCGGGTCGTTGCTCGTCGCGGACAGCAGCGCCAGCGTGCACAGACCGGGGTCGGCGACCTCGCCCGCCGCCGGGGGCTGCCGCTCCACCGCGCGCAGCAGCAGGCCGTCCGCGTCGACGACCTTACTGGTGCCGACGAGGGCGGTGGCGACCAGCGCGGGCGCGGCGGTGTCCGCGTCGGAGAGCACGGTGGTGGAGTTGTCGTCGATCCAGCCCGGCCGTTCGTGCTCCTCCACCCCGAGCGCCAGCTCGGCCGCCTGGTCGAGGAGTTCCTCGATGTGCCGGCCGAGCCGCCGGTTGTACAGGCGCAGGACGAGCCGCAGGCGCGGGTTGAGGCGGCGGGCGGTGAGGGCGGCCCGGATGTTGGTCTCGTCGTCGTCGTCGTACACCAGGGCCAGCGCGGCGGCCCGGTCCACGCCGACGCCGGCGAGCACGCTCTCGGTGGGTTCGGCGGCCTCCACCTCACGCTCGTCCGGGGCGCTGTCGGGGCCGCCGCCGGTGCCCCCGTTGCCGCCGCCCCGGTTGACGGTGGCGTTCACCACCCGGTCCAGCAGGGCCGCGGAGGCCGCGCGGGCCCGCCCGACGACGGGTTGCGGCACCTGCCTCCCGGACGGCGGTACGACCAGGGTGACCTGTTCGCCGTACACGCCCCGCAGTTCGGCGGCGAGGCGGTGGGCCAGACCGTCGTCGCCGCAGACCACCATGTGCGCTGAAGGGCCGCCCGGCAGCACCTGATTCGGAAGGCTCACCACAGGGGAAGAGACTGCCCCATTCCGGCGGGCGGTTCCAGACATGATCACGTCGGGTGTGCGTGGCAGCGGCCTGAACGCCACGGCCCCGCGTCACGTACCCCAGGGAGAAGCGGGTGCGGCGCCCGCGGTCCCGGCAGGCGCACCCACCGGAACCCGGCCCGGCGCCCTGTTTCGCCCTGGTCCACCGACGTTCCTGTCCGCCGAGTCCCTGTCTACGTCCACCGAGTCCCTGTCTACGTCCACCGAGTCCCTGTCTACGTCCACCGACAGCCCTGACCGCCGACAACTGGCATGCGCACCCGGAGGTACCCCGGCCCGTGGCCGTCACCAAGTCAGCACCGCGGGACACCCGGGAGCCCGGCGGCACGGTCCCGCCGGAGCCCGCCGGGGAGCCCGGCCGCGCTCGGGACACCGAGGACTCCCGCCGCATCACCGGCTTCGTGACCCTGGGCCGCGACGGCGCCCCCTACCTGGTCCGCATGACGCTGAACTGCTGTGCCGCCGACGCCCAGCCGGTCAAGATCGCGCTCACCGGAAACGTCCCGCCGGTGCTCCGGCCGGACAGCTGGCTGGAGATCACCGGCACCTACACGCCCCGCCGGACGAAGGACCCCGTCAACGACGGCCCCGTCCCCTACGTGAAGGTCACCGCGTCCCGGCCGGTGCCGCCGCCGTCGGAACCGTACGACGACGCGTGGACCGGCTGAGACCGCTCAGAACCGGCCTGCCCGGGGCGCTGGGGGTGGGGTGGTCCGGGAGCCACGGGGAGACATCCGGGAGCGCTGGGTGCGGTCTGGGAGCCACCGGGTGGAGGCCCGGAAGCAGCTTCCGGCTGACGTCCAGGACAGCCCCGGGCACCTCAGACGCGATGCGTCCCGTCGTCGACCCCGCCGGTGCCGGTGCCGGTAGTGTCCCGCTTCACGGTCTCGCCCCGGATCACCCGCGGGCGCGGTCCGTCCCCCTGGGCCCCGCCGGAGTCCGCGGCCCCCGTGCCCCGGTCGTCGCCCCGGCCCTCGTCGGCCTCCCTGACGGCCCGGGCCTCCGCCTTGAGGATGCGGGCCGACTTGCCCGCCGAACGGGCCAGGCCGGGCAGCTTCTTGGCGGCGAGGAGGGCGATCACGACGATGAGAATGATCGCGAACTCGCTCAGTCCGAACATGGGTCGGTTCCTCTCGTGGGCCGGTACCGGACGGCTGCCGGATGGAGCCGGGCGGGGCTGCGGAAGCCGCGGGGGCGGCCGCGGGGGCCCGTAGAATCTACAGCAATGTAGAGAAGTTGACGGTGTCCGCTCATCTATACGATGTCCGCCGGGTGGACGGAAGGCGGCGGAAGGGAGACAGGCCGTGTCGGACCACGGGCAGCGTCCCCGGCGGCGGGGACAGGGCGAGCTCGAGGCGCTGGTGCTGTCGGCCTTGCGGGAGGCGGACGGCCCGGCGACGGCGGGCTGGGTGCAGCAACGCCTCGGCGGGGACCTCGCCTACACGACCGTCATCACGATCCTGACCAGGCTGCTGGCCAAGGGCGCGGTCACCCGGGAGCGGGCCGGCCGGTCGTTCGCCTGGACGCCCGCCTCGGACCACGCCGGGCTGGCCGCGCACAAGATGCGCAAGGTGCTGGACGCGGAGACCGACCGGGAGGCCGTGCTGGCGAGCTTCGTCACCGGACTCGATCCGGACGACGAACGGCTGCTGCGCGAACTCCTGGATCAGCCGCGGAGCGACGGGGAAGACTGAAGCCTCATGGGGGTGTTCGTCTTCCTGCCGCTGGTGCTGCCGCTGACCGCGTGGCCGATCGCGCGCCTCGCCGAACAGCATCTGCATCCGCGCACCGCGACCCGGATGCTGACCGGCGTCGCGGCGGTGATGGCGGTGTGCAGCACGGTCTGCCTCGCCCTGGTGATGGTGGTCGGCACCGCGCAGCTCCCCGGCAACCCGCTGCCCGACGGCTGGTCGGACCCGGAGGTGCGGGCGGCGGTTCCCTACGACGAGGTGGTGGGCAAGGCGGCCATCCCCGCCCTGTGCGCGGTGCTGCTGGTCTGCACCCGGTCCCTGTGGCGCCACGTCCGCACCCGCCGCCAGGCCCACCGCGCCCTGGCCGGGCTACCGGACACCGAGGTGGCGGTGCTCCCCGACGGCACCCCGTACGCGTACGCGCTGCCGGGCACCGGGCGGCGCCGCGGGCGGGTGGTCGTCACCACCGACCTGTTGGAGCGCCTGGCCCCGGCCGAACGCCGGGCCCTCTTCGCCCACGAGCGGGCCCACCTGTCCGACGGCCACCACCGGTTCCTGCTCACCGTGCGGCTGGCCGCGCAGGCGAACCCGTTCCTGCGCCCGCTGCAGACCGCGGTGGCCTACACGACGGAACGCTGGGCCGACGAGGTGGCCGCCCAGTCGGTCGGCAGCCGCCGCACCGTCGCCACCGCCATCGGCAAGGCGGCCCTGGCCTCCCGGTCCGCGCCGCCGCTGCCGGCGTTCGCGGCCCCGGGCCCGGTGCCCCGCCGGGTGGCCGCCCTGCTGGCGCCGCCCCCGGCCCCGGCCCGCTGGCCCGCGGTGTTCACCTCCGCGGGTCTGGCCGCCTGGGGAGCGGCCGCCGGGACCGCGCTGTCGGCGATGTCCTCCGCGAACGCCGCCCTGATCCTCTTCTCCCTGCTCCGCGCCGCGACCCCGCTGTGATGAGCCGCCCGCGTCGCCGTCAGCCCTGGTAAGGCTGCTGCTGAGGCTGCCCGTGGCCCTGCCCGCCCGGACCCCCGGGGCCGCCGTGCCCGAGCGCCTGCGCCTGCAGCTGCTCCGCCTGCTCGGCGGTCACCCGCTGCTCCGCCCCGCAGAACGTGCACTGGGTCGCGTACTTCGTCGACACGGGGAACAGCGGCACGAAGAACAGGGTGAACTTCGTGAGCCGCTTCCTGAGCGTGTGCGCGGAGGGGTTGCCGCACTGCGCGCACACCAGGGTCAGTATCGCGAGTTGGTACAGGTACCCCTTGGTGCCGAAAATGATCATGCGTTCACTCCCTCGTCCGCTCCGGGCCGTACGCGCTGATGCTGCCACTGCCGCAGGCACCGTGTCCGCCGCCCGGACATTCCCCGGCCGCGTGCGGTGCGGCCGGGCGGTCGCACTCCCCGTGTTCCCGGTCGGCCGTCGGCAATGTCGCGGGACCCGAAACTGCCGTGCCGCACCCCCGCGCCGGTCGGCAGGACCCTGACAAAATCCGGACCATGAGCGAGCCCGGGGAAGTGATCTGCCGTCCGCGCTGGGCGGGCACGTTGTGGTTCCTGACCGGGCTGTGCGCGGCCGGCACGTCGGCGGCCGTCGCCCTCGCGGTCGCCACCGGCGCGGTGCCGTGGCTGATACCGGCCCTGCTGTGCGCGTCCGCGGGCGTCGCCGCGCTGCACCGGGCCACGGGCCGCGTCCGTGCCGACGCCCACGGCCTGCACGTCGGCAGCCTGGTCCGCGCCCGCAGCGTGCCGTGGGCCGACATCGCCGACCTGCGCGTCCACCTCAAGTACGCCAACACGCCCCGCACCCAGGACGTACGCCGCACCGTCCTCGTCCTGACCGACGGCCGCAAGCGCGTCCTGCCCCTCCCGATCGGCGTGACGGCACACGACCCGTACTTCGACGCGACACTGGACGCCCTCCGCGCGCTGCACCGCCGCCACGGCAGCCCCCGCTCGGACCACCTGCCCGTCGTCTCCCACCGCACCGCGGGCCGCGGCTGGACCGTCTCGCTCCTCTTCTGCGTCCTGCTGCTCGCCGGTGCCGTACTGGCGGCATGGGCCGTACCGCAGGCCCAGTCCCACGAGCGGGACTGGCAGTCGGCCGCACCGTGCGGACCTGCGGGCACCTCCGCCGACGGCGACGCGGAGTGCCTGCGCACGCTCCCGGCGACCATTGAGCGCACCGAACCCAACCGCCCCAGGAAGGGCAGCTGGCTGCACCTCACCGACGACCGGCCGGTGGACCGGGTCGCCGTGTCGGAGACGGCCGCCCGGGAGTTCCGCGCCGGGGACCGGGTCCGGCTGACGCTGTGGCGGGGCTCGGTGATGAAGGTCGAGGGCGAGCGCCACGTGTGGCAGAGCCACGTCACCGGAGGCGGGGAGGTTGCCGTCCTCGCCGCCGCCCTCGCCCTCGGCGCGGGCTACCCCGCCGCCCGGATCGTCCTCCGCCTGCGTGCCCGGCGCCGGCCCGACGACGAGGTCCTCCCGTCGGCCGCGCCGTTCGTCGCCGCCCTGCTGGGCACCGGCCTGTGGCTGCTCCCCCTCAGCTACCTCCACTCGGCGGCCCCGCTCGGCACCCGGGCCGCGCTCGGCTGGGCGGGCGCGGGCAGCCTCGTCTCCCTGGCCCTCCTCACCTGGGCCTGGCGGGCCACCCGGGCCGGCACCCCCGGCGCCCCCACCGCGCCGGACACCGCCGAGGAGACGTTCGTCCCGGCCCGCTTCCTGGAGGCCACCGACTACAACCCCCACCACTTCGGCACCCACGTCGTCGTCGGCGGGGACGAGCCGCCGGCCGTCACCCCGCACCCGGGCCCCGGCCGCTACGCGGCCCGCCCGATCCCGGTCCACCGCCTCACCCTGAAGACCGTCCGCAGGGCCCGGGGCGGCGACGGCGAGTCCGTCCCCAAGAACTGGCACGTCGCCGAACTCGACGACGCCGGCACCCCGGTCCACCTGACGGCGGCCCCGGCGGACCTGCCTCGCCTCTTGGCCGCGCTCGCGGACCACGGGTCGGCGGCCGGTGCTCCCGCCACCACTCCCCAGGAGGATCTGGTCGCCGACCGCGGCGAGACCGCCGACTGAGCGGGGAGAGCCCACCCGCTGAGTGGGAGGAGAGGCCGCCGACCGGCGCCGCCCGGAATCACACGGCCGCCACCCTTACGCTCCGAGGGAATCCAGAAACCCGGCCAGCGCGGCATTGAACCCCTCCGGATCCTCCATGTTGGGGTAGTGGCCTCCGCCGACCGTCGTGACCCGGCCCCCCGGCACGCCGCTCACCAGGCGTTCGGCCATCCCGTGGTGGTCGGGGGAGTCCTCCGCACCGTTGATGGCGAGGACCGGCACCCGGATGCCCTTGGCACGCTCCCAGGTGTCCGGGACCGGAATCCGGTGGTCCGGCTCGTCGGCGGTGTGCTTGGCGAGGGTCCGCAGCGCCATCCGGCGCACGCGCAGCACCACCTCCGGCGGCACGTCGTCGAGCGTCCGCCGGGGCCCCACCGTGAACCGGTTGAACGCCTCGACCCAGCCCTCGACATCACCGGCGGCCAGCGCCCGCTGCTGCGCGCCGAACACCTCCAGGCTCCACGGATCCTCGAACACCGGCTCACTGGTCCCCGCACCGCTGACCACCACGGCCCGGACCAGCCCGGGATGCTCCAGCACCGTGTCGACGGCGATCGCACCGCCCATCGACACCCCCACCAGGACCGCGGGGGCGGCGTCCAGGTGGCGCAGCAGCGCGGCAAGATCGTCGGCGGACCGGTACGGCCGCGTGGCGTTGGAGGACGCCCCGTGCCCGCGGGCGTCGGGCGCGATCACCCGGTTCCGGCGCGCGAAGAAGGGAATCTGCTGGTCCCACATGGTGTGGTCGACGAAGCCGCCGTGCAGGAACACGAGGGGCGGCCCGCTCCCCTCGTCGACGTACGCGAGCCAGCCGTCGGACGTCTCGAACGACAGCGTCGGTGGTTCGATGGATTCCAACATGACAACCAAGGTGTCATTTTCTAGCCCGTACGACAACCAGGGTGTCACCCTGGAACGGTGACGAACCCCGATCCCACCACCACCCCCCTGCCCCCCGACCACCTGGCCGACCGGCTGACCGAGGTGTTCGACCTGGTGGGCCCGCTGTACCGCCGGGTGCACCGCAAGGTGGAACTGACCGCACCGCTCGAAGGGCTGTCCGTAGGGGTGCGCGCGGTGCTCGACCTGCTCCACAAGCAGGGCCCCCTGACGGTCCCCCAGATGGGCCGTGCCCAGGACCTCAGCCGCCAGTTCGTCCAGCGCATGGTCAACGACGCCGCAGCCCAGGGCCTCGTCGAAACCGCCCCCAACCCCGCCCACCGCAGATCCCGCCTGATCAGGCTCACCGCCGCCGGCACGACCACCATCGAAGCCGTACACGCCCGCGAACACGCCCTGCTCCGCACCATCGACGGCAACCTCACCACCGCCGACGTCGACGCCTGCCTGCGCGTACTCGCCGCCATGCTCGCCCTCTTCGACGACGTGGACGTCAACGAGCAGCCGCCGCGTGCTTGAGGAGAGCCACTCACCCAGCAAGCGCTGGGCGCGCTTCAGGCCCCCGCAAACCACAGGTAACTGCCAGACCGCGGATCCCCAGGAGGGCAGCTGCGGTCTCCTGCTCGTTCATCAACGTATCCCCGTACGGATCAACGGCAGTGAGCCTCCCCTGTACTCCGAGTCGCTCGGGACTTGCGCCAGTTGGTGCGAGCGGGCCGTGATGAGTGCAGCTGCAGGTCTAGCCCCATGCCTCATGATGCACACGCTGTGTTGCGGCAGAGCTGCGTCTGATCGGCTGATCGGCGTCGGGACAGCCCAGGGCCCCGTGGTCTGCTTCAGGACGTTGGTACTCTCCGCATCTACGGCGAGGTGGGGGAGACGATCATAGAAGCCGTACCGTCGACTTCTCCGAGCCGCTGGTGCAGAGGAGCTGGCCTTGGTGCCCTCTTCGGTGGGCTGGCCGCCGCGGTATCCACTCCTGCCATAGGGAGCGCATGGGCTGCTTGTGACATCGGAAACGGCGTGACCAATGGCATCACCTTGTTGTTTCTTGCGCCCCTCATATGGATCGCCGCTGCGGTTCCGTGGGTGATCCTGCACGGCACCCTCGGAAGACGTCATCGCAGGACAGCCCTGTCCTCAGGCCTCATCTTCACCCTGTGGTTCACCTGGTTCCTTGTCACATGGCTCGGCATGCCGGACTCCTACCCCGCCCCGTCATGCCCGGGCAACGTCCCACCCTGGTGGCCGGACTTCATCCCGGTATGACTCCGACGGCGCCTGTGGCACGACGTTGCCCCCGGCAGCAACAGTTCCCCGATTGCCTGGACCGTAAGGTCAAGCGCTGACACTCTTCGTTTCCGTGCACGCGTCCCAACTGTGCTGGTGCCGCGTCCGGGGCCGGACGACTGCACCGGGCTCGCTACCATCTTCGCTGTTGAAGGGGGATCCATGGCGCTGGTGCGCAAGGGGTCACGGCGGATCGTGGTCGACGGCACGGCCTACCGCTGGCGGCTTCGAGGCAGGCCGACTTACCTCCAGGGCTTGGTCCGGTCGCCGTGCACGTTCGCGGTCGAGCATGCTGACACCCGGGGAGCGACGCTCGTGGTGACCACCGACCAGCCGCACCCGAGCAACTGGCTGGGGCGTGATGCTGAGCCCGTACGGCCGTCCAGCGTTGCCGCGGCTGTTCGGCTTGCCCTGGGTCAGGGGTGGACCCCGACGGCTCCGGGTTCCGCGTTCCAACTCGACCAGTCCGCGGATTTCATGCCCTCGCACTGAACGGCTCGGGGAATCATCGGGGCTTTGGTGAGCGTGAAGACACAAGGGCGTGACCGACGTTGTACGCACACGAGGTATTCCTGAATGAGCTTGCGCAGGGGCTCAAACCGACGGCCGAGGGTGTCGAGTGGTTCGAGAGCCTTGTGGAGGAGGACCAACGCAGGGTCCTGCATGCACTGGTGCTGTTCTGCGGGCAGGCCCAAGCCTGCGAGGACGACGTGCCCGAGAGCATTGCGCGGTCTGGTCTTCGCCCCACTCACACGCCGGCGGTGATGCTCACGAAGTGGCGCTTCGGGATGGAAGCACTCCCGGCCTATGAGCTCACCAAGTCGTTCCGCCTGCTCATGGCCCTCTTCAGCATCGCGGACACCCGCAGGCGGATGCTGCACTGTGCCGATGGGTGCGGCCACGACTGGCACAACCTGCCGGTCTCGCAGAATCACGCACCGTAAGAACTCGGGCCTGATGCGAAGGGCGGCGGCACCCCGGCGCTCCGGTAAACTAGAGACGGACTCGGAGCCATCAGCTGGGCAAGCTGCGATCACCCGCGGGCGGCTCGGGCGCTGGGCCTTCGTGATGTCGGTTGTGGTCGTGTTGGTCGTGGGCTGGTACGTCCGGCGCCGCCCGTAGGTGCAACCACGCACCACATAGGGACAGGTTGTGAGCGCTGAGGGAGCCCTCTGTCCCACTGGTTCCCAAGCGATCCGGCGCGGTTCTGGCACGAAGCAACTGATCCACAGCATGTGACACGCATCTGCGAAAACGCACAGAGGCCAGAGCCCGGAGCGGAGCGGGGAAACGCGCCCGGCGGAGCAGAGCGCAGCAGGGCTTGACGTGCATCGCCGGATGGCCATGCAGGTCCAAGCACAAGCGGGAAGCGCGGCCGGACGACGACGGCCAGCCATGACGGTGTCTGTGCACCGCTGCTGTACTGAAACTCAGAGGCCCATTCGCGATCACGCGAATGGGCCTCTGACCTGTGTCGGGGTGGCGGGATTTGAACCCACGACCTCTTCGTCCCGAACGAAGCGCGCTGCCAAGCTGCGCCACACCCCGAGTGTCGCTGCTGTCGCGGCGACGACGTTTACTTTAGCCCACCGGTGCCCGGAGACGAAATCCGGTTTTGGGGCGGCGGCGGACCGGGTTCGGGCGGGTGTGGTCCACGGTGACCAGGAGGACGGCCAGGGCGTAGAAGGTGAGGCCGAGGAGGAGGGCGTTGCCGAGGACGCCCTTGTAGCCGTGCTGGGTGACGTCGAGGAAGGGGTAGAGGTAGCGCGCCGGGTCGCCGGGGAGGAGTTCGCCCCGGGTCAGGGAGAAGGCCAGGTAGGCCAGGGGGTAGAGCATCCAGGTCGCCGTGTGGCGGAGGTGGGTGCGGGCCGGTGGGGTGAGGATCAGCCAGTCCAGCAGGGCCGCGACGGGGACAGCGGTGTGCAGGATGTGGGCGGCGATCGTGGCCGGCACCGACGTGTCGTCGGACAGGGCGTAGGCGGGGGGCGCGTCCGCCAGGAGCACGTGATGGACCAGGCCCGTGATCATGACGTAGAGGAGGACCGCGCCGGTCAGCTTGCCGGGGAGGGGCTGGCGGCCGGTCCAGGAACGGCGGGCCGCGGCGAAGGTGACAGCGGCCAGGAGGGCCGTGCTCTGGACGGCGAAGTGGCTGAGGATCCGGATGGGGCTGCCGAGAACGATCTCGACGGTCACCGCTCCGGTGGCCGTGAGCGCCAGGGCCAGGCGGTACGCCGCCGCGTACGGGCGGCGTACCGGAGCCATGACGGCCCGGGCCGGGACCGGGGAGGGGAGGAGTCCGGGCCTCTTGACGGGGAGATGGGGGAGGCCCGGTATCTCCCTGGGTATCGGAGCGGTCATGCCCTCAGCGTGGGCGGATCGTCCGACTGGGGCGATGTGGGGTGGTCCGGTCGGGTTAAGGGGATTAGCCGCCCGTGGGCGGTTCCTGGCTGTTCAGGGCGTGGGTAGCCTCAGCGCGCCACCAGTGTCATCAGCGTCGCCTCCGGGGGGCAGGCGACGCGGACCGGCGTGTAGCGGTTGGTGCCGCAGCCCGCGGAGACGTGGAGGTAGGAGGTCCGGCCGCCGGAGGTGTGCGTGGAGAGGCCTTTCACGCGGTCGGTGTCCAGGTCGCAGTTGGTGACCAGGGCGCCGTAGAAGGGGATGCAGAGCTGGCCGCCGTGGGTGTGGCCGGCCAGGACCAGGGGGTAGCCGTCGGCCGCGAAGGAGTCCAGGACGCGCAGGTAGGGGGCGTGGACGACGCCCATCGAGAAGTCCGCGCCGTCCGACGGGCCGCCCGCCACGTCGGCGTAACGGTCCCGCTTGATGTGGGGGTCGTCCAGGCCGGTCAGCTCGATCGACATGCCGTCGACCTTCAGCGTGCCCCTCGTGTTCGTCAGGTTGAGCCAGCCCGCGGCGTCGAAGCCGTCCCGCAGGTCCTCCCAGGGGTTGTGGATGGCGCCGACGGTGGGTTCGTTGCCGTTCAGACCGTGGCGGCCCTGGACCCTCTCGATGAGGTAGCGGGCGGGGTTGCGCAGCTTGGGGCCGTAGTAGTCGTTGGAGCCGAAGACGTAGGCGCCCGGGAACTCCATCAGGGGGCCGAGGCAGTCCAGGACCTCCGGGACGGCTTCCGTGTCGGAGAGGTTGTCGCCCGTGTTGATCACGAAGTCGGGGCGCAGGCCCGCCAGGGAGCGCAGCCACCGCTGCTTCTTGCGCTGGCCGCTGACCAGGTGGATGTCGGAGACCTGCAGTACGCGCAGCGGGCGCATCCCGGGGGGCAGGACGGGGACCGTCACCCGCCGCAGGCGGAACGAGCGGGCCTCGAAGCCCGCCGCGTACAGCAGCCCGGCGGCACCGGCCGCCGTGATTCCCAGGGGGATTCCGTATCGCGCGCGCATGCCTCCATCGTGTCAGACGCCGGCGGGCCGTCACGCCCGGCGTTGCTCCTGACGGCCCCGCCAACTCCGGTGTTTCGCAACGGCGGACGGGGGCGCGTCCGCCGGGGCTCCGGATCGGGAACGGCGCGGGCGGTGCGGGCTCCGTCGGCGGGCGGGAACGGCGGCGTCGGGAAATCAGGGAGCGGCCTTGCTCCCGCACCTGCGAGAATCGAGCCATGACCACGCTCAAGTCGAAGCTGCAGGAAGACCTCAACGCCGCGATCAGGGGGCGCGACGAGCTGCGCTCCTCCACGCTCCGGCTGACGCTCGCCGCGATCACCAAGGAAGAGGTCGCGGGCAAGGAGAAGCGGGAGCTCTCCGACGACGAGGTGCAGAAGGTGATCACCCGTGAGGCGAAGAAGCGCCGCGAGGCGGCCGAGGCCTTCGCGCAGGGTGGCCGCGCCGAGCAGGCCGAGCGGGAGCGGGCGGAGGGCGAGGTGCTGGCCCAGTACCTGCCGAAGCAGCTGTCCGACGACGAGCTGAACGCGATCGTCGCCCAGGCCGTCGAGGAGGCCAGGGCGGCCGGTGCCGAGGGGCCGCGGGCCATGGGCGCCGTCATGAAGATCGTAAACCCCAAGGTGGCCGGCCAGGCCGAGGGCGGGCGTGTCGCGGCGGCGGTGAAGAAGCTGCTGGCCGGCTGAGCCGCCGGCCGACCGACCTCCGGGTCGCCCGGGCCTGCCCCGGGTGCGGTGCCGCGCTCGCCGCAGCGCCCTGCCTACGCCGCAGTCGCCGCCTACGCCGCGGCGCCCTGCCCACGCCCAGCGCCCTGCCCACGCCGCAGTCCCCCGCCTACGCCGACGGCCCCTTCCCGAAGGAAGGGGCCGTCGCCGTCATGTCCGGCCGGGCCCTTGCGCGCCCGGTCAGCGATGTCCGGTCAGCGTCGGCCTCCCGGGCCCTGGCCCGGACCCTGGACGAAGCCCCCGGGGAGGGAGAAGGTGGGGTCCGGCTCACGGCCGCCGGGGCCACCGTTGCCGCCGCCGTTTCCACCGTTGTCGCCGTTGCCGCCGCCGATCAGGCCGCCGATGAAGCCGCCGTTGTCACCGTTGTTGCCGTCCTCGCGGTCGTCGTCCTCGTCGCGGTCACGGTCGCGGTCGTCCTTGCGGTCCTCCGGGATGTGCACCCGGTTGAAGTCGGGGGCCTCCCTGCCCTCCAGCGCGCCGTTCATCATGTCGCGCCAGATCGGGCCGGGGACCTGGCCACCGAAGACCTTGCTGTGCCACTGGCCGCCGATGGAGATGTTGACCATCTTGCGCTTGTGGGCCGGGTCGCCGACCCAGACCGCGCCGGCCATGTTCGGGGTGTAGCCCACGAACCAGGCCGCGTAGCGGAAGTCGGTCGTACCGGTCTTGCCCGCGCTGGGACGGCCGCTGCCCAGTCCGGCCTGCGTGCCCGTGCCGTCCTCGACGACGCCGCGCAGCAGCGTGTTGATGGTGTCGGCCGTCTTCTCCGACATCGCGCGCGAGCAGGTCGACTTCGGCACCGGCAGCGACTTGTTCTTCTCACCGACCCGCTGGCTGATCGACTCGATGGCGATCGGCGTGCAGTGCATGCCCCGGGCGGCGAAGGTGGCGTAACCGTTCGCCATGGTCAGCGGCGACATCTCCTGGGTGCCGAGGGCGATCGACGGGGCCTGCTGCATGTCCTTGCCGTCGGCGCGCTCGACGCCCATCTTCGCGGCCATCTCCGTCACCGGGCAGATGCCGATCTCGCTGATCAGCTCGATGTAGTACGTGTTCACCGACTTGGCGGTGGCCTCCCGCATGCTGTACGGGCCGACCTCCGACTCGTTCTCGTTCTCGACCGGGACGCCCTTCTCGTTCCACGTCCGGCCCTCACAGGCCGAGACCGGAGTGGGGTAGTCCATCTTGTACGGCGAGGCGTACGACTTCGTCGGGGGCATCCCGCCCTCGAGCGCGGCGGCGGCCACGATCGGCTTGAACGTCGAACCGGGCTGGTAGCCCGCGCCGCCGCCCATGGCGTCGTCGACGGACAGGTTGATCGACGTCTCGTTCTTCTTGACGTTGATGCCGTACGGCCGGGACTGGCCCATCGCGAGGATCTTGCCGGTGCCGGGCTCGACGATGGTGGCGGCGGTCGCCACCTCGTCCTTCTGGTTGACGTGGTCCTTGACCGACGCCTGGACCGACTCCTGCGCCTGCGGGTCCATCGTCGTGCGGATCGTCAGGCCGCCACGGTTCCAGATCTTGGCCCGGGCCTCCTTGGTCTTGCCGAAGACCGGGTCGTTGAGGAACACCTCGCGCACGTAGTCGCAGAAGAAACCCGCGCCCTTGGTCGCCGTGATGCAGCCGTTCTTCGGCTTGCTGACCTGCAGACCCAGCGGGGTCTTGGCCGCCTTGTCGGCCTCCTCCTGCGAGATGTCGCCGACCTCGGCCATCCGCTGCAGGACGATGTTGCGCCGCTTCTTGGCCTCCGCCTCGTCGTTGACCGGGTCGTAGCGGCTCGGTGACTGGACGATGCCGGCCAGCAGCGCGGCCTCCTGCACCTCGAGGTCCTTGGCGGACTTCGAGAAGTAGCGCTGGCTGGCGGCCTCCACGCCGTAGGCCTGCTGGCCGAAGAACGTGATGTTCAGGTAGTTCTCGAGGATCTTCTTCTTGCCCAGTTCCTCCTCGACCTGGATCGCGAACTTCAGCTCGCGGATCTTGCGGCCGAGGGTCTGCTGGGTGGCCTGCGCGACCTTCGTCGGGTCGTCGCCGGCCTCCTCGACGAACACGTTCTTCACGTACTGCTGGGTCAGCGTGGACGCGCCCTCGGCGACCCCGCCGGTCTGCGCGTTGCGGTTGAGGGCGCGCAGCACGCCCTTCAGGTCGACCGCTCCGTGCTGGTAGAAGCGGGAGTCCTCGATCGCGACGATCGCCTTCTGCATGTACGGCGAGATGTCCTTGAGGTCGACCACCGTGCGGTCGCGCTCGTAGACCGTCGCGATCTGGCCGCCCTTGGCGTCGAGGATCGTGGTGCGCTGGCTGAGCGGCGGCGTCTTGAGGTTGGCCGGGAGCTCGTCGAAGCTCTCGACCGATCCCTTGGCGGCGAGCCCCAGCGCGCCGACGGCGGGCAGCGCGAGGCCGGCCAGGACCGCTCCCGCGAGGACACTGACACCGAGGAACTTGGCGGCCTGCTGCGTTGGCGACAGACCACCGCCCGAGCGCTTCTTTGGCATGGGAGCAGCCTACGTTCTCATTCGCCGGACAACCGTACAGGCGTTGGCCTAAGCTGCTCTCAACTGTCACAGCAGTGAGGCCACGTATCAATACGTCCGGCGACCCCGAATCGTTCCGGATCTGCTCGACTTTCTTGTCGAGGCGTGTTGGGCGTGTGTCCGGAACCGCCTTGTGTGTCACTTGGTGCCCGTTGTGACGTCACACAACCGCCCTGAAATGCCTGGATTGCCGCGCATGTCGCCAGCTCACTCCCCCGGGTGATCTGCCGCTTACCCATAGTCCGTTCGGACCATTCAAGATTGGGCCCGCTGGGGGTGTTGCGCTGTGCCCGCCTTCCGTAACGTCCTCAACTGGCGGCGGTGAATATGCCGCTGCCGCCGTGGGGGAGCCTCGATTCGGGAGAGGACGGCGCCGGTATGGGCTGGGTTACCGACTGGAGTGCGCAGGCTGCCTGCCGCACTACCGATCCGGATGAACTGTTTGTTCAGGGAGCAGCGCAGAACAGGGCCAAGGCGGTGTGCACCGGATGCCCGGTACGCACGGAATGTCTCGCCGACGCACTGGACAACCGCGTCGAGTTCGGCGTGTGGGGAGGCATGACGGAACGTGAGCGCCGCGCACTGCTGCGCCGCCGGCCGACCGTGACCTCCTGGCGTCGGCTGCTGGAGACCGCGCGCACGGAGTACGAGCGCGGGGCGGGCGTCGTGACGCTCGGTGAGGACGAGGTGTACGAGAACTACGCGGCTGTGGGCTGACGGACGAGGGCCCTCGGGGGGCCTCCGTCCCGGCCTTCCGCCCCGGCCGCGGTCGCGGTCATGGGCGTGGCCGTGGACTGCGGTCGATGGCGAGGATGGCGCCCGAACGGCGCAGACGGTGCCGGCGATGAACGCCGTGCAGGCGGTGCAGCGGCCGGTCGACGCGGTTGACGGGCGCGGTCGCCCGGCAGGCCGTCAGGCAAGGCCGTCCGGTGCGGCCGCAGATCACGGCCCTGCGCCCGTCCGTCGGCGGTCGGGCACGGTCGAGCGATGTCGGGATTGTGCGGAATTGCACCGGTTCGAGTGATGTGCTCTGCCGTTCGGCCGGTCTGGTCGCTGGTCGCCCGGGTGTGCGGAGGTGTGCCGGTGGGCGTCCCGGACTGTCGGGCCGCCCAGGGGTGTTCAGGGCGCCGTCAGCCGCCGGCGGCTCGTCCGGGTTCGCCGTGCTGTCCGCCGGGGTGTCAGGCGGTCGCCTCCGGCTCTGTCTCGGGCAGCTCCGGGCTGTTGCCGGCGAGCCGGTCACCGATGTCCCGCAGGCCGGCGAGGTCGTGCACATCGCCGGGCAGCGCGGCCACCTCCGTCACAGCCACCTCCGGATGCAGCGCGGTGAAGCGGTCCCGCGTCCGCTGCTCACGCGAGAGCAACTGCATGCGCTCGGCATGCAGCCTGAGCAGCCCGGCGGTGATCCGGTCGACGGACCGCTCCGCGTCGTCGGCGATGTCGCCCGTAGCCGCGTCCGTGGGGTCGTGCGTGGTGTCGTCCGCGGCGGCGGGGGAGCCTGAGTCGCGGTCGGCGGGTACTGCTGCTCCGGAAGCGGGAGAGGGCTCCGGAGCCGCTGGACTGGCCGGACGGTCTGGATTTCCTGAACTGTCGTACGGGTCGGGGGAGTTACGAAGAGAGGCTTTCCCGTCCTCCTGATCCACAATGCCGGAGTCCTCAAGATTTTCCGCGGCGGCCAGCGCCCGCTCGGCCGACAGCGTGTCGGCGCCGCTGCCGTGCACCCGGTTGAGGACCAGGCCGGCGAGCGGCATGTCCTCCGCGGCGAGCCGCTCGACGAAGTACGCGGCCTCCCGCAGCGCGTCCCGCTCCGGCGCAGCCACCACGAGGAAAGCCGTGCCCGGCGCCTGCAACAGCTTGTACGTGGCGTCCGCGCGCGTCCGGAATCCGCCGAACATGGAGTCCATGGCCGCGATGAACGTCTGGACGTCCTTCAGCAGCTGACCGCCGAGCAGCTTGCCCAGGACACCGGTCATCATCGACATGCCGACGTTCAGGAACTTCATGCCCGCCCGGCCACCGACCTTCGCCGGCGCCAGCAACACCCTGATCAGCCTGCCGTCGAGGAAAGAACCGAGCCGCTTGGGCGCGTCCAGGAAGTCCAGCGCGGAGCGGGAGGGCGGGGTGTCGACGATGATCAGGTCCCACTCGTCGCGCGAACGCAACTGGCCCAGCTTCTCCATCGCCATGTACTCCTGCGTGCCGGCGAAGCCCGCGGAGAGCGACTGGTAGAAGGGGTTGCTCAGGATCGCGGCGGCCCGCTCCGGGTCCGCGTGCGCCTCGACGATCTCGTCGAAGGTGCGCTTCATGTCGAGCATCATCGCGTGCAGTTCGCCGCCAGCGGAGTCGTCGATGCCCTTGACCCGGCGGGGGGTGTTGTCGAGCGAATCGATGCCCATGGACTGGGCGAGGCGACGGGCCGGGTCGATCGTGAGGACCACGACCTTGCGTCCCCGCTCCGCCGCGCGCAGGCCGAGCGCCGCGGCCGTGGTGGTCTTGCCGACGCCGCCCGAGCCGCAGCAGACCACGATCCGGGTGCCGGGGTCCTCGAGCAGGGGGTCGACGTCGAGCGTCCGCGTGGGGGAGAGGTGCTGACGGACCGCGTCGGGCGCCTGCGCGTCCGCGCGACCGGGCGACGGCTCCGGACTACGGCTCATGACATCCCCTGCTTCCGGTACGTACGGCTGACTACGAGCACGGGCACGGGCACTGGCACCCGCACCGGCTCGGACCCCGGCACGGCCGGGGCGGCGGGCCGGGTGCCCCGTGCCGAAGCCGACGGGCCGAGGCCGCCCCAGCCCGGGGTTACGGCACGGGCCGTGCCCGCGTACCCGAGGGCAGCGCTCATGACACGCCCTGCCCGCGCAGATTCCGCGCCAGTTGGTACAGGCCGGCCAGGTCCATGCCCTCCGCGAACAGCGGGAGTTCGTGCAGGGGCAGGCCGAGGTCCGCCAGGACGGCGCGCTGTTCCGTCTCCAGCGCGAACCGCTCGGCGTACTCCTCCGCCTGGGCGAGCAGGGGGTCCACCAGCCGCTCGGCATGCCCACCGCGCCGCGCCCCGCCGAGGCCGGCGGACGACAGTGACCGCGCAAGGGAAGAACGCGGGACCCTCTCCACGAGTTCCAGGTCCGCCTCCTCCAGCACCGCCGGCCGGACCATGTTCACGATGATCCGCCCCACGGGCAGCCGGGCCGCGCGCAGCTCGGCGATGCCGTCCGCCGTCTCCTGGACCGGCATCTCCTCCAGCAGTGTCACCAGGTGCACGGCCGTCTCCGGGGACTTCAGCACGCGCATCACGGCCTGCGCCTGATTGTGTATCGGCCCGATCTTGGCGAGCCCGGCGACCTCGTCGTTGACGTTGAGGAAGCGGGTGATGCGCCCGGTCGGCGGGGCGTCCATCACGACGTAGTCGTAGACGAACCGCCCGCCGCGGTCCTTGCGCCGCACCGCCTCGCACGCCTTGCCGGTCAGCAGGACGTCCCGCACGCCCGGCGCGATGGTGGTGGCGAAGTCGATCGCACCGAGCTTCTTCAGGGCGCGCCCTGCGCTGCCCATCTTGTAGAACATCTGGAGGTAGTCCAGAAGGGCGCGTTCGGCATCGATGGCGAGGGCGTACACCTCCCCGCCCCCGGGCGCGACGGCGATCTTCCGCTCCTCGTACGGCAACGCCTCCGTCTCGAAGAGTTGTGCGATGCCCTGGCGGCCCTCGACCTCGACGAGAAGCGTCCGCTTCCCCTCCGTGGCCAGGGCCAGCGCGAGGGCCGCGGCCACCGTGGTCTTGCCGGTACCGCCCTTGCCACTGACGACCTGGAGCCTGCTCACGCCTTCGAGCCTAATTGTTCTCCGCGCGCCCCGGCGGCTCCGGGTGACAGTTGCACCACCCCGCGTCCCCCGAGCCGCCGTCCTGCCGCCCTCACGCGCGTCCTCCCTGCCACCCCTCGCGCGCGTCGTCGCGGGTGCCCTTCCGCCGCTGTCACGCGCGTCGTCGCGAGCGCCCCCCGACGCCGTCGCGCGTGCCCTCCCAGCCAGTCCTTCCGGCCGTCGTCCTGAGCGACTTCTCCGGCCGCCGTTCCCCGCGTCCGCGCGCGGGTCGTCAGGGGCTGTCACGGGTCGCTGCCGCCCGGTGGCCGGCCGCTGCCGTCCCGTGGCGGCGAGGGCGGTCGCGGCAGGGGTTAGAGTCGGCGCCATGACCAAGTGGGAATACGCGACTGTGCCTCTGCTCGTCCACGCCACGAAGCAGATCCTGGACACCTGGGGCGAGGACGGCTGGGAGCTCGTCCAGGTCGTGCCCGGGCCGAACAACCCCGAGCAGCTGGTGGCCTACCTGAAGCGGGAGAAGCAGGCATGAGCGCGGTCGAGGCGAAGCTGTCCGAGCTCGGTCTGAGCCTGCCGGAGGTCACCCCTCCGCTCGCCGCGTACAAGCCGGCTGTGGTGTCGGGCCGGTACGTCTATACGTCCGGCCAGCTGCCCATCGTGGACGGCAAGCTGCCGATCACCGGCAAGGTCGGCGGGGAGGTGACGGCGGAGGAGGCGAAGGACCTGGCGCGCACGTGTGCGCTGAACGCCCTCGCTGCCGTCAAGTCCGTCGCCGGTGACCTGGACCGCGTCGCACGCGTGGTCAAGGTGGTCGGCTTCGTGGCGTCCGCCCCGGACTTCACGGGCCAGCCCGGCGTCATCAACGGTGCCAGTGAGCTGCTGGCCGAGGTCCTCGGCGACAAGGGCGTCCACGCGCGCAGCGCGGTGGGCGTCGCGGTCCTGCCGCTGGACGCGCCGGTCGAGGTCGAGATCCAGGTGGAGCTGACCGAGGCGTAGGCCCTCCCCGCCTTCCCCACGGCCCGCCGAAGGCCCACAGAGCCTCGAGAGGCCGTGGGCCTGAGGCTGGGCCCGGGGCCGGGGCCGGGGCCGGGGCTGGGCCTGGGGCGTCGCCGTGGTCCCCGACGTGCGCGGTGGCGCGGAGGACAGCGGGCGCGCAGGCCGCGCCCGTGCTCTCCCGCTGCCGCCTGCCCCTCCTCTCCGGGGCCGGTTGCCGCCCGTCGTCCTCCCCGCTGCCGCCCGCCCCTCCTCTCCGGGGCCGGTTACCGCCTGCCGTCCTGTCCGGCTGCTGCCCGTCGTCCCCTCGGGCTGCCGCCCGCCGCCCAAGAGGCACTCGAACATCCGCCCGCCACGGGATAGCCTCCGGCCATGGCGAATGTGCAGGCCGATGGGCAGTGGTACCCCCCTGAGTGGCCGGACCGGATCCGTGCGCTCACGGACGGCAGTCTCACGCCGGTCGTGCCCAAGCGCGCGGCCACCGTCATGCTCCTGAAGGACACCGGCTCGGGCCCGGTCGTCCACATGCTGCGCCGACGCGCCTCCATGGCGTTCGCCGGCGGCGCCTACGCCTACCCCGGCGGCGGCGTCGACCCGCGGGACGACGACCGGCACGTGCGCTGGGCGGGGCCCTCGCGCGCGTGGTGGGCCGATCGGCTCGGCGTCGACGAGACCGGGGCCCAGGCGATCGTGTGCGCGGCCGTGCGGGAGACCTACGAGGAAGCCGGTGTGCTGCTCGCCGGGCCCACCCCGGACTCGGTCGTCGGCGACACGACCGGCGAGGACTGGGAGGCGGACCGGGCGGCGCTGGTCGCGCGGGAGACGTCCTTCGCCGAGTTCCTGGACCGCCGCGGGCTGGTGCTCCGCTCGGACCTGCTGGGCGCCTGGACGCGCTGGGTCACCCCCGAGTTCGAGTCGCGCCGCTACGACACCTGGTTCTTCGTCGCCGCGCTCCCCGAGGGCCAGCGCACCCGGAACGCCTCGACGGAGGCCGACCGCACGGTGTGGATCACCCCGCGCGAGGCGGCCGCCGGCTACGACCGGGGTGAGCTGCTGATGATGCCGCCGACGATCGCGACCCTGCGCCAGCTCACGGCGTACGACACGGTGGCGGAGGCGCTCACCGTGGCGCCCGAGCGGGATCTCACGCCGGTGCTGGCCACCGCGCGCCTGGAGGAGGGGCGGATCGTGCTCGCCTGGCCGGGACACGACGAGTTCACCAAGCACATCCCGAACGGTGGGGGCCCCGCATGACGGACGCCGCAGCACTGCCCGGCCAGCCGCGCGGCGGGGTCCTCTCCGGGCCCGCCACCGCCCGCGCGGTCAACGTCCTGGCACCCAACGCCTCGGCCATGACGCTTGACGGCACCAACACCTGGATCCTGGCGGAACCCGACTCCGACCTGGCGGTCGTGGTCGACCCGGGCCCCCTGGACGAGGGGCACCTGCGGCACGTCGTGGAGACGGCCGAGCAGGCCGGCAAGCGCGTGGCGCTCACCCTGCTGACCCATGGCCACCCCGACCACGCGGAGGGCGCCGCCCGCTTCGCCGAGCTGACCGGCACGCACGTCCGCGCGCTGGATCCGGCGCTGCGCCTCGGCGACGAGGGCCTGGCCGCAGGGGACGTCGTCACGGTGGGCGGCCTGGAACTGCGCGTGGTGCCCACGCCCGGGCACACCTCGGACTCCCTGTGCTTCCACCTGCCGGCCGACCGGGCCGTGCTGACCGGCGACACCGTCCTCGGCCGCGGCACGACTGTCGTGGCCCACCCGGACGGCCGTCTCGGCGACTACCTGGACTCGCTGCGCCGTCTGCGCTCGCTGACCGTCGACGACGGCGTCCACACGGTCCTGCCCGGGCACGGGCCGGTGCTGGAGGACGCGCAGGGAGCCGTGGAGTTCTACCTGGCCCACCGCGCCAACCGGCTGGCGCAGGTGGAGACGGCCGTCGAGAACGGCCACCGCACGCCCTCCGAGGTCGTCGCCCACGTGTACGCCGACGTCGACCGCTCCCTGTGGCCCGCCGCGGAACTGTCCGTACGGGCGCAACTGGAGTACCTCCAGGAGCACGGTCTGATCTAGCGGGGCGGTGCGACCGGGCCCGGCCCGGTGTGTCCCGGCCCGGCCGGCCCGGGCGCCGGGCGTCAGCGCGCGGGGGCGCCGGGCGTCAGCGCGAGCGCTTGGCGAGGCGCTCGACGTCCAGGAGGATCACCGCGCGGGCTTCGAGGCGCAGCCAGCCACGCTGGGCGAAGTCCGCCAGGGCCTTGTTGACCGTCTCGCGCGAGGCGCCGACCAGCTGGGCCAGCTCCTCCTGCGTCAGGTCGTGGACGACGTGGATGCCCTCCTCGGACTGCACGCCGAAGCGGCGCGAGAGGTCCAGCAGGGCCCGCGCGACACGGCCCGGCACGTCGGAGAAGACCAGGTCCGACATCGCGTCGTTGGTCTTGCGCAGCCGGCGGGCGACGGCCCGCAGCAGGGCCGTGGCGACCTCGGGGCGGGCGCTCAGCCACGGAGTCAGGTCGTTGTGGCCGAGACCGAGCAGCTTGACCTCGGTCAGCGCCGTCGCCGTGGCGGTGCGCGGCCCGGGGTCGAAGAGCGACAGCTCGCCGATCAGTTCCCCGGGGCCGACGACGGCGAGCATGTTCTCGCGGCCGTCGGGCGACGTGCGGTGGAGCTTGACCTTGCCCTCGGTGACCACGTAGAGCCGGTCACCCGGGTCGCCCTCGTGGAAGAGTGAGTCGCCCCTCGCCAGGGTCACCTCACTCATGGAGGCGCGAAGCTCCGCGGCCTGCTCGTCATCGAGCGCCGCGAAGAGCGGGTTCCGCCGCAGAACGTCGTCCACGAGTTCTCTCCTTGTCGACCTGCTCAGGGGATCTTGTTCCCCCACTTACCAGGGGACCGTGGTGCCCATTTTGCCGGACAGTCCAAACAGTGTGATCTGTCACAAGGATGCCGCACCGTCCTGCCGGGGTACGCGGCAGGGGTCCAATTGGGCGCCGATCTTCAGGGTCCGGGGCGGATGTCGGTGCCGGGCCGTAGGCTGGCCGGGTGTCCAAATAGCCGGTGAGAGCACAGGCCGAGGGGGCTGCGCGGGTGGAGGTACGTCGTGATTCCGCTGTGGGCGAACAGGGTCCCGATGGCGGTAGGGAATCCGCGGAATCGGCCGAAGCGGCCACGAATGCGCCGGTGAAGAAGGGCGCCGCCAGCCGCCCGAAGTCCGACGGGACCGGAGCGGAGAAGTCACCGGCCGCGAAGAAGCCGTCGGCTGCGAAGAACACTCCCGCCGCCAAGAAGACTCCCGCCGCCAAGAAGGCCCCCACCGCCGAGAAGGCCGCCGCTGCCAAGAAGGCCCCCAAGGCCCCCACCGCTAAGAAGACCGCCGCTGCCAAGAGTGCCTCCACCGCCGAGAAGGCACCGCCCGTGAAGAAGGCACCGTCGGCGAGGAAGGTGGTCGTCGCGCCCAAGAAGGCGGCGGCTGCCGTCAAGGGCGCGCAGACCAGGACGGTCGTCACCCCGGCCAAGGGCGAGTCCCGCACCGCGCTGGTGCGCCGTGCCCGGCGGATCAACCGCGAGCTCGCCGAGGTCTACCCGTACGCCCACCCGGAGCTGGACTTCGAGAACCCCTTCCAACTCGTCGTCGCCACGGTGCTGTCGGCCCAGACCACCGACCTGCGCGTCAACCAGACGACCCCGGCGCTGTTCGCCAAGTACCCCACCCCCGAGGACCTGGCCGCGGCCAACCCGGAGGAGGTGGAGGAGATCCTGCGCCCCACCGGCTTCTTCCGGGCCAAGACCAAGTCGGTCATAGGGCTGTCGAAGGCGCTGGTGGAGGACTTCGGCGGTGAGGTGCCGGGCCGGCTGGAGGATCTCGTCAAGCTGCCCGGCGTGGGCCGCAAGACCGCCTTCGTCGTGCTCGGCAACGCCTTCGGCCGTCCCGGCATCACCGTCGACACGCACTTCCAGCGCCTGGTGCGCCGCTGGCGCTGGACCGAGGAGACGGACCCGGACAAGATCGAGGCGGCCGTCGGCGCGCTCTTCCCCAAGAGCGACTGGACCGACCTGTCGCACCACGTGATCTGGCACGGCCGCCGGATCTGCCATGCCCGCAAGCCCGCCTGCGGGGCCTGCCCGATCGCACCGCTGTGCCCGGCGTACGGCGAGGGCGAGACGGAGCCGGAGAAGGCGAAGAAGCTGCTGAAGTACGAGAAGGCCGGCCTGCCGGGCCAGCGTCTGAACCCACCGCAGGCCTACCTGGACGCGGGTGGACGGCCCGCTCCGCCCCTGGGCGCCGGATGACGTGCCACGCGCGGCGGCGGTCCGAGGAACGAACTCGGGGCCGTCGGGCGTTGACCCCAGGGAACGCGGCCTCGGCCGCTGACCTGGATGCGGACATCGGTGTGGAGGTGGACGTGAGCGTGGGGGTGGGCGTGTACGAACATCCCTCCGGGCAGAGACCCGGGGTCGCTGAGCGGCGGGACCGACGGCGGCGGGGCACCGTGCCCGGCTGCGGCGCCGAGCGCACCGTGCTCCACCGGGAGACCGCGCGGCGCCCGGGCGCTGTGCTCCGGCCTGCACACGCAGCCCGGTCGGCACACGCGGACTGGCAGGCAGACGCGCCCCGGCCGGCACACGCGGACCCGTCGGCACACCCGGCCCGGCTGGAGGGCGCGGCCCGGGGCGGGCTCGGACGCCGGGGGTGGCGCAGATGCATGTGAGCGGGGCCCGGGACGACCGGGTTGCGTTCCGGAAGGACGGGCTGCCTCCCTGGCTGGACCCGGTGGCACGGGCGGCGGAGACGGTCGCGCCCAGACAGCTGAGCCGCTTCCTGCCCCCGGAGGACGGCGCGGGACGCCAGTCCGCCGTCCTCGTGCTGTTCGGCGAGGGGCACCGTGGCCCGGAGCTGCTGCTGATGGAGCGGGCCGGTTCCCTTCGTTCGCACGCGGGCCAGCCTGCCTTCCCCGGCGGCGCCCTCGACCCCGAGGACGGCGATCCGCAGGCCGACGGGCCGCTGCGGGCCGCGCTCCGCGAGGCCGAGGAGGAGACCGGACTCGATCCGGCCGGTGTGCAGGTGTTCGGCGCGCTGCCGAAGCTGTACATCCCGGTCAGCGGCTTCGTCGTGACCCCGGTGCTGGGCTGGTGGCGCGCTCCGAGCCCGGTCGGGGTGGTCGATCCGAACGAGACGGCGCGCGTCTTCAAGGTTCCCGTGGCGGATCTCACCGATCCGGCCAACCGTGCCACCACGGTCCACCCCAGCGGCCACCGCGGCCCCGCGTTCCTCGTCGAATCCGCCGTCGTGTGGGGGTTCACGGCCGGGATCATCGACCGGCTGCTGCATTTCGCGGGGTGGGAGCGTCCGTGGAACCGGGACAAGCAGGTCCCGCTGGACTCGCGGTCATGACAGGCTGGTCGCCGTGCCGTGCTCTTCGGGGGCCTGCGACGGCGGCGGTGTGCCCACCCTGCCCTCGCTCCCGGATTCCGGCCGTGCGGGACCGACCGGAATGACGAGGCGAGGCTTGAATCGGTGAACGTGCTGGACATCCTGTTGCTGGTCGCCGCCGTGTGGTTCGCGGTCGTCGGCTACCGCCAGGGGTTCGTCGTCGGCATCCTGTCGGTGATCGGGTTCCTGGGCGGCGGTCTCGTCGCCGTCTACGTGCTGCCCGTCATCTGGGACGCGATGACGGACAAGGCCGAGGTCAGCACCACCGCCGCTGTCGTCGCGATCGTCGTCGTCATAGTCTGCGCGTCCATCGGGCAGGCCCTGACCACGCACCTCGGCAACAAGCTGCGCCGTTACATCACCTGGTCCCCGGCCCGTGCGCTCGACGCCACCGGCGGCGCCCTGGTCAACGTGGTCGCGATGCTGCTGGTGGCCTGGCTGATCGGCTCGGCCCTCGCCGGGACGACGCTGCCGACGCTCGGCAAGGAGGTCCGCGGCTCCAAGGTGCTGCTCGGCGTCTCGCGGGCGCTGCCCGACCAGGCCGACACCTGGTTCGCCGACTTCTCGTCCGTCCTCGCGCAGAACGGCTTCCCGCAGGTCTTCAGCCCGTTCGCCAACGAGCCGATCAAGAACGTCCGGCCTCCCGACCCGGCACTGGCGGGCAGCCCGGTGGCCGCCCGCGCGCAGCGCTCCATCGTCAAGGTCATGGGCACCGCGGTGCGCTGCGGCAAGGTCCTGGAGGGCACCGGCTTCGTCTTCGACAAACGCCGGGTCATGACCAACGCACACGTCGTGGGGGGCGTCGACGAACCCACCGTGCAGATAGGCGGCGAGGGCAGGAAGTACGACGCGACCGTCGTCCTCTACGACTGGGAGCGCGACATCGCCGTCCTCGACGTGCCCGACCTGAAGGCGCCCGTACTGCGGTTCGCGGACGAGGACGCGAGCAGCGGGGACAGCGCGATCGTCGCCGGCTTCCCCGAGAACGGTGCGTACGACGTCCGTTCGGCCCGGGTCCGCGGCCGGATCACGGCCAACGGCCCGGACATCTACCACCGGGGCACGGTCCGCCGCGACGTGTACTCCCTCTACGCGACGGTGCGTCAGGGCAACTCCGGCGGCCCCCTGCTGACGCCCGAGGGCGAGGTCTACGGCGTGGTCTTCGCGAAGTCGCTGGACGACGCGGAGACGGGGTACGCGCTCACCGCGGACGAGATCCAGGAGGACATCGCCAAGGGGCGCACCGCGAACCAGCAGGTCGACAGCGACAACTGCGCGCTGTAGCCGGCCCGGAGGGACGGCCGCGCGTTCCGGTTGCGCGGAGCGGTACCTGTGCGCTCCGGGGGGAGCAGAGGCCCAGAGGGGATCGGAACGCCGGTGCGGGCGTCCGGGCGGTCAGCCCCGTGGATGACGCAGGCGGACGGAGACCCAGCGCGCCCGGCGGCGCAGGATGCGCGGAATGCCCACCCGGGGATCCCTCTCTGCTGCCATCTGCGGTGCACCGCCTCGCTGGTGAGAGCCCACACCGCTCGCCGAACGGCGATTGCGGCCTGCGTCACTGTAGTCGTGCGTCCAGCCCATACCCCG
Organism: Streptomyces sp. NPDC101219; assembly: GCF_044767675.1. Classification (NCBI taxonomy): domain Bacteria; kingdom Bacillati; phylum Actinomycetota; class Actinomycetes; order Kitasatosporales; family Streptomycetaceae; genus Streptomyces; species Streptomyces sp. NPDC101219. Next base: position 139,144 of record NZ_JBIWOK010000011.1, read on the forward strand.
ACGTCTGCCCCTGACACATGGTCGATAACCGCCCCACGCGCCTCCAATTGGCCTATGCGCCGGGCAAGTGGCCGTTCGTGGAGCGAGTGTTCACGCGAACGTGCGAGCCGTGTCGTTCCGGTTACCGATCGGGTTCCGGATCCTTCAGCCAATTGATCAGTTCGGTGGAGAAGGCGACCGGGTCTTCCTCGTGCGGGAAGTGCCCGAGTCCGTCGAACAGCCGCCAGCGGTAGGGGGCTTCGACGTACTGCCCGGAGCCGGCGGCGCTCCGGGTGCGCACCACCGGGTCGAGGGAGCCGTGCAGATGCAGGGTGGGCACCCGCACCGGCCGCTTCATCCGGCGGTTGAACTGGATGCCGTCCGGGCGGGCCAGGGAGCGCACCATCCAGCGGTACGGCTCGACCGAGCAGTGTGCCGTGGAGGGGATGCACATGGCGCGGCGGTAGACGTCCAGCGCCTCTTCGTCGGCCGGGCGCGGCCCGGACCACTCCCGGATGAGCCGGGCGACGAGTTCCCCGTCGTCGGCCGTGAGCTGCCGCTCGGGCACCCAGGGTCGCTGGAACCCCCAGATGTGGGACAGCGCGGCCGACTGGCGGACGTCGCCCAGCAGGGCGGAGCGCCACCTCCGGGGGTGGGGCATGGACGCGACCGCCAGCCGCCGGACCAGCTTGGGCCGCATCGCGGCGGCCGTCCACGCCAGGTATCCGCCCAGGTCGTGACCGACCAGGGCGGCGTCCGGCTCGCCGAGGGAGCGGACCACCCCGGTGATGTCCAGCGCGAGGTTGGCCGGGTCGTAGCCGCGCGGGGTGCGGTCGCTGCCGCCGACGCCCCGCAGGTCCATGGCGACGGCACGGAAGCCCGCGTCGGCGAGCGCCGTCATCTGGTGCCGCCAGGTCCACCAGAACTGGGGGAAGCCGTGCAGCAGCAACACCAGCGGGCCGTCACCGACTTCCGCGATGTGGAAGCGGGCGCCGTTGGCGGCGACGTCCCGGTGGGTCACCTCGGCGCCGCCGGGGACGTCGATGCGGACGACCGAGGCGGGTTGCGCCGAGGGGGACTGCGCCGGAGGCGTGGAGGAGCCCGTCATGAGGACGAGCGTGCCACAGCCTCGATGGCTTCGGGGCCCCGGTCCTGCGGCAGGGCGGGCCGCGGGTGCGGCTTGGCCTTCTGCAGCACGCCCGCCGTCTCCTTCACCGAGGCGGCGACCTTCTGCGGGCCGCGGCCCTTCTTGGCCTTCTTCGCGAAGACGATGCCGATCAGTGCGAGGACCAGCGCGACGAGCACGTTCGCCGCGAAGGACAGCAGGAAGCAGAGCGCGAGGTTCCAGTTGCTCCAGGTGCGGATGCCGTACGCCAGCGCGAAGTTCAGCATCGGCAGGGAGAACACCAGGATCAGCCCGGCCAGGGACAGGGCCCCGCCGCTCGCCGCTCCCCGCTTGACATCCTGCTTGAGCTGGGCCTTCGCCAGCGCGATCTCGTCGTGCACCAGGGCCGACATGTCCGCCGTCGCCGAGGCGAACAGCTGTCCGACGCTGCGTTCGGCTCCGACCGGGCTGCCGTCGGGTGCGCTCATCGCGGTCTCCCTCTTCTGCGTACGTACTGCGTGCCGTGGCCACGGTGCAGTCTGCCGTCCGACGGTCCGAGTCGGGTGGTGCCGGGCCGGTCGTGCGTGCACCGGCCGGCACCGGCGGTCGTGCCGGCCCCTCCGGCCGTCGGCCGTTGCGGCCCGATGGACCGTTGGCCGTACCGTCCGACGGGCCCGGTGCGGCGTCCGCCCAGGCCGGTGGGTCCGTCCCGGCCTGTGCGGTGGCCGATCCGGTCCGACCGGTCCGGCTGTCGCACTCCGACCGTTCGTGTCCGACTGCGAGCGCCCGGGCCCGAGGGCCGACCGCTTGCTGCCGGACGGTGTGCTCCCGACTTTTGTACCGTCTCGTCAGATCATGCCGGACGGTCGTGCTCCTCGCCTGCCCCGCCCGGCACTTCGGCAAGCCCGTGGCGGGCGGCGGCCTTCTCTTCGGCCAGTCGCCGGTGCTCCTCGGCCTTCCGCTCGTGGATCTCCGCCATGCGCAGGTGGTACGCCGGATCGTCCTCCTCGTAGACGTCCGGTACGCCGCTGAAGTCCTCGTCGCGCTCCTCCACCTCGGCCATCCTGCGGTACTTGGCGTTGCGCAGCTTCAGCAGCACGGTGGCCAGGGCGGTGGCGATCAGCGAACCGGTCAGGACGGCGGCCTTGGTGCTGTCGGTCATCGACGCGTCGCCGTCGAAGGCGAGTTCACCGATGAGCAGCGAGACGGTGAAGCCGATGCCGGCGAGGGCCGACACGGCCAAGACGTCCGCCCAGGCGAGCTCGTCGCTGAGCGAGGCCCGGGTGAAACGGGCGGTCAGCCACGTCCCGCCGAAGATGCCGATCGTCTTGCCGACGACGAGACCGAGGACGACACCCAGGGTCTCCGGACTGGTGAACACCTCGGCGAGCGCGCCGCCGGACACCGCCACACCGGCGCTGAACAGGGCGAACAGCGGCACCGCCAGGCCCGCCGACAGCGGCCGGACCAGGTGCTCGACCCGTTCGCCCGGGGAGGTCTCCTCGCCCTCGCGGCGGTGGCAGCGCAGCATCAGGCCCATGGCGACACCCGCGATGGTGGCGTGGATGCCGCTGTTGTACATCAGTCCCCAGATGACCAGCGCGAGGGGCACATAGACGTACCACCCGCGCACGCCCTTGCGGAGCAGGAACCAGAAGAGGCCCAGGCCCAGGGCGGCGCCGCCGAGCGCGGCGAAGTTCAGGCTCTCGGTGAAGAAGACCGCGATGATGAGGATCGCGAAGAGGTCGTCGACGACGGCCAGCGTGAGCAGGAAGGCGCGCAGGGCGCTCGGCAGCGAAGTGCCGATCACGGCGAGCACGGCGAGCGCGAAGGCGATGTCGGTGGCGGTGGGCACGGCCCACCCGGCCAGCGAGCCGCCGCCGGCCGAGCTGGTGATCGTGTAGACGATGGCGGGTACGGCCATGCCGCACAGCGCGGCGACGACCGGGAGCGCGGCGGCCTTGGGGTCGCGGAGGTCGCCTGCGACGAGTTCGCGCTTGAGTTCGACACCGGCGACGAAGAAGAAGATCGCGAGCATGCCGTCGGCGGCCCAGTGCGCCACGGAGAGGTTGAGGCCGAGTGCCTCGGGGCCGAAGTGGAAGTCGCTCACGCTCGTGTAGCTGTCGCCCAGTGCGGGGATGTTCGCCCAGACCAGGGCGGCGACGGCGGCGAGGAGCAGCAGCACACCGCCGACGGTCTCGGTGCGCAGCGCGTCCGTGATGTAGGTGCGCTCGGGCAGCGAGAGGCGGCCGAAAGCCTTGCGGGGGCTGGGGGTGCGGGGCGGGGTCACGGGTGGTTCCTCTGATCGGTGGGCAGCACGAATCGTGTGCCGACCAGACTTCCCGGCGCTCCATGAAAGAGCCTGCAGCTCGTCTTTTCGGCCAGTTTAGCGACCGGCTCGGCGAGCGCACACAAGGGGCCCGGGGCGGGGGCCTGCGGCCGGCCTCGGTGGCGGGCGGCGGTCATGGGCCGCCGCCCGCGGACGGCGAAGCACTGCGCCGTCCGGGTGTCCCGGAGCGTGGCCGCCATGTCCGGCGGTCCGCCGGAGGGCCAGGATGTGCCGCAGCGCACCAAGGTCCGCCCGCGGGCACCCCGGAACGGCGGAGGGCACCCGGTGGTGAAGCCGGGTGCCCTCCGTCGACAGTGCTGCCGGTCATGCTGCCGGGTCTGCTCAGTCCTCGCTGGGCGACTGCGGCAGCTTCGCCTGGATGAGGTCCATGACCGTGGAGTCGGTCAGCGTGGTGACGTCACCGAGCTGGCGGTTCTCCGCGACGTCCCGCAGCAGACGGCGCATGATCTTGCCCGAGCGGGTCTTCGGCAGCTCGGCCACCGGCAGGATCCGCTTGGGCTTGGCGATCGGGCCGAGGGTGGCACCGACGTGGTTGCGCAGCTCGGCGACCAGGTCCTCGGTCTCCGCCGCTGTGCCGCGCAGGATGACGAAGGCGACGATCGCCTGCCCGGTCGTCTCGTCGGCCGCACCGACCACGGCCGCCTCGGCGACCGACGGGTGGGAGACGAGCGCCGACTCGACCTCCGTGGTGGAGATGTTGTGCCCCGACACCAGCATCACGTCGTCGACCCGGCCGAGCAGCCAGATGTCGCCGTCGTCGTCCCGCTTGGCACCGTCGCCCGCGAAGTACTTGCCCTCGAAGCGGGACCAGTAGGTGTCGATGTACCGCTGGTCGTCGCCCCAGATGGTGCGCAGCATCGACGGCCACGGCTCGGTGACGACGAGGTAGCCACCGCCGCCGCTGGGCACCTCGTTGCCCTCGTCGTCGACGACGGTCGCCGCGATGCCGGGCAGCGCGGTCTGGGCGGAGCCGGGCTTGGCGTCGGTCACCCCGGGCAGTGGCGAGATCATGATGCCGCCGGTCTCCGTCTGCCACCAGGTGTCCACCACCGGGGTGCGGTCCCCGCCGATGTTCTTGCGGTACCAGATCCACGCCTCGGGGTTGATCGGCTCACCCACGGACCCGAGGATCCGCAGCGACGACAGGTCGAACTTGGCGGGGATGTCGTCGCCCCACTTCATGAACGTCCGGATCGCGGTGGGCGCGGTGTAGAGGATGGTCACGCCGTACTTCTGGACGATCTCCCAGAAGCGCCCCTGATGCGGGGTGTCGGGCGTGCCCTCGTACATGACCTGGGTCGCGCCGTTGGCCAGCGGGCCGTAGACGATGTACGAGTGACCGGTCACCCAGCCGATGTCGGCCGTGCACCAGAACACGTCCTTCTCGGGCTTGAGGTCGAAGACGGACCAGTGGGTGTACGCCGTCTGGGTGAGGAAGCCGCCGGAGGTGTGCAGGATGCCCTTCGGCTTCCCGGTGGTGCCGGACGTGTAGAGGATGAACAGCGGGTGCTCGGCGCCGAACGCCTCCGGCGTGTGCTCGCTGCTCTGCCTGCCGACCAGGTCGTGCCACCAGACGTCGCGGCCCTCGGTCCAGGCGACGTCCTGGCCGGTGCGGCGGACGACGAGGACGTGCTCGACGATGTCGGCCCGGCCGGCCGCCTCGTCCACGGCCGGCTTCAGCGCGGAGGGCTTGCCGCGGCGGTAGCCGCCGTCGGCGGTGATGACGACCCTGGCGTTCGCGTCCTGGATGCGGGTGGCGAGGGCGTCGGCCGAGAAGCCACCGAAGACCACGGAGTGGGCGGCGCCGATGCGGGCGCAGGCCAGCATCGCCACGACGGCCTCGGGGATCATCGGCAGGTAGACGGCGACCCGGTCGCCCTTCTCGACACCCAGCTCCCGCAGGGCGTTGGCCGCCCGGGACACCTCGTCCTTGAGCTGGGCGTAGGTGAGGGTGCGGCTGTCGCCCGGCTCTCCCTCGAAGTGGATGGCGACCCGGTCACCGTTGCCGGCCTCGACGTGGCGGTCGACGCAGTTGTAGGCGACGTTGAGTTCGCCGTCCTGGAACCACTTGGCGAACGGCGGGTTCGACCAGTCGAGCGTCTCGGTGGGCTCCTTGGCCCAGGTCAGCCGGCGGGCCTGCTCGGCCCAGAAGCCGAGCCTGTCAGCCTTGGCACTTTCGTACGCCTCGGCCGTGACGTTGGCGTTGGCGGCCAGGTCAGCGGGCGGCGCGAAGCGACGCTCCTCCTTCAAAAGGTTGGCCAGGCTTTCGTTGCTCACGGCATCTGCCTTTCCCGGGGGTGTCCGTTGTGTCCCAGGCCACAGCTCATCAGAACCGGGGGTGTCATGACAAGGGTCGACGGCAAAATGGTTTAGACCTATTGCGGTGATCGGATGCTTCCGCGGCCAGGGGGTCACCGGTACCCACGGACGCCGGGGCTCGGAGGTTCAGGGTGTGTAACGCCCCTCACACCGGAAGGGACCCCTCACCTGGCAGATCGGCCGCCCGGACCCGGTCGAAGACCCGTGTGCCGTCGGCGTCCGTGAGCAGGTACGCCTGGGCCTCGGCCACGTCGAAGTACATCCCGTGCACCTCCAGCCGTCCGTCCTTCACGGCACGGGCGACCGACGGGTGGGCGCCCAGGTGGTCCAGTTGCTGGACCACGTTGCTCAGGCAGAGCCGCTCGACCGCGTCGGCGGGTGTGCTCCCGGCCAGCCGCTCGCCCGGTCCGTGCGTGCCGCCCAGACGCTCCAGGCTGGGCCGGCCGTGCCGCAGCCACCGGCCCAGCGGGGTGCACGCGCCCTGCGGCCGGGAGTCGAGCAGCGCCTGCATCGCCCCGCAGCCGGAGTGCCCGCACACGGTGATGGACCGGACCGCCAGCTTCTCCACGGCGTACTCGATGGCGGCCGCCACCGAATCGTCGCCGCTCTCCTCGCCGGGCGGCGGCACGAAGTTGCCCACGTTGCGCACCACGAAGAGGTCACCCGGACCGCTGGCGGTGATCATCGAGGTGACCAGCCGGGAGTCGGCGCAGGTCAGGAACAGCTGCGCGGGCCGCTGCCCCTCGCGTGCCAGCCGGGCGAGCTCCTCGCGCACCAGGGGAGCGGTGTCCCGCTGGAACGCGCTGATGCCTCGCACCAGCTCGCGCGCGTGGCCTCCTTCCGGCTCCGGCCGGTTCCCGTCGGCCGGCTGCGGCGCGGTGTCGGGAAGGGGCTCGGTCGTCGGCCGCTCGCACTGGTGGTTGCGCCAGGCCGTCCAGGGCCGGCAGCGGCAGCCGCCGTCCGGGGTGCTGCCGGTCTGCCGCCCGCCGGGTGTGGGGTGCCCGGCGAGCTCCCCCGGCTCGGCGATCCGCAAGCCGGCACGGCGGCCGGTGATCTCCACGGTGCCGCCCCGCGCGCGGTGGGTGCTCTGCCAGTCGTGCAGCGCCTCGTACGCGGCGTGGTCCATGAACGACCCGTCCAGCGCCACGACGGTGTCGGCCCCCGGCGGGACGAGGTGCAGGGCCCGGCTCAGACGCGGTACGGCGAGGAACGTCAACTGCCCGCGGACGTGGACGTGATGGGTGCCTCCCTTCTCCTCGTGCGTGATGCGGGTACGGGTGAGACGGTGCAGTGCCACGGCGACGGCCACGGCGATGCCCAGGACGACGCCCTCCAGGACGCCCAGGGACACCACGCCGAGGGTGGTGACGGCGTAGACGAGGACCTCGCGGTGGCGGGTCACCGTGCGGATGTGGTGTAGGGACACCATCTGGATGCCGACGGCCATCACCAGGGCGGCGAGCGAGGCGAGCGGGATGAGCTCCAGGAGAGGGACCATCAGCAGCGCGGCGATCACTACGAGAACGCCGTGCAGCATCGTGGAGTTCCGGCTCACGGCACCGGCGCGCACATTCGCGGAACTGCGCACGGCGACCCCCGCCACGGGCAGGCCGCCGAGGGACCCGGAGACGATGTTGGCGGCGCCCTGACCGAGGAGTTCGCGGTCCAGGTCGGAGCGCTTGACGTGCTGCGGGCCGGGGCGCGCCGAGGCCAGTTTGTCGACGGCGACCGCGCCGAGCAGGGACTGCACACTGCACACGAGCGTGGTGGTGAGGACGGCGGCGACGAGGCCGAGTACGGGCCCCTCGGGCAGACCGGCCAGGGCGTGGCTGCGCCAGGACGGCAGGTCGACCTGGGTCAGGGCGAGGCCCGCGGCGGACGCGACGGCGGTGGCCCCGGTGACGGCGACGAGCGCGGCCGGGATCCTGCGCAGGAAGCGGCCGATCCGGCCCGGGAGCCGTGGCCAGAACATCAGGAGCGTCAGGGTGAGCAGGCTCGCCGAGACCGCGGCCGGGTCGAAGTCCGCCAACTGGGCGGGCAGCGCGCGGAGGTTGTCGGGCACGGAGCTCTGCGGGGTGCCGCCGAGGACGATGTGCACCTGGGCGACGGCGATGGTGACGCCGATGCCGGCGAGCATGCCGTGCACGATCGCGGGGCTGACGGCGAGCGCGCCGCGGGCCACCCGCAGACAGCCCAGGCCGAGCTGGGCGAGGCCGGCGAGGACGGTGATGGCGCAGGTGGTGCGCCAGCCGTAGCGCTGGATGAGGTCGGCGGTGACGACGGTGAGCCCGGCGGCCGGGCCGCTGACCTGGAGGGGCGAACCGCCGAGCAGTCCGGCGACGAGACCGCCCACGGCGGCGGCGACCAGGCCGGCCTGGAGCGGCGCGCCGGTGGCGAGGGCGATGCCGAGGGACAGGGGGAGGGCGATGAGGAAGACCGCGACCGAGGCCGACACGTCGGCGCCCGCGATGCGCAGGCGGCGCGGTCCGGTCGGCGGCGGGCTGTGGGGCGGGTGGGCGCGCTCGGTCCGGTTCAGGTCGGCGGCGCGGGCGGGGACGCAGGCTGACATGTTCCCGTCTCCTCGGGTCTGCGCGGTCGCGGAACGGGGTGCTCCGCGCTGCGGCGGGGCTGATCACGGCCGTGGGCACAGCGGCGCAACGGCGGGCGGGTGCGCACACACTCCCAACTAGCGGTAAACGGATCGTAATTCGGAGTAAAAGGCAGATAGTGACTTTCCCGGCATACAGCCCAAGGAATCACTCACGGGGGTGAAGTGCCCATTTCATCGGCTTGTCGTACTAATTCCTTCTCGCTCGCGTGCGACGTTGGCGGCGCTGCCGGAGTGGCCGTGGCAGCACCAGACATCGCCCTCACCAGGGTTGGTCCGAGAGAAGGAAGAAGGTGGGCGGAAGATGGCCGCCACCCACAGGATCGCAGCGGGCGCCGTGATCGTCGCGGTCTGCGCCGCCTCACTCGCCGGTTGCGGGACCGACACCGAGAACACCGGAAAGGAACGGGAGAAGGCCAAGCCGGCCCCGGCACCGAAGAACGTGGTCCGGCTGATCGGCGACGGATCCACCGCCTACACCGGCGCCCAGCCGCACCTGACCGAGCCCGAGCGGCTGAAACCGGGCGAGAAGCCGCCGCAGTTCGTCGTCTTCTCGTGGGACGGGGCGGGCGAGGACAGCCAGAAGCTCTTCTCGCACTTCCGCAAGGTCGCCAAGGAGAACAACGCGACCATGACGTACTTCCTGAGCGGCGTGTACATGCTGCCGGAGGAGAAGCGCGACCTCTACCGCCCGCCGCAGCACTCCCCCGGCCGCTCCGACATCGGCTTCAACGACGCGCAGGGCATCGCCGACACGGTGAAGCAGCTTCGCCTCGCGTGGCTCGAGGGCAACGAGATCGGCACCCACTTCAACGGCCACTTCTGCGGCAGCGGCGGTGGCGTCGGCGAGTGGTCGGTGGCGGACTGGAAGGACGAGATCTCCCAGGCCAAGTGGTTCGTGAAGACCTGGAAGACCAACACCGGCGTGAAGAACGCAGCCCCGCTGCCCTTCGACTACGACAAGGAGCTCATCGGCGCCCGGACCCCCTGCCTGGAGGGCCAGAAGAACTTCATGAAGGCCGCCCGCGACCTGGGGATGCGCTACGACACCAGCGGCGTGAACAACCAGGTCTGGCCGAAGAAGAAGGACGGCCTGTGGGACCTCTCGCTCCAACTGGTGCCCTTCCCCGGGCGGTCCTTCGAGACGCTGTCCATGGACTACAACTACATGGTCAACCAGTCCGGCACGACCACCCAGGGCGACCCCGCCAAGCACGACCAGTGGGGTGACGAGATGCGGGACTCCCTGCTGCGTGGCTTCGACCGGGCCTACAACGGCAACCGGGCGCCCCTGATCATCGGCAACCACTTCGAGTCCTGGAACGGCGGCACCTACATGCGGGCCGTGGAGGAGGTCGTCGAGACGGTCTGCACCAAGTCCGAGGTGCGCTGCGTCTCCTTCCGCCAGCTCGTCGACTGGCTGGACGCCCAGGACCCGAAGACCCTCGACAAGCTGCGCGGTCTGGGCGTGGGCGAGGCCCCGAAGAAGGACTGGAAGACCTTCCTGGCTGCGGCCCCCGCCCCGGCCCCGAAGGGCGTTCCCGGGGCCCCGGCGGCGAAGGACTGACCGGCTGATCACCGGCCGGACCGTTCCGGCCGGACCGTTCCGGCCGGAATGGTGCCGGCAGACGCGGCGCCGGCATACGCGGCGCCGGCCGATGCGGTGCCGGCAGGTGCGGCTGCCCCGGGACGCCTCCCGGGGCGGGCCGTTCACGCGGTGGCGGTGACGCTCTCACCGAGCACGAAGGAGGGGTCGACCTGCGCCGCCAGGTCGGCCCCGGTGCGCTCGTTGCCCCACGACTGGGCGTTCTTGAGATGGAAGTGCACCATCTGGCGCATGTAGCGCTCCGGGTCGCGCCGTGCGTAGGTCGCGTCGACGGCCTCGCGCAGCACGCACAGGGCCCGGCGGTTGGGTTCCTCCAGGAGGTCGAACCGGGGCGGGCTGCCCTTCTCCAGCGCACGCACCCAGTCGGAGTGCCCCACCGTCACCAGCAGGTCGTCCCCGGCCTCGGACCGCAGGAAGTCGAGGTCGTCCGGCCCCTGCACCTTGTTGCCGACGACCTTCAGGGCGATGCCGAAGTCGCGGGCGTACTCCTTGTACTGGCGGTAGACGGAGATGCCCTTCCGGGTCGGCTCGGCCACGAGGAACGTGAGGTCGAAGCGGGTGAACATGCCGGAGGCGAAGGAGTCCGAACCCGCCGTCATGTCCACCACGACGTAGTCGCCGGGGCCGTCCACCAGGTGGTTCAGGCACAGCTCCACCGCCCCGGTCTTGGAGTGGTAGCAGGCCACCCCCAGGTCGGCGTCGGTGAAGGGGCCGGTGACCAACAAACGGGCGGCACCGCCGTCGAGTTCCACGGGGCGGACGCAGGCGTCGTAGACGGGGTTGTCCTCGCACACCCGCAGCAGCCGGGAACCCTCACCGGGCGGCGTCGTCTTGATCATCGTCGCCGCCGACGCGATGCGTGGGTTGGTGCCCCGCAGGTACTCCTTGATCAGCGGCAGGTGCTCACCCATCGCGGGCAGCGCGGCGGCCTCCTCCTCGGTCAGGCCGAGGGCGGCCCCCAGATGCTGGTTGATGTCCGCGTCGACCGCCAGGACCGAGGCTCCCTCGGCCACGAGATGGCGGATGAACAGGGACGACAGCGTGGTCTTCCCGCTGCCGCCCTTCCCAACGAAACCAATTTTCATGTTCACCAAGCGTAGTGGCGTGATAGCTGCATGTGGCAAACCGGCGTGAAGAAGACCACTCCAAGGTGGGCCGGACGCTCGGGGTGCGTAGGGTCGTACCCATGAGTACGACAGGTGCGTCCGCTGGTCCTCCGTCCGGCTCCCGCCAGAGCGCGGGCGGCGCAGATCCCTTGGCGGCCCTGGGCTCCCTGCCCGGTGTGGCCGACTCGGTGGAGTCCGTGCGCAAGGCCGTCGACCGGGTCTACGGGCACCGGGTCATGCGGCGGCGCAGCAACGAGATCACGTCCGAGGCGGCGCTGCGCGGCGCCCGCGGCTCGGCCGCGCTCGGGGGCGCGGACTGGGCCCTGGAGGAGGTGAGGCGACGCACCGACTTCAGCGGCGACGACGAGGCGCGCACGGTGGGTGCGGCGCTGCGGCTGACCGCCGAGGCGGGGCAGTTGCTGTCCATCTGGCGGCAGTCGCCCCTGCGGGTGCTGGCCCGGCTCCACCTGGTGGCCGCCGCCGACAAGGCGGAGTTCGTCGGCCGTCCCCGCAGGGAGGGGGAGCAGGTCGAGGAGCCGGGGATCGGGCTGCCCGTGCCCGGCGCGGCGGAGGCGCACGGGCGGCTGGAGGGCCTGTCGGACCTGATCATCGCGGGCGGGTCCGCCCCCGCGCTGGTGACGGCCGCCGTGGTGCACGGCGAACTCCTCGCGCTGCGTCCCTTCGTCTCGCACAACGGCCTGGTCGCCCGCACCGCCGAGCGGATCGTCCTGGTCGGCAGCGGGCTGGACCCGAAGTCGGTGTGCCCGGCAGAGGTGGGCCATGCCGAGCTGGGCCGCGAGGCGTATCTGACGGCCCTGGAGGGCTACGTGTCGGGCACCCCCGAGGGCATGGCCGCCTGGATCGCCCATTGCGGGCGCGCGATCGAACTGGGGGCGCGCGAGTCGACGGCGGTGTGCGAGGCCCTGCAGCGCGGAGCGGCCTGACGCCGGAGCGGCCGCGCGCCGGCCCTCGCGCGCGGGCGGCCCGGACGCGCGGGTGTCCGGGGGTGGTGGCACAGAGATGCGGCGGTACGAATACTCGTACCGCCGCTGGCATGTCCACCGGGTTACCAAGCGTCCTCGTTATGTGCCCATCAGGTCGGGTACTTTGCCCGTCACCTGGTGCGGCTGGCCCGTAATCGACGGGTCGACGTCGCGTGGGTGCCTGGTGGCCATGCTCGGTCCGTGGGGCCTGATGCGTGGTGTGGGTGATCCTCTCGGATGTCCCTGGTCTCGCGGGCCGTAAATCCTTTGTACTCCAGGTCCGAAGGAAGCGGAAGTCCTGGCCGCACTTCTTTACTTTTGGGTTCAAATGCGTGTCAATCGGGCGCGTAATTCCGCAGTGCGTTCCGAGTTCGCGCCCGGGTCGCTCGCGGGCTCCGAAGCGCCGGGCGGCACGCGCAATTCCCGCCGGTGACGCGCGCTCAGGCCACGGTCGCCCGTCGCCGGCTGGCGTACCAGACCAGTCCCGCGGTGGCGGCGGCCGCGCCTATGGCGGCGGCGGCCACGAGCGCGGGGCGCGGCGGCACGGACAGGGCGGGCAGGCGCTGCTTGAGGCGCACCGGACGGTGGAAGTCCAGGATCGGCCACTCACGCGTGAGGGCCTCACGGCGCAGCGCCCGGTCCGGATTCACCGCGTGCGGATGCCCCACGGCCTCCAGCATCGGCACGTCGGTCACCGAGTCGCTGTAGGCGTAGCAGCGGTCGAGGTCGTACCCCTCGGACTCGGCCAGCTCCCGCACGGCCTCGGCCTTCGTCGGGCCGTACGCGTAGTACTCCACCTCCCCGGTGAAGCAGCCGTCGTCGCCCACCACCATGCGGGTGGCCACGACCCGGTCCGCGCCGAGCAGTTCGCCGATCGGCTCGACCACCTCGGCACCGGAGGTGGAGACGATGACCACGTCCCGGCCCGCCGAGTGGTGCTCCTCGATGAGGGTGGCGGCCTCGTCGTAGATGATGGGGTCGATGAGATCGTGCAGCGTCTCCGCGACGATCTCCTTGACCTGCTGCACGTTCCAGCCGCGGCACAGCGCGGACAGGTACTTGCGCATGCGTTCCATCTGGTCGTGATCGGCGCCGCCGGCCAGGAAGACGAACTGGGCATATGCGGTACGCAAGACCGCCCTGCGGTTGATCAGACCGCCTTGGTAGAAGGACTTGCTGAACGTGAGCGTGCTCGACTTCGCAATGACCGTCTTGTCCAGATCAAAGAAGGCCGCTGTGCGGGGCAAGGAGTGGTTTTCCACGCCCCGAGCATAGGCGCAGCCCATTCGGCGTAAGGTGTGGCGCGTGGGTTTGCCTGAGAAGGCTCTCGGGTACACCATGGAAGTCACGGATCGTTCGCGACCGTGCTAACCCGGCCCGACTCCTCCCCCCCCCGAGTCGGCCGTGGGGACGACCCCCGCTCTCCCCCCCGGCGGGGGTCGTCGCATGTCCGGATACTTTTCCGCCCCCTCCCCGCACCTCGGCGCTCCTGCCTGCCGTGCGGCACGGGGGCGCTTTGTCATGCCTATGATCCATCACGCTGTGTAGTTCTCGGACTGCTCTCCGGAAGTCGCACAGCAGGTGTGCCCAACTCACCGGTATGGGTGACGGCTGTATTCACAGCCCCCGATTTGTCCACAGTTTCCGACCAAGATCCACTCGATTTTCCGGAGCGCTGCATCGTGATTCCGACGCGGCCGTCCCGGGCGAGTTCACGGCCGGATGTGTATGTCGAGCCGCGTTTGGCCGGTTTCCGTCGGATCTCCGTATGAGAGGGCGCTTTCCGGCACTTCACACACTGGGACTTCGCGCAGCCGGAAGCGCCGCGCGATCCGTCGAGCAAGGGGGAAGACCATGGCTGGAACCGTCGCACACGACCCGCCGCCGCCCGAGGCCGGAGGAGACCGGCAGGGCAGCCCGCTGATCGTCACCGAGGACGCCGGCCTCCTGGACGACCTGCTGCGCCTGTGCGCGGCTGCCGGCGCCACACCGGAGGTCCACCACGGCCTGCCGGCACGCAGGGGGAGCTGGGAAGCGGCTCCGCTGGTCATCGTCGGGGACGACGCCGCCCGACGGGTGCGCGGTGCCGCACGACGCCGCGGGGTGGTGCTGGTCGGCCGCGACCAGGATGACTCCGGCGTCTGGCGACGCGCCGTCGAGATCGGCGCCGACCACGTCCTGATGCTTCCCGACGGGGAGCAGTGGCTGGTCGACCGCATCGCCGACGTCGCCGAGGGCGTCGGCCGGCCCGCACTCACCGTGGGCGTCATCGGCGGCCGGGGCGGGGCCGGGGCGTCCACCCTCGCGTGCGCCCTCGCCGTCACGTCCGCACGGGAAGGGCTGCGCACCCTGCTCGTGGACGCGGATCCGCTGGGCGGCGGGCTCGACGTCGTCCTGGGCGGCGAGTCGGCCGCGGGGCTGCGCTGGCCCGCGTTCGCCGCCTCACGCGGGCGGGTCGGTGGCGGCGCCCTGGAGGAGTCGCTGCCGGAGATGCACTCCCTGCGGGTGCTCAGCTGGGACCGCGGCGACTGCGTGGCCGTACCGCCGCAGGCCGTCCGCGCGGTGCTCGCCGCCGCCCGCCGCGGCGGGGGCACGGTGGTCGTCGACCTGCCGCGCCGTGTCGACGACGGCGTCGCCGAGGCCCTCGCCCAGATCGATCTCGGGCTTCTCGTCGTCCCCGGCGAGCTGCGCGCCGTCGCCGCGGCCGGACGGGTCGCCTCCGCCGTGGGCATGGTGGTGCGCGACCTGCGCGTGGCGGTGCGGGGGCCGTACGCGCCCGGCCTCGACGACCGCGAAGTGGCCCGGCTGCTCGGGCTGCCCCTCGCGGGTGACGTGCCCGTCGACCCCGACCTGCGGCGTGGTCTCGACGTGGGCCGGCCGCCCGGGGCGTCGCCCCGAGGCCCGCTGGCCCGCTTCTGCAAGGAGTTCTGGGAGCGCGTGCTGGTGGAGGCGAGGGCGGCATGAGGGCGGGGGATCAGGGGGTGCCCGGGGCCGGGGACAGCGGGATGGGGCGGCCGGACGCCTGCGCGGGCGGCCGCCGGAAGGTGGGTGAGCGGGGAGCGCGTGCCCAGGGTGGGGTTGCGAGCGGGCCGCCGTCCGTGTCGAGCCGGGAACGGCCGGCGGGTGTGGTGGTGGGGCGTGGCGCTCGGGTGCTGGTGCGGGCGGGGGCGCGGCCGGGGGCCGGGGCGGCATCGGTGGGGAGGCCGGCCGGCGGGGTGCGGAACGTCGAGGAGGAGGGCGCCGGAGGAGGGAGCGCTGTGGTGGGGGCCGGTCCGGTCGGCGGGGCGCGGAACGACGACGTGAGGGGCGTGGGGGCGAGGCACGCCGGAACAAGGGGCGTCGTGGCGGGGGCCGGTCCGGTCGGCGGGGCCAGGGAGGACGGCGAACTCGGCGTCGAGACGCGGGGAGAGGCGCCCGCAGTGCTCTGGTCCGCATGGTCCGCGTGGTCCGGGTCTGGGCGGCCACCGCAGCCCCGGGCACCATCCCCGTCCCCATCCCCGTCCCCGTCCCCGTCCTCGTCCCCGTCCTCGTCCCCGCGTCCGCGTCCGCCGGTGTCCGGGCCTCTGCCGCTGTCCAAGGCGCCGTTCTCGGTGGCGCCGTCGCTGCCTTCCGGGCCGTCCGATGGCGGGCAGAGGCCGGGACGCGGGGCGGGCGAGGGGCAGGGCGGTGACACCGTGGTGGCTCCCGGGCTGCTCGACGGGGTCCGGCGGCGGCTGGCCGAGAGCGGTGCCGAACCGACCCCCGCGCGGGTCGCACAGGCACTGAGGGACCAGGGGCGGGTGCTGGGGGATGCCGAAGTGCTCTGGGCCGCACAGCAGTTGCGGTCCGAGCTGATCGGAAGCGGCCCGCTGGAGCCGCTGCTCGCCGATCCGTCCGTGACCGACGTGCTGGTGTCGGCACCGGACCGGGTCTGGGTGGACCGCGGCGCGGGACTGGAGCTCACGGGCGTCCGCTTCCCCGACGCGTCGGCCGTACGGCGTCTGGCGCAACGGCTCGCCGCCGTGGCCGGCCGCCGCCTGGACGACGCCCGCCCCTGGACTGACGCCCGGCTGCCCGACGGCACGCGGCTGCACGCCGTTCTTCCGCCGGTCGCGGTCGGCTGTGCCTGCCTGTCCCTGCGGGTGGTGCGGCCCCGTGCGTTCACGCTCGACGAGCTGGTGGCGGCCGGGACGGTCCCTCCCGGCGGTGACCGGATCCTGCGGGCGCTGCTGGAGGCGCGGTTGTCGTTCCTGGTCAGCGGCGGCACGGGGTCGGGAAAGACGACGCTGCTCAGCGCCCTGCTCGGGTTGGCCGGGCCGGACGAACGGCTCGTCCTGGCCGAGGACTCGGCCGAACTGCGGCCCGACCATCCGCACGTCGTCCGTCTGGAGACCCGGCCCGCCAACCAGGAGGGGGCGGGCCTCGTCACTCTGGAGGACCTGGTGCGGCAGGCGCTGCGGATGCGGCCGGACCGGCTGGTCGTGGGCGAGGTCCGCGGCTCGGAAGTGGTCCATCTGCTGGCCGCCCTGAACACCGGTCACGACGGCTCGGGCACCGTGCACGCCAACGCGGCGGCAGACGTGCCCGCCCGGCTGGAAGCCCTCGGCACGGCGGCGGGGCTCGACCGGCTCGCACTGCACAGTCAGGTCGCCGCCGCGCTGTCCGTGGTGCTCCACCTGGCGCGTGACCGCTCCGGACGGCGGCGGATCGCGGAGGTGCACGTGCTGGAGCGGGACCCGTCGGGGCTCGTCCGGACCGTGCCGGCGCTGCGGTGGGGACCGGAGGCGTTCATCCCGGAACGGGGATGGGAGCGGCTGCGGGCGCTGCTCCGGAACCCGTACGCCGACGTCGGTCTGTGAGGCCGGTGCGGCGGCGGACGCCCGCCCCTGCGA
The DNA here is from genome assembly GCF_044767675.1 of Streptomyces sp. NPDC101219. Classification (NCBI taxonomy): domain Bacteria; kingdom Bacillati; phylum Actinomycetota; class Actinomycetes; order Kitasatosporales; family Streptomycetaceae; genus Streptomyces; species Streptomyces sp. NPDC101219. The sequence goes on from NZ_JBIWOK010000011.1 coordinate 156,071, forward strand.
ACCGTTCGGGGGCACCGGGCGGGTCGCGCCCCGAGGGAGCGGAAGCCGCGGAGTGGTGAGTCCACGAGGGCGAAGGCCACGAAGACCGCGAAGGCCACGCAACCCATGAAGTCCACGTAGTGCACGAGAACCCCTGTGCGCAGCACGGGCGGGTGAGAGGAGGATCTGGAATGTACGGCACGACCGGAGTGGCGGCGGGAGCGGTCACGGCCTGCCTGGGTGCCGCGGTGTGGCTGCTGGGCCGGGGCCGGGGCCGGGCCGGGCGGGCGCGGTTGCTGCCCGCCGGAGCGGTACCGGTGGACAGCGGCCCGGAGGGCTGGCCCCGCGCCGTCCGCGAGTGGCGGCGGATCCGCGGGCGACTGCGGCCGGAGTGGTGGGCGCTGGCCGCCGGGGCGGTGGTGGCCGTGCTGGGTGCGTCGGTGCTCCCGGTGGCTGCGGGGGCGGTCGGGGTGCCACTGCTGCGCCGGGCGCGGCTGGCCGCGGCCGAGCGCCGGGAGTGCGAACGGCGGGGGGACGCGGTGATCGCGCTGTGCGGGGCGCTCGCCGGGGAGGTGCGCGCCGGGCGACAACCGGGTGAGGCCCTGCTGTGGGCGGCGCGGGACTCGGGCGGGCTCGGTGAGGCGCACGCGGCGGTACTGGCGGCTGCCCGCTTCGGCGGTGACGTGCCGGCCGCACTCGCCGTGGCCGCCGGCCGTCCCGGTGCCGAGGGGCTGGGCGGGCTGGCCGCGTGCTGGCGGGTGGCCGTCGACCAGGGAGCAGGGCTCGCGGCCGGCCTCGACCGGCTGGAGGCGGCCTTGCGCACCGAGCGGGACCAGCGTGCCGACCTGCGGGCGCAGCTGGCAGGCGCCCGCGCCACGGCCGTGATGCTGGCCGGGCTTCCGGTGCTCGGCCTGGGCCTGGGAGCCGCGCTCGGAGCCGACCCGCTGCACATCCTGCTGCACACCCCGTCGGGGCTGGGCTGCCTGGCGGCGGGCGCGGTTCTCGAGGGCGCCGGCCTGTGGTGGGTGCTGCGGATCATGCGCGGAGCCGAGGAGGCGGCGGCGTGAGCGGCGACGTCGTCCACAGGCTGGGGATGACGCTGGGGGTGCTGGCGGTCGTCGGCTGCTGGGCGCGGTGGCTGGGGCACGCCCGGAACGAACGCCAAGTGCGCAGGCGCCTCCCCGGGGTTCTGGCCGCGGAACCGGCGCCGAGGCGCGGGCGGCTCACGGTGCCGGAGCCGGCGCCGGACTGGCTGCTCTGCGTGGCTGCCGTGGCCGTCGGCTGGGTGCTGGTGGGCGGTCCCGCCGGTGCGGTCGTCGGGCTGGCGGGTGGCTGCGCCCTCTGGTGGTGGCACCGGCGCCAGGCCGCCGCGCGGGACCCCGTGAAGGAGCGTGAAGCAGCGGGCGCCGCCAGGCAACTCCCCCTTGCCGCCGACCTGCTGGCGGCCTGCATCGAGGCGGGCGCCGGACCGGTGACGGCCGCGCAGGCGGTCGGGGAGACCTTGGGCGGGCCGGTCGGGATCGCTCTGGCACGCGGGGCTGCGGAGCTGCGGCTGGGCGGCGAACCGGGTGCGGCCTGGCACCGGCTGGCCGCACTGCCCGGCGCCGGAGCGCTGGCCCGGCTCCTGGAACGCGCCGACGTCTCGGGACTGCCGATGGCGGCGCCGGTCGCCCGCATCGCCGCCGGGACCCGTGCGGAGTGGGTCCGTGCCGGCACGGCTCGTGCGCGCCGGGCAGCCGTCCTGGTCACGGCACCGGTCGGCCTGTGCTTTCTGCCCGCGTTCGTGGCCGTGGGGGTCCTGCCCGTGGTCATCGGACTCGCGGGCGGAGTGCTGGGAGGAGGTGGCGAGTAGCGGCGCGGCACACCGCATACCGACAGCAGCACGACATCCGAACAGCACGACATCAGCAGAGCACGACGTCTGCAGAGCACGACATCAGCAGAGCAAGACATCCGCAGAGCAAGACATCAGCAGAGCAAGGCATCCGAAAAGCGAGACACGGCCAAGAGCCGGATTCCTTACGGGGGTTGACATGTATCAGGTGGTGAGGGCGCGGCTGCGCGCCCTGATGAGCAGGATCCGCGCGGCGCGCAAGGACGCCGGAATGGTGACGTCCGAATACGCGATGGGCATCGTGGCGGCGGTGGCGTTCGCCGTGGTGCTCTACAAGGTGGTCACGAGTGGCCCGGTCGCCGCGGCGTTGTCGAAGATCGTGAAGCAGGCCCTCGATGGCCGCATGTGAGCGGGGAAGGGACCGGGGCTTCGTGACCGCCGAGGCGGCCGTGGTGCTGCCGGTGCTGGTGCTGTTCGTGACGGCGCTGGTGTGGGCGCTGCTGGTGGTCGCGGCGCAGATCCAGTGCGTCGACGCGGCCCGGACGGGTGCCCGGGCGGCCGCACGTGAGGATCCGCCCGGGAAGGTCGTCGAGGTGGCCCGCGCGGCGGCACCCTCCGGCGCGAAGGTCGCGGTCAGCCGGGGGACGGGCCAGGTCCGGGTGGTCGTGGTGGCCAGGCCGCCGCTGCTCCACGGGCTGCCCTTCGACATCAGGGAGGAGGCCGTGGCGGCCGTGGAGGAAACGGTGGGGAGGAGCCGTGCGGGAACGCCTGCGGGGTGAGCCCCGGCGGCTCGGCCGGCGGGACGAGCCCGGCGGATCGTGGGCGCGGGACGAAGGGCGGCCGTCGGAGCGTGGGGGAGGGAGCGGAAGGGCAGCCGCGCGGGACGGGCGCCGGTGGTCGGACCGGGGCTCCGCGACCGTGTGGAGCATGGGAGGGATCGCCGTGCTGTGCGTGGTGGCCGGTGTCGTCCTCGGCCTCGGGCAGGCCGTCACGGTGCGGCACCGTGCGGCAGCCGGGGCCGACCTCGCTGCCCTCGCCGCCGCCGACCACTGGACGGACGGCCGTGCCCGGGCCTGCGCCCGCGCGGACCACGTGGCGCGCGCCCAGGGCACCCGGCTGGTGCGCTGCGTCCTCGACGGCGAGATCGCCGACGTCTCGGTGGCTTCGGAGCGCGGTCCCTTCACGGCGGAGGTCAGGGCGCGGGCGGGGCCGCCCCGGGACCCGGCGGCATCTGCCCCTCCGGTACGCCGTGCGCATCGGCCCGCTCCCCCTCCGCTTCCTCCGACGGCCCCCTCCCCGCGGTCTGCGGTGATCCCTGCGGCGCCCTCTCCTCCGTCTGCGGTGCTTCTCCCGCCGTCTGCGGCGCCTCCTCCGCGGTCTGCGGTGATCCCTGCGGCGCCCTCTCCTCCGTCTGCGGCGCCTCCTCCGCCGTCTGCGGTGCTTTCCCCGCCGTCTGCGGCGCCTCCGCCAGGAGGACCGTGAGCAGCCGTACCGCACCGCGCTTGTGCAGGGGGTCGTTGCCGTTGCCGCACTTGGGGGACTGGATGCAGGAGGGGCACCCGGCGTCGCATTCGCAGGACGCGATGGCCTGACGGGTGGCCGTGAGCCAGGAGTGGGCGGTGTGGAAGGCTCGCTCGGCGAAGCCGGCGCCGCCCGGGTGACCGTCGTAGACGAAGACGGTGGGCAGCAGCGTGTCCGGGTGGAGCGGCACCGAGACACCGCCGATGTCCCAGCGGTCGCACGTCGCGAACAGCGGCAGCATGCCGATCGAGGCGTGCTCGGCGGCGTGCAGGGCGCCGCCGAGGATCTCCGGATTGATCCGGGCCCGGTCCAGCTGGTCCTCGGTGACCGTCCACCACACGGCGCGGGTGCGCAGCGTGCGGGGAGGAAGGTCCAGCTTCGTCTCGCCCAGCACCTCCCCGGTCATGACACGCCGACGCAGGAAGGAGACCACTTGGTTGGTGACCTCGACCGAGCCGAAGCAGAGGCGGCCGTCGCCCCACGGGATCTCGGTGTCGGTCTCCAGGACGGAGATGGACGTCGTGTCCCGCGCGACCGTCGTGTACGGCGGGCTCGCCTGCTCCACCAGGGCGACGGAGTCCTCCAGGTCCAGGGAACGCACCAGATACGTCCGGCCCTGGTGCAGGTGGACCGCGCCCTCGTGCACGGTGGTGTGTGCGGCGCCCGCGTCGACCGTGCCGAGCAGGCGGCCCGTGCCCGCCTCGACGACCTGGACCGGCCGGCCGCCCGCTCCCCGGATGTCGGTCAGGTCGGCTGCCCGCTCCCGTCGGGTCCAGTGCCAGGCCCGGGTCCGGCGGCGGAGCAGTTTCGCGGCCTCCAGCTGCGGCAGTAGTTCCGCCGTGGCCGGACCGAACAGCTCGACGTCCTCATCGGTCAGGGGCAGTTCCTCGGCCGCCGCGCACAGGTGCGGGGCGAGCACGTAGGGGTTGTCCGGGTCGAGGACGGTGGACTCCACCGGCTGGTCGAACAGGGCCTCCGGATGGTGCACGAGGAAGGTGTCCAGGGGGTCGTCGCGGGCGACCAGGACGGCGAGCGCCCCCTGTCCGGACCGTCCCGCGCGTCCCGCCTGCTGCCACAGGGACGCCCGGGTGCCGGGATAGCCGGCGATCACCACGGCGTCCAGGCCGGAGATGTCGACGCCGAGTTCCAGGGCGTTGGTCGCGGCGAGACCGAGCAGCTCGCCCGAGTGCAGGGCGCGCTCCAGGGCGCGGCGTTCCTCCGGGAGGTAGCCGCCCCGGTAGGCGGCCACCCGCCGGGTCAGGGAGCGGTCGACCTCGGCGAGGCGCTCCTGGGCGATCACGGAGATCAGCTCGGCGCCCCGGCGGGAGCGCACGAAGGTGACCGAGCGGATGCCCTGTACCGTGAGGTCGGTCAGCAGGTCGGCGGCCTCGGCGGTGGCCGTACGGCGGACGGGGGCGCCCTTCTCGCCGTGCAGCTCGGTCAGCGGGGGTTCCCAGAGCGCGAACACCAGTTCACCGCGCGGTGAAGCGTCGTCGGCGACCTCGACCACCGGCAGGCCGGTGAGGCGGCCTGCCGCGACCGCGGGCTCGGCGGCGGTCGCCGAGGCGAGCAGGAACACCGGTGCGGCGCCGTAGCGCGCGCACAGGCGGCGCAGCCGGCGCAGTACCTGGGCCACGTGTGATCCGAAGACGCCCCGGTAGGTGTGGCACTCGTCGATGACGACGTACTTCAGCGCCTTCAGGAAGGAGGCCCAGCGGGCGTGGGACGGCAGGATGCTGCGATGCAGCATGTCCGGGTTGGTCAGGACGTAGTTCGCGTACTGGCGGATCCACTCGCGTTCCTCGAACGGCGTGTCGCCGTCGTGGACCGCGGCACGCACCGAATGGCCCAGAGGATGTGAAAGTTCCTTCACGGCCCGGCACTGGTCGGCGGCGAGGGCCTTCGTGGGCGCCAGGTAGAGGGCGGTCGCGCCGCGCCCGTTCGGGGCCTCCGAGCCGCCCAGCAGGGTCGACAGGACGGGCGTGAGGTAGGCCAGCGACTTGCCGGAGGCCGTGCCGGTGGCGACGACGACCGACTCGCCGTCCAGGGCGTGCTCGGCGGCCCGTGCCTGGTGGGACCAGGGATGCTCGATGCCCGCCGCCTGCACGGCGGCGACGACCTCCGCGCGGATCCGGTCCGGCCAGACGGCATGGCGACCCTCACGCGGGGGCAAGTGCTCCGTATGAGTAATGCGCGAAGCCCGGCTCGGACCGGACGCGAGCCGGTCCAGGACCGCGTCCGGCGCGGGCCGGGAGGCGGTGTCCGCAAGGGGTCGATCGGATCGGTGATTCTTGGCCATCGGCACCGAGTGTGTCACTGGCGTGACGGACAATGGGGCCAAGGCGTCGTGCACGCCTGCCGGTAAGTGATTGAATGCCATCGCGGCTGGCGAACCGTCCCGGGGGCTGAGCCGAGATGCCCCAAGGGCGACCGCTCGATAGCTAGGTGCTGGAGGATCCGTGGACCTGTCCCTGTCGACCGAGACCATGGGCGATCGCACGATCGTCAGGGTCGGTGGCGAAATCGACGTATATACCGCGCCAAAGCTGCGCGAGCAGCTGGTCGAGCTGGTGAACGACGGCAGTTTCCACCTTGTCGTCGACATGGAAGGTGTGGACTTCCTCGACTCCACCGGACTCGGCGTGCTGGTCGGCGGCCTGAAGCGTGTGCGTGCCCATGAGGGCTCGCTGCGCCTGGTCTGCAACCAGGAGCGCATTCTCAAGATCTTCCGCATTACCGGCCTCACCAAGGTGTTCCCCATCCACACCTCGGTCGAGGAAGCGGTGGCGGCGACCGACTGACCGTCGTCCCGGGTTCCGTGCCCGGGCGGCAGGAGAGAAGTTCGAGGAGGACCGGGCTCTTCGGCGGCCCGGCCTCTCCACCGCACGCCCAGTTGCGAGGGGGATGCATGGCCACCGTTGAGCTCCGCTTCAGCGCGCTGCCCGAGCACGTCAGGACCGCCCGGCTCGTGGCGGCGGCGGTGGCGCGCAGGGCCGGAGTGGACGAGGCGGTCCTCGACGAGGTGCGTCTCGCCGTCGGTGAGGCGTGCTCACGGGCTGTCGGACTGCACCAGAGCGGGGGCGTCACCGCCCCCGTGAAGGTGCTGCTGATCGAGGAGGAGAAGCAGTTCTCCATCGAGGTCGGCGACGAGATCCCCCATGCCGCTCCGGGTGAGCGGGCGTCCGGCGCCGGAGACGGCGATACGGGCGTGGACGCCGAGGAGGACCAGATGGGCCTCGCGGTCATCAGCGGCCTCGTCGACGACGTCGAGGTCAGCGCCGGGGAGCACGGAGGGTCGATCCGCATGAGGTGGCCCACCACGCCGCCGACCGCCTACCTCGGCTGACCCCCGTCACCCGTACGGGCGACTGTTTTCCTGAAGGGCCCCCTCGTGGGGCCCTTCGGCGTGTGCGGGTGCGGGCAGCCGCGCCTACAGTGGTCCCTGTGCTGTTGATCGCGTGAATAATTTCACGACCGGCGGCTGATCAGGGTAAATGCAAAAGCGATCTAGAGAATGCCCCGAAGGCATTACCGATTTCGGGTCCCTGGCCGCCCGGCGATCATTTGGTGAAGAGTGCGCACAGGCCATTTACATTTAACGCGCTCTGTTTTGATCAGGTTCCGGTACCTAGAATCCCGTCCACATCTTGAGCTCAGCCCAAGCGTCAAGGAGGACGAATGGCGGGGCTTTCCATCTCACATCAGTCGGGCCAACCCACTTCCCTCGCGGCCGCCGTACTGACCGACGACAACCGCGTGCTCGTGGTCGTCATCGGCCTCGTGGCCCTGGCGGCCCTCGTGGTCGCGGGCGTCCTGGTGCGCCAGGTACTCGCGGCCGGCGAGGGCACCGACAGCATGAAGAAGATCGCGGCAGCGGTCCAGGAGGGCGCCAACGCCTATCTGGGCCGGCAACTGCGCACGCTCGGCGTATTCGCCGTCGTCGTGTTCTTCCTGCTCATGCTGCTGCCCGCGGACGACTGGAATCAGCGTGCCGGACGATCGGTGTTCTTCTTGATCGGAGCGGCGTTCTCGGCGGCCACCGGATACATCGGCATGTGGCTCGCCGTGCGCAGCAATGTGCGGGTCGCCGCGGCGGCCCGCGAGGCGACACCGGCGGAGGGCGAGCCGGAAAAGGATCTCACTGCCGTCTCCCACAAAGCGATGAAGATCGCTTTCCGTACGGGTGGCGTCGTCGGCATGTTCACCGTCGGACTCGGCCTGCTGGGCGCGTCCTGCGTGGTGCTGGTGTACGCGGCCGACGCGCCGAAGGTGCTCGAGGGATTCGGCCTCGGTGCCGCCCTCATCGCCATGTTCATGCGGGTGGGCGGTGGCATCTTCACCAAGGCCGCCGACGTCGGCGCCGACCTGGTCGGCAAGGTCGAACAGGGCATTCCGGAGGACGATCCGCGCAATGCCGCGACCATCGCCGACAACGTGGGCGACAACGTCGGCGACTGCGCGGGCATGGCGGCCGACCTCTTCGAGTCCTACGCCGTCACCCTCGTCGCCGCGCTGATCCTCGGCTCGGCCGCGTTCGGTGACGCCGGGCTCGCCTTCCCCCTCATGGTGCCGGCGATCGGCGTGCTCACCGCGATGATCGGCGTGTTCGCGGTGGCTCCCCGGCGCTCGGACCGCAGCGGCATGAGCGCGATCAACCGCGGGTTCTTCATCTCCGCGGTGATCTCCCTCGTCCTCGTCGCGGTGGCGGTGTTCACCTACCTCCCGTCCTCGTACGCCGACCTCGACGGCGTCACCGACGCCGCGATCCAGGCCAAGGACGGCGATCCGCGGGTGCTCGCCCTGGTCGCGGTGGCGATCGGCATCGTGCTCGCCGCCCTGATCCAGCAGCTCACCGGGTACTTCACCGAGACCACCCGGCGGCCCGTGCGGGACATCGGCAAGACCTCCCTCACCGGTCCGGCCACCGTCGTGCTCGCCGGCATCTCCCTCGGCCTGGAGTCCGCCGTCTACACCGGTCTGCTGATCGGTCTCGGCGTGTACGGGGCGTTCCTGCTGGGCGGCACGTCGATCATGCTGGCGCTGTTCGCGGTGGCACTGGCCGGCACCGGCCTGCTCACCACGGTCGGTGTGATCGTCGCGATGGACACCTTCGGTCCGGTCTCGGACAACGCCCAGGGCATCGCCGAGATGTCCGGTGACGTCCAGGGTGCCGGCGCCCAGGTCCTCACCGACCTGGACGCGGTCGGCAACACCACCAAGGCCATCACCAAGGGCATCGCCATCGCCACGGCCGTGCTCGCGGCGGCGGCGCTGTTCGGCTCGTACCGGGACGCCATCACCACCGGCGCCCGCGACGTGGGCGAGAGACTCAGCGGTGAGGGCGCGCCGATGACGCTGATGATGGACATCTCGCAACCCAACAACCTCGTCGGCCTGATCGTGGGCGCGGCCGTCGTCTTCCTCTTCTCCGGACTGGCGATCAACGCGGTGTCGCGGTCGGCGGGTGCGGTGGTCTTCGAGGTGCGGCGGCAGTTCCGCGAGAAGCCCGGGATCATGGACTACAGCGAGAAACCGGAGTACGGCAAGGTCGTCGACATCTGCACCAAGGACGCCCTGCGGGAACTGGCCACGCCCGGGCTGCTCGCCGTGATGGCACCCATCCTCGTCGGATTCACCCTCGGCGTGGGGGCGCTCGGAGCCTTCCTCGCCGGCGCCATCGGCACGGGCACGCTGATGGCGGTGTTCCTCGCCAACTCCGGTGGCGCGTGGGACAACGCGAAGAAACTCGTCGAGGACGGCCACCACGGCGGCAAGGGCAGCGAGGCGCACGAGGCCACGGTCATCGGCGACACCGTCGGCGACCCCTTCAAGGACACCGCGGGTCCCGCGATCAACCCCCTGCTGAAGGTGATGAACCTCGTCGCGCTGCTCATCGCGCCCGCGGTCATCAAGTTCTCCTACGGCGCCGACCGGAGCGTCGGCGTACGGGTGTTGATCGCGGTCCTGGCGGCGGCCGTGATCGTCGGAGCGGTCTACGTGTCGAAGCGGCGCGGTATCGCCGTGGACGACGGCGACGGCTCCGAACCGGAGCCCAAGTCGGCGGATCCCGCGGTGGTTTCGTAGGGCCCGGGTCGGTCGGTCCTGCCGCGGTCCCGCAGGGGCCTCGGCCGGGTCTCGGCTCAAGGTGCGGGCGGGCGGCGTGCGTTGGCGCGCCGCCCGCCCGTGCCGTGCGCGGCGCGCCCGGTTCGTGAGCCTTCTCTCGCTTGGTGCAAACGGCTTCAAAAGTGTCGTATCGGATGTTCGCCGGGTGGGTGCCGTCCATATGGCGTGTATGTTCCGGGGCCGAGAGCCATGGAAGGGACCAAACCGGTGAACAAGAAGCTCGCGGCCGCACTGTCCGGCGGTGCGGTACTGGTACTGGCGCTGACGGGATGCAGCAGCGACGACGGCAACGAGAAGCTGGACGCCTGGGCGAAGGAGGTCTGCGACGCCGTACAGCCGCAGGCCAAGAAGATCGAGGCCGCCAACGCCGCGATCCAGAAGGAGACCTCGGACAACAGCACGCCGGAAGAGGTCCAGAAGACCGACTCCAAGGCGTTCCAGGACATGTCCGACGCCTACAAGGCCATCGGCGCCGCAGTGAACAAGGCCGGGGCGCCCGACGTCGAGAACGGCGAGAAGAAGCAGCAGGACGCGGTCAAGGAACTCAACGGCATCTCCACGTCCTACAGCGCCCTGAAGAAGCAGGTCGACGGTCTCGACACCGACGACCAGGCGAAGTTCGCCGACGGACTGAAGGACATCGCCACCGAACTGGACAAGCTCAGCAAGAGCGGCAACGACGCCCTGAGGACGCTGGAGGAGGGCGAGGTCGGCGAGGCCATGTCCCGCCAGGCCAGCTGCAAGACGGCCACCGCTCCGGCGAGCGGGAGCTGACCCGCACCGTGCGCCCCGCCGTGGCGCGCTGAGGCAGGGCGGCGGTGACATGACGGGGGCGGCGGCCACAATGGGGGCGTGAGTAACGCCGGCCTGCCGCCCCTGCCCTCGTCCGACCGACCCGACGCCGCCGCGCGGCTGCGGGACGCCCTTCTCGGCGCCTCCTTCACCGCGGACGGCCTGCTCGACCTGCTCGGCGCCCCCGCGTACGCCGCGCTGGCCCGCAGCGAGACCGTGCCCGCGCTGCGGGCGACCCGCGGGGACACGCCGCTGGAGACGCTCGTCCGGCTGTTCCTGCTCCAGCAGACCGTGCCGCACACACGCGCGGCAGCGGTGCTGCCCGTCGACGTGTGCCTGGAGAGCGGCTGGCTACGGCGCACGGACGCCGGTGAGGTCGCCGCCACCGTGGACGTCCGGCCGTACGGCGGACCGGACGGCGAGGACTGGTTCATCGTGTCCGACCTGGGGTGCGCGGTCGGCGGCGCCGGCGGCATCGGCAGCACCGCCGAGGGAGTCGTCCTCGGCGTCGGCGGGGCGTCGACGACGCTGGCCGGCATCACCGTCCGTACGCCCGTCGCCTCCGCGCTGGACATCGGCACCGGGTCGGGCATCCAGGCCCTGCACACGGCCCGGCACGCCACGCGCGTGACGGCCACCGACGTCAATCCGCGCGCGCTGCACATCACCGCTCTCACCCTGGCCCTGTCCGGGGCGCCCGCCGCCGACCTGCGGGAGGGCTCGCTGTTCACACCGGTCCGCGACGACGAGACGTTCGACCTGATCGTCTCCAACCCGCCGTTCGTGATCTCCCCGGGCGCCCGGCTGACCTACCGGGACGGCGGGATGGGCGGGGACGATCTGTGCCGCACGCTCGTTCAACAGTCGGGGGAACGGCTGAACGAGGGCGGGTTCGCGCAGTTCCTCGCCAACTGGCAGCACGTCGAGGGGGAGGACTGGCAGGACCGGCTCAGGTCATGGGTGCCCCGCGGGTGCGACGCCTGGATCGTGCAGCGCGAGGTGCAGGACGTCACCCAGTACGCGGAGCTGTGGCTGCGGGACGCGGGCGACCACCGGGGTGACACGGCGGAGTACCGGGCGCGGTACGACGCGTGGCTGGACGAGTTCGAGGCGCGCAAGGCGAAGGCCGTCGGCTTCGGCTGGATCACCCTGCGCAGGTCGGGTTCCGCGGTGCCCTCGGTCACTGTGGAGGAGTGGCCGCACCCGGTGGAACAACCGCTCGGCGACACGGTCCGGGCCCATTTCGACCGGCTCGGTTACCTGCGCTCGCACGACGACGCGGCGCTGCTCGAGGCCCGCTTCCGGCTGGCCGACGAGGTGGTGCAGGAGCAGGTGGGCCTGCCCGGCGCCGAGGACCCGGAGCATGTCGTGCTGCGCCAGAACCGCGGGATGCGCCGCGCCACCCGGGTGGACACGATCGGCGCGGGCTTCGCCGGCGTCTGCGACGGCAGCATGAGCGCGGGCCGCATCCTGGACGCCATCGCCCAGCTCCTGGGCGAGGACCCGGTCGTCCTGAGGGACCGCACACCGGCCCAGATCCGGCTGCTGGTGGAGCAGGGGTTCCTGGAGCCGGTGGGGTAGGCCCGGGGGCCGGCCCGTCGGACTGGGCCCCGTGGGCTCTGTGCTCCCCGGGGCCGGCGAGGTGCGTGGGGTCGCTGTGGGCGGTGAGGCCCGTGGGATCCCTGTGGATCGCTGTCGGCGGCGAGGCCCGTGGGACCGCTGTGGGGCGCGGCACAGTGGTTGTCCTTTTTCATGGCCGACCGATCGAAATCCGCCCCGGGCCCGTCGGCGTTCCCTCCCCTCGGTCCGTCGTTCACCCCGGGTTCGCCTGCCCGCCGCCCGTGCGTGTCAGCCTCCTCGCGGGGCCGGCATCGGCGGCCGCGGACGAGGGACTCGGGGAATCATGGAGAGCGGACCGGCGATCTTCGCGGGACTGGTGTTCTGCCTGTTCGGAGCCGCGCTGCTGGTGTGGACAGCGACCCGCGCGCGGCAGCACCGGCCGGTGGCCGAGGGGGCGAGTCCGCTCGCGTCGGTGCCCGTCGCCGGTCTGGTCGCGGTGGTCTGCCTGGCCCTCGGCACGTGGTGTCTCACCCGCCTCTGAGAGCCGGAATCAGCCGCCGCCCGGAGTAACCGGTATGTTGCGCTCCGCATATGGCCGGGCGGCCTCTCGACGGTCCGGGCGGCAGGAACGGTGGTAGTCGGGTTACCGTTCGAGTGGCCGTTGCGGGCTTTTCCCGTTTGACACGGGGGCGGGATGTACCGTCACACTCCGCAGCGTCACCATGACCAGAAACCCCGGGAGACCGCCTGGGGAGGCTGAGCGTCGACCGGAGAGAAGAGCGAAGTTGTCCCCGACCAGCGAGACCGCGAACGGCGGCCGCCGACTCGTCATCGTCGAGTCGCCTGCCAAGGCGAAGACGATCAAGAGCTATCTCGGCCCTGGCTACACCGTCGAGGCGAGCGTCGGGCACATCCGCGACCTTCCCAACGGCGCTGCCGAGGTGCCCGAGAAGTACACCGGTGAGGTGCGCCGCCTCGGTGTGGACGTCGAACACGACTTCCAGCCGATCTATGTGGTCAACGCGGACAAGCGTGCGCAGGTCAAGAAGCTGAAGGACCTGCTGAAGGAGTCCGACGAGCTCTTCCTCGCCACCGATGAGGACCGCGAGGGCGAGGCCATCGCCTGGCATCTGCAGGAAGTGCTCAAGCCGAAGATCCCGGTCAAGCGCATGGTGTTCCACGAGATCACCAAGGACGCGATCCGGGCCGCCGTGGCCAACCCGCGCCAGCTGAACCAGCGCCTGGTCGACGCGCAGGAGACCCGCCGCATCCTCGACCGCCTGTACGGCTACGAGGTCTCGCCGGTCCTGTGGAAGAAGGTCATGCCCCGGCTGTCCGCCGGCCGTGTGCAGTCCGTCGCCACCCGGCTCGTGGTGGAGCGGGAACGCGAGCGCATCGCGTTCCGTTCCGCCGAGTACTGGGACCTGACGGGCACCTTCTCGACGGGCCGCGCGGGAGACGCCTCCGACCCGTCCTCCCTGGTCGCGCGGCTGCAGAGCGTCGACGGCAGGCGCGTCGCGCAGGGCCGCGACTTCGACTCGCTGGGACAGCTCAAGAGCGGCAACACCCTCCACCTCGACGAGGCGGACGCCCGCGCGCTGGCCGCCGCCCTGGAGAACACGCGGTTCGCCGTGCGCTCCGTCGAGTCCAAGCCGTACCGCCGCTCGCCGTACGCCCCGTTCCGTACGACGACGCTGCAGCAGGAGGCGAGCCGCAAGCTGGGCTTCGGCGCGAAGGCCACCATGCAGATCGCGCAGAAGCTGTACGAGAACGGCTACATCACCTACATGCGTACGGACTCGACGACGCTGAGCGAGACGGCGGTCGCCGCCGCCCGCGCCCAGGTCACGCAGCTGTACGGTGCCGACTACCTGCCGCCGCAGCCGCGTACCTACGCGGGCAAGGTCAAGAACGCGCAGGAGGCGCACGAGGCGATCCGCCCATCGGGCGACCGTTTCCGTACGCCCGCCGAGACCGGCCTGACCGGCGACCAGTTCCGGCTCTACGAGCTGATCTGGAAGCGGACCGTCGCCTCGCAGATGAAGGACGCGACGGGCAACTCCGTCACCGTGAAGATCGGCGGCACGGCGGCCGACGGCCGGGACGCCGAGTTCAGCGCCTCCGGCAAGACGATCACGTTCCACGGCTTCCTCAAGGCGTACGTCGAGGGCGCGGACGACCCGAACGCCGAGCTGGACGACCGCGAGCGTCGTCTGCCCCAGGTGGGTGAGGGCGACGCCCTCACCGCCGAGGAGATCACGGTCGACGGCCACGCCACCAAGCCCCCGGCCCGCTACACCGAGGCGTCGCTGGTCAAGGAGCTGGAGGAGCGGGAGATCGGCCGCCCGTCGACGTACGCGTCGATCATCGGCACGATCCTCGACCGCGGCTACGTGTTCAAGAAGGGCACGGCGCTCGTGCCGTCCTTCCTGTCCTTCGCGGTGGTCAACCTGCTGGAGAAGCACTTCGGCCGGCTCGTCGACTACGACTTCACCGCTCGCATGGAGGACGACCTCGACCGCATCGCCCGCGGTGAGGCGCAGGCCGTGCCGTGGCTGAAGCGGTTCTACTTCGGTGAGGGCAGCGGCGAGGGCGGTGCCGCCGACGCCGGCAACGGTGACGGCGACCACCTCGGCGGCCTCAAGGAACTGGTGACGGACCTGGGCGCGATCGACGCCCGCGAGGTGTCGTCGTTCCCGGTGGGCAACGGCATCGTGCTCCGGGTCGGACGCTACGGCCCGTACATCGAGCGCGGGGAGAAGGACAGCGAGCAGCACCAGCGTGCCGACATCCCGGCCGACCTGGCGCCCGACGAGCTGACCGTCGAGTTCGCCGAGGAACTGCTCGCCAAGCCGAGCGGCGACTTCGAGCTGGGCACCGACCCGGCGACCGGTCACACGATCGTCGCCAAGGACGGCCGCTACGGCCCGTACGTCACGGAGGTCCTCCCCGAGGGCACCCCGAAGACGGGCAAGAACGCCGTCAAGCCGCGTACGGCGTCGCTCTTCAAGTCGATGTCGCTGGACACGGTGACCCTCGACGACGCCCTGAAGCTGATGTCGCTGCCGCGCGTGGTCGGCACGGACCCCGAGGGCCAGGAGATCACGGCCCAGAACGGCCGCTACGGGCCCTACCTGAAGAAGGGCACGGACTCCCGGTCGCTCCAGTCCGAGGAGCAGCTGTTCACGATCACGCTGGAGGAGGCGCTGGCGATCTACGCCCAGCCCAAGCAGCGTGGCCGGGCGGCCGCCAAGCCGCCGCTGAAGGAACTGGGCACCGACCCCGTCAGCGAGAAGCCGGTCGTGGTCAAGGACGGCCGGTTCGGTCCGTACGTCACCGACGGGGAGACCAACGCGACCCTCCGTTCCGGCGACAGCGTCGAGGACATCACCCCCGAGCGCGGGTACGAACTGCTCGCCGAGAAGCGGGCCAAGGGCCCCGCCAAGAAGGCGGCGAAGAAGACCACGAAGAAGACGGCGGCCAAGAAGGCGCCGGCGAAGAAGGCGACGGCCGCCAAGAAGACCGCGGCGAAGAAGACCACCGCCGCCGCCAAGAAGACGACCGCGAAGAAGACGGCCGCCAAGACTGCGGCGGAGAAGACGACGACGGAGGACTGAGCGAGGGACCCGGCCGGGGCGGCCCTCCCACGCGGGAGGATCCCGGCTCCAGGGGCCCCGTGCCCGCTTGGCACCCTCCCGCGCGGCAGGAGCCCGGGGTCCGTGGGACCCGCTCGGCACCCTCCCGCGCGGGAGATCCCTCGCCTTCGGCGGCCCGTCCGGCGTCCTTCTCCACGGAGGACGCCGCTCCGCGTGGTTCGGAATGCGAACGCTCCGGCAACACTTCGGTGTCGGGGCGTGCGCATGTCATGAGGGCCCTCCGGGTTGTGGGTGCGGGCCGATAGGCTGAACGCATGACGCGAGCCGAGCAGCCCACGGCCCCTCAACCGGCCCCCGACGACGCCCTGGTCGCGGACTCCCGCGAGCGCGCCGTCCGTGCCCTGCTGCGCCGACCGCAGCTGAAGCGCCTCTGGAGCGCACAACTCGTGGGCGGTGTCGGCGACACCCTCGCCCTCCTGGTGCTGGTCCTCCTCGCCCTCCAAGCGGCCATCGCCCAGGGCTCCTTCGGGGGCGGCTACCGGGGCGTGGCGTTCGCAGTGGCGACCGTTTTCGGTGTGCGGATCCTCGCCACCCTGCTGTTCGGCGCCGTCCTCCTCGGCCCCCTGACCTCACTAACCTCGCCGGACGGACCGCTGGACCGCCGGTGGACCATGGTCGGCGCGGACGGGCTGCGGGCCCTGCTGCTCATCGTCGCGCCCCTGTGGATCGACTGGACGCCCGACGAAGCGCTCGCCGCCCTCCTCGTCACCGTCTTCGTGACCGGTGTCGCCGAGCGGTTCTGGACCGTGTGCCGGGAGAGCGCGGCGCCCGCGCTGCTGCCCGCCCCGCCGCCGGAGGGCGCGACCGTACGGCCGCTGCCCGACCACCTGGACGCCCTGCGCCGCCTGTCGCTGCGCACCGGCTTCGTCGCCATCCCGCTCGCGGCGGTCGCGCTCGTCGTCGCGGGCCTGTTCAACAACCTGCTGGGCACCGGCATCGCCTGGTTCGACGCCCACCAGGCGGCCCTCGCGTCCTATGTCGCGGCCGGGCTGTTCGCCGCCTCGCTGTCCGTCCTCACGTTCCTGGAGCTGCCCGGGACGCGCACCCCGCGCGCGCGGTCACCGCTGGAGGGACTGCGCCGCCCGAAGAGCGCCGCCGGCTCCGAGAAGGGCCGCACGGGCGCGATGCCGCTGCTGGTGTTCGCGTCCGCGTCCGTCGCCGCGGCGGTCTCCGCCGCCGTCTCCGTGGCCGTGCTCCACGCCACCGACCTGGACGGCGGCCCCGTGCTCTACGGGCTGATGGTGGGCGCACTGACCGGCGGTGTCGTCGTCGGCATCCGTACGGCGCCGTCCCTGCTGCCGTCGCTGTCCCGCCGCCGGCTGCTCGCCCTGGCGCTCGCCTTCACCGGCGTGGCGCTGCTGGCCGCCGGACTGGTGCCCGACGTCACGAGCGTGCTGCTGATCCTCGCCCTCGCCGGTGTCGGCGCGGGCACCGCGGCCAACGTCGGGCACACCCTGCTCGACCAGGAGACCGAGGAGCAGCGCCGGGCCCGCACCACGGAGCACCTGCACGCGGTCGTCCGGGTCTTCGTGGCCCTCGGCGCGCTGATCGCACCGCTGGTCGCCGCGCTCATCGGCCCGCACCGGCTGGAGAACGGCCGGTTCGTCTTCGCCCACGGCGGAGCCGCGTTCACCCTGATGCTGGTCGGTGCCCTGCTGCTGCCGGTGGCCGCCCTGGTCCTCGCCAAGGTCGACGACCGCTCCGGTGTGCCGCTGCGCCACGACCTGCGCGACGCCCTGCTCGGCGGCGACGACCCCGGACCTACGCCCGCCACGACCGGCTTCTTCATCGCCCTGGAAGGCGGCGACGGGGCAGGCAAGTCGACGCAGGCCGAGGCGCTCGCCGAGTGGATCAGGGGCAAGGGCCACGAGGTCGTCCTCACCCGGGAACCCGGAGCGACACCGGTCGGCAAGCGGCTGCGGTCGATCCTGCTCGACGTCTCCAGCGCCGGACTCTCCCACCGCGCGGAGGCCCTGCTGTACGCGGCGGACCGCGCGGAGCACATCGACACCGTCGTACGCCCAGCCCTGGAACGCGGCGCGGTCGTCATCTCGGACCGCTACATCGACTCGTCGGTCGCCTACCAGGGCGCCGGACGGGACCTGTCCCCGACCGAGATCGCCCGCATCAACCGCTGGGCGACCGACGGGCTGGTACCCCACCTGACGGTGCTGCTGGACGTGGCGCCGGAGACCGCGCGTGAGCGGTTCACGGAGGCCCCGGACCGGCTGGAGTCGGAGCCCGCCGAGTTCCACGCCCGCGTGCGGGCCGGTTTCCTCACCCTGGCCGCGGCCGACCCCGGCCGCTACCTGGTGGTCGACGCCGGACAGGAGCCGGAGGCCGTCACCACCGTGGTCCGGCACCGCCTGGACCAGGTGCTGCCGCTGTCCGAGGCCGAGATCCAGGCCCGCGAGGAGGCCCGCCGCAAGGCCGAGGAGGAGGCCCGCCGCAAGGCGGAGGAAGAGGCGGCGCGCAAGGCCGAGGAGGAGCGCCTGGAGCGCGAGCGCCAGGAGCAGCTCGCGCGGCTGCGTGCCGAGGAGGAGGAGCGCAAGCGGCGCGAACTCGAGGAGGCCCAGCGGCGCGAGGCGGAACGCCAGGCGGAGGAGGCCCGGCAGCGCGCCGAGGAAGCCGCCCGCCGCGCCGAGGAGGAGCGACAGCGGCTCCTCGCGGAGGAGAAGGCACGCGCCGAGGAGGAGGCCCGCCGCAAGGCGGAGGAGGACCGCCGCCGCAAGCAGGCCGAGGAGGAGGCCCGGCTGCGGGCCGAGGCCGAGGCGCTCCGCCTGGAGAAGCAGCGCAAGGCCGAGGAGGCACTGCGCCGCGCCGAGGAGGCCCGGCGGCTCGCCGAGCAGGCGGCCGCGGCGGCGGAGGCCGGCCCGAAGCGTGAAGCCCCCGGCGCGGCTCCGCACGCCCAGTCCTCGGACGCGATGACCGTGCCGACGCCCGTGGTGACGCCGACCAACGCCTCCGGCGGGCCGGTGGACGAGACGGCGGTGCTGCCCAGGGTGCGGGGCGACGAAGCGGCGGGAGCCGACCCGGCTGCGGGTTCCGGTGCCGGAGCCGGGACCCGCGAGGGTGCGGCGCGACGGCCGGAGCGGTCCGGCCCCTCCGAGGCCGAGGTGACGACCGAACTGCCGAAGCCTCCGGTCCCGCCGGGCGCCGTCGACGAGACGGCCGTCCTGCCCGCCGTACCGCCGGGTGCCGCGGACGAGACCGCTGTGCTGCCCCCGGTGCGCGGCGACGGCCCGGACGCCGGGAACGCCGGGGTGCCTCCGGGCTACTTCCGCGACGAGCGCACGCAGGGCGGCCCCGAGGCGTCAGCGGGCGCCGTCGACAGCACACGTGAGCTGCCGCAGGTGGAGGCCGCCGAGGGAGCGGCGTCCCGGCGGCGCCGGAAGCGGTCGGACTGGGCCGAGGAGACCCCGCTGGACGACCTCCCGACGCTGGCCGACGAACTGCTCGGCCCGCGCGAGGAGGACGGCCCCGGTGAGGACGAGGGCGGCCGGGGACGCGGACGACGCCGCTGAGGGCGCAAGGGCCGCGGCCCTTGCGCCCAGCCCGGACACGGGCGGTGGGGGACGGCCCTGTCAGTGCCGCCCCCCACAATGGACTGCGGGACTGCGGGACTGCGGGACTGCGGGACTGCGGGACTGCGGGACAGCGGGACAGCGGGACAGCGCAGGCACCGGTGTGCGCGCCCCGAGGGCGGGCGGATGCGGGCGGATGCGGGCGGATGACGTGGCGGGACGGAAGGACGGCGTGACCCCATGACCGTGTGGGACGACCTCGTCGGGCAGCAGCGGGTGAGCGAGCAGCTCGACGCAGCCGCCCGGGACGCCGACGCGCTCGTCACCGCCGCCACGGCCGACGCACCTCCACCGGACGCGTCGAAGATGACGCATGCGTGGCTGTTCACCGGCCCGCCCGGCGCTGGCCGCAACCAGGCGGCCCGGGCCTTCGCCGCCGCCCTGCAGTGCGTCAGCCCCGACCGCGCGCTCGGCGGCTCCCCGGGCTGCGGCTTCTGCGACGGCTGCCACACCGCCCTCATCGGCACCCACGCCGACGTGAGCACGGTCGCCGCCGTCGGTGCGGAGATCCTGGTGAAGGACATGCGCGACACCGTGCGGAAGTCCTTCACCGCCCCGGCGAACGGCCGCTGGCAGATCATCCTCGTCGAGGACGCCGAGCGGCTGAACGAGAAGTCCGCCAACGCGGTGCTGAAGGCGGTCGAGGAACCCGCCCCCCGCACCGTCTGGCTGCTGTGCGCCCCCTCGGTCGAGGACGTCCTGCCGACGATCCGATCCCGCTGCCGCCACCTCAACCTGACGACCCCGTCCGTGGACGCCGTCGCCGACATGCTCGTCCGTCGCGAGGGCGTCGAACCGGAGGTCGCCGCCGCGGCGGCCCGCGCCACCCAGGGCCACGTCGACCGGGCCCGGCGCCTGGCCACCGACCCGGCGGCCCGCGCCCGCCGCGCCGCCGTACTGAAGCTGCCGCTGCGTGTGGAGGACGTCGGCGGCGCGCTCAAGGCCGCCCAGGAACTCGTCGACGCCGCCGCGGAGGACGCCAAGCAGCTCGCCGAGGAGACGGACACCAAGGAGACGGACGAGCTGAAGGCGGCGCTCGGCGCGGCCCAGGGCGGCCGTCTCCCGCGCGGCACGGCCGGCGTGGTCAAGGAACTGGAGGACATGCAGAAGCGCCGCAGGACGCGGACGCAGCGCGACAGCCTCGACCTGGCCCTCGCCGACCTGACCAGCTTCTACCGCGACGTCCTCGCCCTGCAGCTCGGCTCGCGCGTCGCCATCGCCAACGCCGACAGCGAGGACGCGCTGCACCGCCTGGCCCGCTCCAGCACGCCCGAGTCCACACTCCGCCGCATCGAGGCGATCGCCGCCTGCGGAGAGGCCCTCGACCGCAACGTGGCCCCGCTCCTGGCGGTGGAGGCGATGACCATGGCCCTCAGAGCCGGCTGACGCAACCGCCACCGCCGTTGTCACTCCGCGGCCCGGCCTCCCGCGGTCTCCGCCGCCGGAGCGGCCGGCCGGTAACTCGTACGAGGCACGACGTCCACACACGGCACTCAAGTGGTCGCGCACGGTTACGCTCGCGACATGGACCCACGGCGCACCCCCCGCACGACCGGCAGGACCCGCAGCTCCGACAGCACCCGCAGGACCGGCACGGCCGGCAAGGCCGGCAGAACCCGCACCGGAGCGATCCTGCTCGCCGCCGTCGCGCTGCTGATGGCCGGCTGCTCGTCCGGGAGCATGACGAGCGCCGGCAGCAGCGCCGCGGAGGAAGTGGCGAAGCTGGCTCCCCTGCCGCGCAGCATCCCCGCCGCGCTCACCTCGTACTACGCGCAGAAGCCGGCCTGGCGCGACTGCGGTGTCCCCGGCTTCCAGTGCGCCACTCTCAAGGCCCCCCTCGACTACGCCGAACCATCGGCCGGTGACGTCCGACTCGCCGTCGCCCGCAAGAAGGCCACCGGGCCGGGGAAGCGGCTCGGCTCCCTGCTGGTGAACCCCGGCGGACCGGGCGGCTCGGCGATCGGCTACCTCCAGGCGTACGCGGGCATCGGCTACCCGGCCGAGGTCCGCGCCCGCTACGACATGGTCGCCGTCGACCCCCGTGGCGTCGCCCGCAGCGAACCCGTCGAATGCCTGGACGGGCCCGGCATGGACGCGTACACGCAGACGGACCTGACCCCCGACGACGAGAAGGAAACCCGGGCGCTCGTCACGGCGTACAAGAAGTTCGCCGAGGGCTGCGGGGCGGACGCGCCGAAGCTGCTGCGTCACGTGTCCACGCTGGAAGCGGCCCGGGACATGGACATCGTGCGGGCCGCGCTGGGCGACCAGAAGCTCAACTACGTCGGCGCCTCGTACGGGACGTTCCTCGGCGCCGCCTACGCCGGGCTCTACCCGCACCGGACGGGCCGGCTGGTCCTGGACGGCGCGATGGACCCCTCCCTGCCGGCGCGGCAGCTGAACATGGAGCAGACGGCGGGCTTCGACACGGCCTTCACCGCCTTCGCCGAGGACTGCGTACGGCAGAGCGACTGCCCCCTCGGCGACAAGGGCACCAGCCCCCAGCAGGTCGGCAAGAACCTCAAGGCGTTCTTCGACCAGCTGGACGCGACCCCTCTCCCCGCAGGCGACGCCGACGACCGCAAGCTCACCGAGTCGCTGGCCACCACCGGTGTGATCGCCGCCATGTACGACGAGGGCGCCTGGCAGCAACTGCGCGAGTCGCTGACCTCGGCCATGAAGGAGAACGACGGCGCCGGACTCCTCTTCCTGTCCGACAGCTACTACGAGCGCGACGCCGGCGGCCGCTACTCCAACCTGATGTTCGCCAACGCGGCCGTCAACTGCCTCGACCTGCCGCCCGCCTTCGAGACCCCCGAGCAGGTGCGCAAGGCCCTGCCCGACTTCGAGAAGGCGTCCCCCGTCTTCGGCGAGGGCCTCGCCTGGGCCGCCCTGAACTGCGCGCACTGGCCCGTGGCGCCCACCGGACAGCCCCAGCGCATCGAGGCCCAGGGCGCCGCCCCGATCGTCGTCGTCGGCACCACCCGCGACCCGGCCACCCCCTACCGCTGGTCCGAGGCACTGGCCGCCCAGCTCGACACCGCCCGCCTCCTCACCTACGACGGCGACGGCCACACCGCCTACGGCCGCGGCAGCGCCTGCATCGACGCCGCGATCAACGCCCACCTCGTCGAGGGCACCCCGCCTGCCGACGGCAAGCGCTGCCGGTAGCCGCCCTTGACCCCCTGGGGACGGGCCTGATCCCCGTCCCCAGGGCGTGTGCGAAGCACCCCTCGGAACTGTGTAGACTTACCGTCGTTGTCGATCGCACCATGGTGCCGACAGCACGCCGCCTTAGCTCAGATGGCCAGAGCAACGCACTCGTAATGCGTAGGTCTCGGGTTCGAATCCCGAAGGCGGCTCCATTGTGAACCGCAGGTCAAGCCTATGACCTGCGGTTTTTTCTTTTCCTTGACCATGGAAGCGTCGATTTGGAGCACCTGTTGACCTACGCATTCCCGTGCGTAGGTTGTGAGGTCTCCACGCTCGGTGAATCTGACGACAGGTAGGTCGTTGACCTGCATATTTATGCGGATGGGCGCCTGTTTCGGACCAGGACTCAGTAGGCAGGGGAGGCCGAGGGGAGGCCATCGATGCAGCGAGGGTGCAGCACGGGCGGCCGTGGAGCGGCCGAAGAGGGTGGGGGAAACGGAAAAACGCGACCGCTGCGGTCGCGAACACGCTGGTGACGGTGGCCGTTCCTTGTCGAGAACTGCCAACCTGTGCCACTGCGTCATTCCGCCGTCATAGGGGCAGGGCGTTGATGGGCGCGCTGGGCTGATGGATACCCGCAGGCGTTACGCCGAGATCCACTCGTACCCGTCCCGCGACACTTGGGTTGTCGATGGCGCTATCGCGCTGCCGACCGCTGCGGTCGGGACAGCATCCTCTACTCGTCCAGCGGTAAGACTGTCCGGGCCGAGCTCTCGACACCACCGTGCGGCGAGTGATCACGCCGAGCGGAGAGGGGTACGGCCCTTCGTCAGGCGTTCTCATCGTGGATGCGCGCCCCCAGGTCCTCCGCCCACTCCAGCGCCCATGCCTTGAGCTCTGCGATCTGCCGGGAGGTGAGCCCGTACGCGGCGTAGTCCTCATCCTCGTACCAGTCCGCGCCGGTGAGCCGGTCGCGGAGGTCCTCGAGACTGAACTCGTCGTGGGCGCGGCGGCGGCCGAGGGATTCGAGGTCGGCGGTGGAGCGGTGGCGGGAGGCCGCCTGGACGTCGATGAGGTCGCGGACGGTGCCGCGGTCGGCGAGGGCGCGGACCTTGGTGCCGATCACGTCGTCGAGGGAGAGGACGGGGCCGTAGGGGGTCTGGGTAGGCGGGGCCCAGAATGCCTCCTTGAGGACGTCGACCTCACATTCCTCGCCGGTGTCCGGGTCGGTGACGAGGAACCGGCCGCTGAGCGGGTCGGTCTGGACGTGCGTGGTCCGCCAGCCGCGCGCGGCGAGGCCAGTTGTGAGGGAGGCGACGATCTCGTCCATCGGGGCGGGATTCTCGGTGGCGACGTCGAGGTCGCGGCTGAAGCGTTCGACCAGGCCGTGGGCCTGCACGGCGTATCCGCCGGTGAGGACCAGAGGGTAGGGGGAGCCGAGGTCGAGGATGTCGGCAAGGAGACGCTCGTGGAGCGGGGTGAGCTTCACGCGGCGGTCGCGTCGGCCGGAGCGGTGCGCGGGAGTTCAGGGAAGGCGTCCTCCCAGACCTCGCGGATGTAGGGGCTGACCAGGCGGCGCAGAACGGGCCACTGCTCGTCCAGCAGCCGGTGGTGCAGGAAGGCCGCCACATCCTCGCGCAGGCCCTCGGCAAGGACAGTCCGGTAGAGCGTCATACGGGACTTCGGGCGGTCCAGACTGTAGCTCGTCCGCCCGGACCAGGCGATGTGCAGCGGCAGGTCGACGATGCCCTCCAC
Source organism: Streptomyces sp. NPDC101219 (assembly GCF_044767675.1). Classification (NCBI taxonomy): domain Bacteria; kingdom Bacillati; phylum Actinomycetota; class Actinomycetes; order Kitasatosporales; family Streptomycetaceae; genus Streptomyces; species Streptomyces sp. NPDC101219. The sequence goes on from NZ_JBIWOK010000011.1 coordinate 180,028, forward strand.
AGGGCCGACAAGCTCCTGCAGGCGCTCGGGCAGCCGACTGCGGTAGCGGTCCCGCAGCACCTCGGCGCGGGGGGCGGTAGTCGTCGCATCCATGCGTCCAGTATCCCTGGTGGGAGGCGGCGGTATGACGGATACGGATCTCTCCCGCCATATGTGTGGGTCAGGCGCCGTTCACCTCCGTCGACATCTCCCTGGCGGATACTCACCGCATCATCAGGGCGACACGCATCGCGACGGCGAGGTCGCTGGGATTGTGAGTGCTGCCCTGAGTAGGTGCCTGGGCGTGGGGACGGTAATGGGCAAGGTCTGGCCCCTGGTTTGGTCAGGGGATGGGCCCAGGCCGCCGGGCCGGCGGCGGCACGGGCGGTGGTCCGGTTGTGTGACGGCCTCCCGTGGGCGGGACGGGCGGTAGGCGCTCTAGCCGGACCGGGCCATCGCGCGGAGCGCAGCAGCCTCCGGTCGGGCGGGGCACGAAGGAGGCGGCTCACGGGGCTTCTCCGCGGATCCGCTCAGCCTCGGCGGCCAACCGGTCGAGGGCGTCCAGGTGTTCGCGGGTCGTGGCGGTGAACTCTCGGACCTGGTCCGGGGTCATCGACACGGCGTCGCCGTCGACCTCCACCGCGATCACGGGCAGCGGCTCGGACTGCCTCTCCATGTAGGGGGCGTGGGAGATCCATGCGGTGAGGTAGTGGACGGTGCCGCGGCGGCCGTCGAAGCGTGCCGCGATCTCGCGGCCGTTGTGGGTGAGGTCGGTGAAGTAGTTGGCGCCGCCGTGGGGGTCGATGCACCAGTCGGGTTCGGGGATCTCGATGTCGCGGGTCTCGTGGATGGTGACGGTGACCATGCGGGGCTCGGTCATCGGGCCTCACCCCAGACGCGGTTCTCCATGCGGCTGAGCTGCTCCGGCCGGGCGCGAGGGGCGTCGGTGTTCCAGGGGAACGGGCGGAGGTCGGCGGCGGCCTTGCACACGGCGATGGCGGTGCCGTGTGTGGCGTGCGGCAGGCCGCAGACGCGTCCGCCGTCGAGGGGGGCGAGGAGCCGGGCGGAGTGGTGCCTGCATCCGTCGGCACCGGCGTTGCGCCAGTCGAGGACGGTGACGGTAGGCCGGCCGGTGCAGGGGGTGGGGTCGTCGGGGTGGGCGGCAGGGCAACGCCGGTTTTCGTGCTGCTCACCAGGAGTCCGGACCAGACCGGGCCCTTTCTTGTTGTCGGCGCCGAGGGCACGCAGGGCGATTCGGAGGGCTTCGCGCTGGGCGCCGCATGCCTCCGGGCAGGAGGAGCCGACGCGGCTGCTGTCACCGTAGGCGGCGAGGATGCGTTGGGCGACGCGGATCGCCACGTCGAGGTTGCTGGGCTCGGGCGTGGTCGGGGTGGGCGGGCTTCCGTAACTGGTTACGGGGCTGGACAAGGTCTGGCTCCTGGTTTGGTCAGGGTGCGGATCCAGGCCCGGGCCAGCGGTGAAGTCGCTGAGCCCGGGCCTGTCTGGTGCCGTCCGAGGCGGGCCTCCCCGCCACGCCCCGGACGGCCGATCGAGGGGCGGCTACGCCTCAGCGCGCTTCAGGGCAGCGAGATGGTCACGGACAAACCCCGCTACCCCGTCAGGGTCACCGGTCTTCGCGATCAGGTCCGTCATCGCACCCATGACCTCCGCCAGCGGCCCCTCAGCGGTGGCCTGCCGCTCACGGACCACCGCGACCGCATCGGCGGTGCGCTGCTCCCGCCGGGCCGTGATCTCCCTGATCCGGGCGTCCTCGGCCTCCCGGTCGCAGCGTGCGACCTCCGGGTCACCCTCGAAGTCACCGCGGGCGATCACGTCCGCGCGGTCGCAGAGGGCGAGCAGCCGCTCGAAGAACGCGATGCCTTCGACCGCGACGTCACGCGCCGCGCTCGGGGCGAGCGCACCTGTGTGGACGCCGTAGTGCAGCCACATCTCGGTCGTGCGGCCGTAGGCCTGTGCCCGGTAGTCGTGGACGACGATCTGCGCGGCGAGGAACGGCTCGTTCTCGTTGCCGAGGTTGTCGGTGTCGATGTCCCGGACGGTGGTCTCGATCGGGGTGGTGGCGTGCCATCCGGGTTCGCCGTCCGCGCCGGCGTGGTCGAGGCCGCAGTCGGGCATCGCGCACAGGTACTTGATCTGCCAGGCGCGGCCGCGGTCGGCGGCGGTGAGGGGCTGCTCGGCGGGCGCCTGTCCGGAGCGGAGCATCTCGATCGCAACCTGCGCGATCTCCGCGGCCTTGTCCGGCGAGTAGTAGCCGGGGAGGGTCTTCCTCATGGCCTCGTCGACGGCAGCGGGCATGGCGGCGATGACCTTGGCGAGGTCGAAGCTGTTTGGCTCCGGCTTGTCGTCCTCGTTGAGGAACTCGGCCACGGTGATGCCGCGCTCGGCGAGCTGGGTGCGCAGCCACGCCTCGGCCTGGTCGAGGCGGACCCGCTTTGGGTCGTAGACGCACTCGTACGAGTAGTTGGTCATGTCGGGGGTGGACCAGTACTCGACGCCCGCCTCGGCGGTGAGCGAGGGGCAGCGGCCAATGGCAACGATGACGGTGTCCGTAGCCGGGGCCCCCGGCTCGGCGGTGGGGGGCTCGGGCTGCTCGGCACGGGCACGGCTGCCGTCGACGAGCCTGGTGACGAGGGGGATGAGGGTTTCGCCGCCGCTGTAGTTCGTTGTCGTGATGGTCATGTGGTGCGCTCCTTCGAGGAGTTCTGGTGTGTGTCGTGTCGGCATAGTCGCGCTGGCGGGCGCGGTCGAGGCGGGCAGTCCACGTTCGGGCGGTTCGGCCTCGGCTGCCGACTGTCGCCGGACGGGCGGCGCGTAGAATGCGCACTTTGCTTTGCTTCGGGCCATCCGGGGAGGTGTCCCTGCCTGCCCCGGGCAGCGGTCTACGCGGCGGCGAGGGCGACGGTGTCGGCGTCGACCGGCGTGGCACCGATCAAAGCGCCCGCCGCACGCATCGGCCGCGCCAGGAAGCATGGGCGCCGCGCCGGCAAGAGTGGCCGTAAGTGGCACCGCTGGCCAAGGCAACACCGCCTGGTTGCGAAAGCGAGAGGTGAGACCGGTACCGGCGCGGAGTCGGGCGGCGGGAAACCGGTGAGTCCCGGCGTCGTACGTTCTGGATGGCGCGCGCTACCGTCGGAGTCGTGGTCGAAGGATGGGACGAGGACGGGCTGCGAGCCGTGCGCGGCGCGCTCCATGCTCAGGACGGGGTGGCGCTGCTTGCCGCGTTGCGTCGCGGTCCCGTGCGTGAGGTGCTGCAGTTGGCCGGCGATGGTGTGGCCGTGGCCGCGGCGCAGGGCCTGCCGGAGGCTGCGGAGATGGCGGGCTTGTTTCTCGGCGCGCTTCGGGAGCGCGGATTCCGGGGCGACGCGGAACTGGCTGACCGGTTGCGCGCGGCCACGGGAGACGCGGCGATCCCCTTCCTGCGCCCGCTCGCCGTCGATCTGGAGATGCTCGCCATGCTGCTGGAGGGCGACCCGGCTGAGTCGGGTGGCCGGATCGATCTGTCCACCGGGGAGTGCTGGCCGGCGTTCACCGACGAGCCGGAGCCCGAAGAGGCGGACGATCCTGAGCGGTGGCTGTACGTGCCGGCTCTGGGTTCCCGGGCCGGCTACCGGGACATGGAGCTGTTCATCGACGGGCTTGGCGACGTCGTCCTCGCCGACCGCCTGCGGAAGGCCATCGGCGGGCGGGGCGCCTTCCGGCGCTTCAAGGACGTCCTCGCCCGTGACGAGCGTTCCTGGCGCCGGTACCACCGGTTCTGTGATGAGCGACAGCGCGGCCGGGCTCGCGCCTGGCTGGCCGAGGAGGGCTATTGCCCGAGGCTCCCGGTACTGCGGCAGACGATGCGAACCTGATCCGCGCAAGGGCCGGACGAACCGGGCACTTGTACCGCTGTACCGCAGATGGAAAGGGCCGCCGAGCTTCTCCAGCGCGAGGCCGAGGGTGGGGCGTCGGCCAGGGAGTCGGGATGGTTGCAGCTGGCCGTCGCCTGCGCCTTCCGCTCCGGCCGGAGCTGCAGTTCCGAGTCGGGTCTGCCTTGTTGGCTTCCTGCAGTCCGACCTTGCTGGTCAGGAATCGCGCAAAGGCTCCACCGGACGGCCCCTGGACCTGCGAATGTGACATGGACGGGAGGCCAGGGGGAGGCCGGACGCCTTTGGACCAGATGGACGCGATAGCACGGGCCAGAACGCCGCGTGTGTTCTGATCAGCCAAAATCGGAACCGGCGGCACGGGGCGGCACCCCGCGTCACGATCGCTGGTGATCTCGTAATGCGTAGGTCTCGGGTTCGAATCCCGAAGGCGGCTCAGACAGAGGCCAGGTCACTCATCCGTGACCTGGCCTCTTGCGTTGCTCCGGATCGGCGGGAGCCCGGAGGCGGTCGCGAGCCGCTCGAAGGGGCGATGCGTCATGGACCTGCGCGAGAGGAGGACCGATCCGCAAGGCAGAGAGAGGCCGATCCCGGATCACGCTCCCCATCAGCACGGACGTGTGACCCGCCGGCCAACCTGCCTGTCATTCTGTGCAACCCATCGCCTTCATCGCATCCGGCAAATAGGACTGGGCAAATCGCTCGAGTTCCTTGGGTTTCGACTGTCCTTCGTCAAGGATGTCCAGATCCAGAATGTAGTAGTCCCCTCTGCCGTGTCCTGTGCAGGCGTTGATCGACATGAGCCAGCGGTCTGATGTCACGGTGTCGTCGCCGACCTCAGATCTTTTCGGATTTTGCGAGGAGCGGTTCTCTCTCGCGAATTTCATGGCATCGAATCTGTTCTGGTCTCGAATCTCGCTTATGAGGAACCTGCGGGACTTGTCAACGAGTACGAGGCACGACGACTGGTCGTCGTCGGAAATCTGCGGCCGGGCTTCGAAGTTCTTCCCGGAGGGTAGCAGGGGCTGCAGCGCGGACCGATCGATTTCCCGTCCGCAGATGGTTGTGGGAATTTCGTACCTCTGGGAAGAGCTGCACCCGACGGTGGCGGTCAGGAGCAGGCCAAAGGCCGACGTCAACAGAAGTGACGGTCGCAGTGCGTCACATTTCATCGTGGAGTGGTTTCTTTCGAGGCCCGGTTGCGGGACGCATCCAAGCGCCTTGAGGTCGCCGCTGGATGGGAGGGGGCGAGATTATGAGGTGCAGCCCATCTTTTTCAGCCCTTCCGGCAGGTACGTCCGCGCGAACTCTTCGAGCTCCTTGGGTTTTGCTTCGGTCACTCCGTTCGCGGTGATGATCACGTCGAGGAAGTAGTACTTCCCTCGTCGGGGGCAGGAGTTCATCGAGATCAGCCAGTTGTCAGAAGTCATAGCCTCTTCTCCGACGTCCGACGGCTTGGGGTTGTCCATCCTGGTGCTGCGTATGTCAGATTTATTCTGGTCGCGAAATTCTTGAATCAGAAGCACCTCGGACTTGTCCACCGAGATTGCGCACTCCGATTCGTAGTCGTCGGTCTCATGAACAGCTTCAAAGTGCTGCCCTGAGGGCAGAAGTGGCTCCAGTGCGGACGGATCGATGTCTCTGCCGCAGATCGTGTCGGGGATTTTATATGAGGCGGGGTTGCTGCATCCTGCCACGGCAAGGAGAAGCAGGGTGAGGCCCGAAACCAGCAGAAAGGTCGGCCGAAGCGCGTTGCTTTTCATTCCGGTTTGACCCCCGCCTCCCTGTTTGCTGTGTCGTTCCCGTCGAACGCGCTACTTCCGATTTCCTTCTGCCATACCCGTGTGTTTCCTTCCTGGGACAGTTCATGCTCAGGATTTACCCGCGTCCACTCCGACCCCAGCGCCTCAAGGTAATCATTTCGGGATTCAAAAGTGCGTCTGGTGTCGATGGCAAGGTCATCGTCGATACGTTTTTGCTCTTCCAGTTGCCATGCGTAGGCCGCGGAATCCACCCCGCGTTGCACCGCATCGCCGACCACTGGGATGAAGTTGGCTACGCCTCCGAACCCGTGATATGCCCACTTTGCAGGCCAAGAGGGGTCTTCCGTGTCCGTGGTCAGCGCCTGATAGCGAGCGGACTCCATGAAGCCAACTGTGTGTCCGGCCCGGATGAGCTCTTCGATCGGGTCGCCCTTATGCTCAGCGTGAATGTCAGCGATAATGGCTTGATTCACGTTTTCCATCAGCATGCCGTAGGCGCTCTGGTCACGCGAGACCTGTTTGGAAACCTCCAGCAGGTCGTGGTAATCGAGCGGTCCTTCACCGGGACCGATCGAGCTTGCGGTCTGGTGCACGTCTGCCCCCCAGTTGCCCAGGAGGACCGCCATGTCGTCCCGCAGTTCCGGCGGGAAGTCGTCGCCCTTGGCGGCCAGGTGGCTGAGGGCGCCGTCGAAGACCTGTCGCTGTGCGTCGGTGTGGTCGTACGACGTGATGACGTGCGGCTGGTCCGGGTTCAGGCCGGTGCCTGCTGCCAGCAGGGCCTTGCCGAGGGCGTTGCGGGACTGGATCGTGCCGTCGCCCTCGCGGTAGGGGCTGTCCTCGTCGTAGTACTCGCGTTCATTGAGGAGGTAGTCGGCCGCGTCCTCGCGGCCGAACAGCTCGGTGGCGTAGTCGGGGTTGTGCGATACGGCGCGGAGGAAGCCGGCCATCGGGTCGCTGCTGGTCGTTCCGTACTCGCCGTCGGGGCCCTTGGTCGTGTAGTCGAGGTGGGTCCCTGCCATATTGGGGTTGCCCCAGAGCGACGCGGGGTTGAACCCCTTCTTCTCCTCGAAGGCGCGCAGGCCCTTGTAGTAGTCGTCCAGGAAGTCCCCGTCGAACTTCCCCTTGACCATGAGATTGCTCATGATCTGGAAGCCGTAGGCCTTGGTCATGATGCCTTCGTGCCCGTACGCCTTGCCACCTGCGGCGATGAGGTCCTTCTTCCACGCCTCCATCTCCGGTGAGGTGCTGTGGGAGGCGGTGGCGAGGGACATGCTGAGGTTCTTCTGGACGTCGCCGAGGAGCTTGGCGCGGTCGCCCTCGGGTGTGTCCTTGGGGTCGGCCAGGTCGCGCCAGAACTGGAGCGTGCCGTCGGGGCCCAGGTCGAGGACGAGGTTGTCGGTGAAGGCGGGATTGTCCCGGTGGTTCTTCAGGGTCTCGTTGAAGCGGGCCAGCTTGGCCTCGCTCCAGTCCTGGACGTTGCCCTTGGCGATCTCCCTGCGCCAGTACTCGGCGTCCGCCCTGCCCTGGTCGAGGTCGGCGTCCTTCAGGCCGGTCGACCCCTGGTCGGTGAAGTCGTACTTGTGCTTGGCGAGCCGACGCAGGGCACGGGCTGCGATCCGGTCGGTTTCCGTCGCCTCCCACAGGATCTTCCTGACCCGGCGCTGCGCGATCTCCAGATCCTGATCCGACGGCCTGGGGATGTCGCTCTTCCCCGAGACCATGGGAGGAGGTACCGAGGCTATGGCCCGGCCCTTGCCGTCGACGTAGATGTAACGCTTCCCCAGGTCGTCGAGCGCGGTCTGCAGGTCCAGCTTGTGCTGCGTCAACGCGGCGTGGGCATCACTCAGGATGCCCAGTACGCTCTTCGCCTCTGCGGCCGCGTCGCTGAACTGCGCTGCCGTCCTGGTCACGAACTGCCGGGAGACGGTGGCGTTGACGCCCGCCCAGTCCGCCGCAGCGGCCTTCTTCTGCAGATCCTTGGCGCTGACCTGGCCGTCTCCGCCCGTGGCGAGCTTCTCCAGCCGGTCGAGCATGGTCCGCCAGTCGTCCACGGCGGTCTTCAGCGTGCCCAGGCGCAGGCTGTTGAGTTCTTCCACCGTCAGCATGTCGGTTGCCACGCGTCTCAGGCCTCCGCGGACTTGGGGGCGTAGTACTCGTTGATCCGCGACACCGTCATCAGGTCCCCCGTGGCGTTCCGCATGCCGGTCACGACGTGTTCCTCGTCCTTGGCGTGCTGGGCCCGTGTGAAGTCAAGGTGGTTGGAGATGTGGGCGCACGCCTCCTTGAGGGTGCCCGCCTTGGTGTTCCACGCGTCGTGCAGTGCGGTGAGCGCGGAGCCCATGTCCAGGCCGTCGTTGAAGAGATCGATGGAGGCCTTGAACGTGCTCGGCCGGGCGAGGTCGCCGTCGACCCTCAGCCGTTCGCGCAGGTCGTAGGCCATGTTGCCCAGCTTGCCCAACTGGTCGTCGTGCACGACGAGATCGGGTGCCGCGCCTCCGCCGCCATGGCCCGGATCGGGAGCGACCCCATTCAACTGCATCGACGTCGCCTGCTTCTGGTCGACCTCGGCCTTGATCTGCTCCCATTCGTCCCACGCCATGCGGACGAACCCCCTCCCCGTATGCGACTGCACTCGAAACCCCGGTGTGCTGCCCACCGGCGTCGAACACTCTGTCATGTGGTCGGACGATGTGACGTGGACGGTCCTGGAGTGCACGGCAACTTCACAGTCGAAGAGGGCAAATCGGTCTGCACCGGGGCCCACTGGGAGGTGCGGGCGCCGCATCGGCTCGGGCAGGCGGCCGGTGCCCTCAGGCCCGCAGGTCCCGGCGCATGAGGATGCGGGGGTGGCCGGCGAGGACCGAGGTGGTGTCGGCGGTGTGGACGAAGCCGGCGCGTTGGAAGTTCTTGCGGAGGCCGGCGTAGGCCATGGTCAGGTCGACGCGGGCGTCGCCGTTGTCGAGCGGGTAGGCCTCGACGACGGGGGCGCCGTGGGCGCGGGCGAATTCGACGGCGCCGTCGATCAAGGCGTGGGAGATGCCCTGCTTGCGGTGGCCGGGCCGGACGCGGATGCACCACAGGGACCAGACGGGCAGGTCGTCGACGTGGGGGATCTTGCGGTTGCGGGCGAAGGAGGTGTCGGCGCGCGGGGCGACGGCGGCCCAGCCGACGGGGTCGTCACCGGCGTAGGCGAGTACTCCGGGCGGGGGGTCGGCGCTGCACAGGTCGGCGACGTAATCGCCGCGGGCCGGTCCGCGCAGCTCGTTGTTGAGCCGGGACGGGATGCGGTAGCTCAGGCACCAGCAGACGTTGGCCGTCGGCGATTTCGGGCCGAGGACGGCACGTACGTCGTCGAAAACCGATGCCGGGCGCACCTCGATCGTCTCGGTGGTCATGGAACCAGCTTGGCACGGCCCGGGCGGGAGCCGCAGGCCCTCTCCGTCGCACGCGTCCCACGTGCGCCCGCGCTGATCACGTCGCACTCTGGTCCCATGGCGGACGCACGGGCGATCGTGATCTATCCGCCCGCCTCCGACGGCGGGCGGCGGGTCCGCGCGGGCGGGCGGTTCCTCGGCATGGCGTACGGGCTGCTGGACATCGTCGAGTTCCTGCGGCTGGCGGGGCTGGAGAACGTCGACGACGACTGGGTGCGGCAGAGTGCGCTGATCGAATGGCGGGGCGGGGACGCGGAGAGCTGGGGAGCGTCCCCAGGGGTGTGATCCGTGGCGCGTTCCCAGGGGGTGACGGTGAGGAGGCGTCGCCGGACTGCCGTGGCCGGCGCACGGCCGACGGGCGCATTTAAGGGGTCCTTACCGTGAACGGCTAGCATCGCCCTCCGTCATGCACGTCATGCAGGCGCGTCATGCGTGTCATGCGTGTCATGCGAGTGGTGCGCGTGGTGCGAGGTGCGCACTCGTCGTGGCCAGTGAAGTTCCCGTACCGCAGTGAGGTGAGAGGCATCGACACGCCGAGGATCGCCGTCGCGGTGGTGACCATGGGCAACCGGCCCGCCGAGGTCGACGCGCTGCTGGAGTCCGTGGCCAAGCAGGATCTGCCGCCGACCCGCATCGTCATCGTGGGCAACGGCTGCCCGCTGCCCGAGTTCGAGCAGCGGCTGTCGCTGCCCGGCGAGGTCACCACCGTCGAGCTGGACGAGAACCTCGGCTGCCCCGGCGGGCGGAACGTGGCGCTCGAGCGGCTGCGGGAGTTCGGGGACGTGGACGTCGTCGTCGACCTCGACGACGACGGGCTGCTCGTCGACGCCGATGTGCTGCGCCGGGTGGGTGAGCTGTACGCGGCGGATCCGCGGCTCGGCATCGTCGGGTTCCGTATCGCCGACGAGACCGGGGAGACGCAGCGGCGCCATGTGCCGCGGCTCGGGCAGTCCGACCCGATGCGGGGCGGCTACGTGACCGGGTTCCTCGGCGGCGGCCACGCGCTGCGGATGAGGATGCTCGACGAGATCGGCGACTGGCCCGCCCAGTTCTTCTTCGCGCACGAGGAGACCGACCTCGCCTGGCGCGCCGTCGACGCCGGCTGGCGCATCCTCTACGCGCCCGAGCTGCTGCTGCAGCACCCGAAGACCTCGCCGGCCCGGCACGCCATCTACTTCCGGGTGACCGCCCGGAACCGGGTCTGGCTGGTCCGGCGCCGGCTGCCGCTCGTCCTCGTGCCGGTCCATCTCGGCGTGTGGGTGCTGCTCACGCTGGTGCGGAGCCGGTCGGCGCGCGGGCTGCGGGCCTGGTTCGGCGGCTTCCTGGAGGGTCTGCGGGAACCGGCGGGGGAGCGGCGGGCCATGCGCTGGCGGACGGCGTGGCGGCTCACCAGGCTGGGACGGCCGCCGATCATCTGATCCGGTTGCGGGGGCGCCTTCATCGGGCGTGGGCGCTCAGCCCCGCTTGGCCTGTGCTCTCTGCCCGGCCCGGCCTGTGCTCTCGGTCCGGCCCGGTCTGTTCTCTCCGTCCGGCCCGGTCTGGGGACGAGGGGCCCGGCCGTTCACCTCTGCCGACCGGGAACCCTCGCGACGGACCGGGCGCAGCGGCGACACTCCCCCGAGTTGCGCGTTCTACGCGCGCACCCCTGGGCCGGATCCGATGTTGTGATCACATCAGATCTTGCCAACGGATCGCTAACATGTGGCCGACAGTTCTCCGTTCAGCCGTCCGGTACCGGCCGGCACAGACGGCCGACGGCATCCGGAACGGGCCCCTGTGCTGGGGTGGGAAGGCAGTGGGACGACGGCGTGGTACGGCGTGAACTCCGGTTCGGACTCCTGGGGACGCCGGTGCTGTACCAGCAGCCCCCCGGTGCCGCCGCGCCCACCGTGCAGGCGGTCGGCAGCCCCAAGCTGCGGGCCCTGCTCGCCGCGCTCCTGCTGGACACCGGCCGGGTCGTCTCCGTCGGCGCGCTGAAGGACGTCCTCTGGGGCGGGACGCCGCCCCCTTCCGCACAACCCTCCCTGCACAACCACGTCGCCCGGCTGCGACGGCTGCTGGACGCGCCGGACCGGCTCATGACCGACCCGACCGGTTACCGGCTGCGGGTCGAGGAGGGCGAACTGGACGTCCATGTCTTCGACGCCCTCACGGACGCGGCCCGTGCCGCGCGCACCGCCGGGGACGGGGAGCGGGTCGTCCGCGCGTGTACGGACGCGCTCGCGCTGTGGCGGGGCGCACCCCTGGCCGGGCTGCCGCCCGAGGTGGGCGGCTACGCACTGGTACGGCGCCTGGGGGAGGCGCGGCTGCTGCTCCTGGAGTGGCGCTACGATGCCGAATTGGGCCTCGGGGGCGACCGCGACGGGTTGTCCGAACTCGTGCCGGAGCTGGCCGCGCTGGCCGCCGAGCACCCGCTGCGGGAGGCGTACCACCGTCAGCTCATGCTCGCCCTGCACCGCACCGGCCGCCGGGCGGAGGCGCTGGCCGTGCACCGGGACCTGCGGGCCCGGCTGGTGGACGAGCTGGGCATCGAGCCGGGGGCGGGCGTGCGGCAGGCCCACGTCGAGGTGCTGCGGGGGGCGGTCGGGGGGCGGCCCGGGGACCCCCCTGCGCTCACCGTCGCCGTCCCCGCCCTCCCTCCGTCGTCCCCGGCGTTGGCCACGTCCTCGACCCTGGCCCGCTCCCTGGCGGCTGCGGTGGACGGTGTCTCCGGTGCCGGCGTCCGCAGCGGGGCGGTGTCGGCCGTGCCACGGCCCGCTCAGCTTCCGCCGCCGCCCGCGTACTTCGTCGGGCGCGAGGAGGTGCGGGAGGAGCTGTTCCGGGTCCTTGTCCCGCCGGCGAGCCCGGCGGCCTCCGCGGCTGCCTCCCACGTCGCCGCCTCACCGCCCGCACCCGCTGCCGGCTCTCCCGTGGCTGTCGTCAGCGGGACGGCCGGGGTGGGCAAGAGCGCGCTCGCGCTGCGGGTCGCACAGGATCTGGCAAAACGTTTCTGTGATGGTCAGCTGCACATCAACCTGCACGGCGCCACTCCCGGGGTGACCCCGCTCAGTCCCCTCCAGGCGCTCACCGCCCTGCTCCGCGACCTCGGCGCCTCGCCCTGCGACATCCCCGGACACCCCGATGCCGCCGCCGCGTTGCTGCGCTCGCTGCTCGCGCCGACCCGCACCCTCCTCGTACTGGACGACGCCGCGAACGCCGCGCAGGTGCGGCCGTTGCTGCCGGCCGGGCCCGGGTGCGCGGTGATCGTCACAAGCCGGTCGCCGCTCACGGCACTCGACGGCGCGGCCCGCTTCCCGCTCGGGCCCCTGTCGGCCGAGGACAGCGCGGTCCTGCTGAGCGCGGTATCCGGCCGGGACCGGCTCGACGCCGCTCATCCGCTCGTGGCGCTGACGGGCCGGCTGCCGCTGGCGCTGCGGATTGTCGCGGCCAGGCTGGGAGCCCGACGGGCGCTCACCCCGGAGGTGCTGGCGGGTCAGCTCGCGGCCACCGAGAGCCGGTTGCCGCACCTGGAGTACGACGACCTCAGCGTCCGCCGCTCCCTGGCCGTCGCCCACGACGCGCTCGCCGCCTCCGAGCGGGAGGCCGACCGGGACGCCGCGCTCGCCCTGTGCCGTGTCGGAGCCCTCGACCTGCCCGGATACGGCGCGCCCCTGCTGGCCCGGCTCCTCGGCACCGACGACCTCCGTGCCGAGGACGCGCTGGCACGGCTCGTCGACGTGGCACTGCTGGAGGAGACCGCGTACGGCCGCTACGTGCCGCACGACCTGGTCCGCGACTTCGCCCGGGAACTGGCCCGCGAGGCCCCCTGCGGAGGCGCCGGGGAACGCAGCCGCGAGGCGGCGGCCGACGGAGCCCTCCCGGGCCCCGGCCCCCGTACCCACCCGCGCCTCGCCGCCGGCCGCAAGGCCCCCTCCCGATCCCTCAGCGACCGGTCGGCGGGCACCGACGTCCACGAGGGCAACCGGTATGTCGTCGACACCGCCCTGCGCTGGTACGCCGCCGTCGCCGACCGGGCCCTCACCGCGATCGTCGAGCCCGGACTCGACCGGGACGACCGCCGCCGGGCCACCCGCTCCCAGCCGCCCGGGCACGCGGGCGACATCGGCACGGTCCCGCCGTTCACCGGTGCCGCGGACGCCTTCGCCTGGGCCGACGGGGAACTGGAGAACATCGTCGCCCTGGTCGAGCGGTACGCCGACGACGAGGAGCCCGGCGACCGGCTGGCCCACCTCGCCGTCCTCCTCCGGCACCTCCATCCCTGTCTCCTGCGCCGCGGCCGGGTCGCCGAGGCGGAGACCCTCGGGCGCGCCGCCCTGCGCATCGCCCGCCGGCTCGGGGACGAAGCGGCCCTCGCCCACGCTCTGGGGGACCTCGCGGGAGTGCGCTTCCTGACCGGCCGGCACAACGACGCCCTCCGGCTCACCGACAGCGCCCTGGACATCTGGCGGCGGCTCGGCACCGTGTCCGGGATCCGGCGGTGCCTCAACAACCGGGGGCTGCTGCTGGAGGCGCTCGGCCGGTACGCGGAGTCCGGTGCCGCACTGCGGCAGAGCCTCGCCCACTCGCGGCAGCTGAACGACCCCTTTGGCGAGGCCGTCACCCACAGCCACCTCGGCAACCTGTACGCGAACACCGACCCGCGTGCCGCCATCGAGCAGCACCGGCGTTCCCTGGCCCTCGGGGACGCCATCGGCGCGGTCATCCTGCGGCACTCGGCCCACAGCAACATCGGCTGGGCCCGCCTCGCCCTCGGGGAGGCGGGGGAGGCCCTCCCGCACTTCGAGAAGAGCCTGCGGATCCTCGGCGGTCACGGTGACTGGCCCGGCGAGTCCCGGACCCGGCTCGGCCTGGTACGGGCCCTGCGGGAGCTGGGCCGTACCGACCGCGCCGCGCGGGAGTGCGACGACCTGCTGGCGCGCGCGAGCGTCCGCGCCGATCACTACACCGGCGCCCTGGCCCGCCACCAGTACGGCCTCCTGCTGCGCGAGCGCGGGCGGACGGCGGAGGCGTACCGGCAGTGGCGGTCGGCTCTCGCATGCCTGGAGGGGACGGACGCCCACGCGGTGGCGGCGGAGCTGCGCGAACTCCTGGCCGCGACCAAGAACGCCCGCGTCCCCAGCCCGGAGAGCCCCACCGGCCCCATCGGTTCCGCCGGCCCCATCGGCCCCATCGGCCCCGAGGGCCCCGCGCCCCAGCTCCCCCCACCCTCCCCTGCTGCTCCTCCTGATCACTTCGCGTCGGCGTAGCACTCCACCACGGCCGTGGTGAAGGGGAACCGCACCGGTGTCTCGCCGAAGGTCAGCCGGCCGGCCAGGTCGGCCGCCTCCTGGACGGCGGCCACCACGGCCTCCGCCTCCTCCGCCGGGCAGTGCACGATCACCTCGTCGTGCTGGAAGAAGACGAGCTCGGCCGCCTTGTCCGCGAGGGCCTGCCGCAGTGCGGCGAGCAGCAGCAGGGCCCAGTCGGCGGCGCTGCCCTGGACGACGAAGTTGCGGGTGAAGCGGCCCCGGGCGCGGGAGTCGGTCGAGGCGTAGCCCGGCGCCCAGGCGCGGGTCTCGGACGCCGGCTCGTCCTCCGCGACCGGGATGCCGGCCTCCTCGGCCGCGTCGTCCGACGTACGCACCGCCGGCGGGCAGGTGCGGCCCAGCCAGGTCCGTACGAGTCTGCCCTCCTCGCCGGCGCGGGCGGCCTCGTCGACGTAGGCGACGGCCTTCGGGAAGCGGCGCCGGAGTGCGGCGAGGTTTTTCAGGCCGTCACCGGAGGTCTGGCCGTACACCGCGCCGAGGACGGCCAGCTTGGCCTGGTTCCGGTCACCGGAGAAGGCGCGGTCGGACACCGCTTGGTACAGGTCGTCCGCACGGCCGGCCACGTCCATCAGCCCGGGGTCGCGTGAGATGGCGGCGAGCACGCGCGGCTCCATCTGCGCGGCGTCGGCGACGACCAGCCGCCAGCCGGGGTCGGCGACGACGGCGCGGCGGATGACCTTGGGGATCTGCAGGGCCCCGCCCCCGTTGGTCACCCAGCGGCCGGTGACGGTGCCGCCGGCGAGGAACTCCGGGCGGAACCGGCCGTCCCGCACCCAGTCCGTGAGCCAGGACCAGCCGTGCGCGACCCAGATCCGGTACAGCTTCTTGTACTCGATCAGCGGTTTCACCGCGGGGTGGTCGACGGTCTCCAGCTCCCAGCGGCGGGTCGAGGTGACCTTGATCCCGGCCCGGGCGAACGCCTTGATCACGTCGGCGGGCAGGTCGGGTCGGACCCGGTGGCCGAAGGCGTCGGACACCTCCCGCGCCAGTTCGGCGAGGCGGCGGGGCTCGCCGCCGCCCGCGTACCGCTCGCCGAGCAGGTCGTGCAGGACGGCGCGGTGGACCTCGGCCCGCCAGGGCAGGCCGGCGTGGTTCATCTCGGCGGCGATCAGGGTCCCCGCCGACTCGGCGGCCACCAGCAGGCGCATCCGGTCGGGGTGGGCGGTGGCTCCGGCGCGGCGCAGCTGTCCGGCGTGCACCGCGAGCAGGTCGGACAGCGGGACGTGCACTCCGTGCGGCTCGAACAGTGAGGACTGGGCGCCCCGTTCGGCCGAGCGCTGGGGCGGGTCGGGCGGTACGGGGCCGCCGCGCAGCCGGGCCAGGGCGGCCGCGGCCGAACGGGGCTCGCCGTACCGCCCCTCGTGGCCGAGCAGGAGCGTCTCGGCGACCTCGATGTCGTGGCACCGCTCGACTCGCACCCCCGTGGCGAGCAGGAGCGGGTAGACCTCGGCGGTGGACCGCCACACCCACCGCGTGACACCGGGACGGCTCCGCACGGCCTCGGCGGGATCGGCCTCCCGCCGCACCGGCCCGTCGGGCAGCCCGTCCGGACCGAGGCGGACGACGTCCACGCCGCCCTCCTCGGCCGGAGCGAGCGCCCAGTGGCCGGTCATGCTGCGAGTGTGGCAGGGGGGTCTGACAACGGCCCCGAACAGCGGCCCCGACCAGCGGCCCGATCGCGTGTCCGGGCCGGGAGCGGGATCAGCCGTCCTGCGTGCCGGCCGTCCGGTTCCCCTCCGCCTCTTCTCCCTCCGCCTCTTCTCCGTCGTCCCCTTCTCCCTCGTCCTCCTCTTCCTCCTCCTCCGCGCGCGTCTCGACGAACTGCGCCAGCAGCTCGACGACGTACCGTTCGCTCGCCGCCTTGTCGACGCCGGCCGTGCTGAGCACGCCCGTTCCGTTCTCGTGCTCCAGCAGGGCGAGCAGCAGATGCTCGGTGCCGACGAAGTTGTGGCCGAGGCGGAGGGCCTCGCGGAAGGTGAGCTCCAGGACCTTCTTGGCCGCCGGACCGTACGGCACCAGCTCGGGGCCCTCGTCGGCGGCCGGGGGGAGCGCCGCTCGGGCGGCCTCGCCGACCGCCTTCAGGGTGACGCCCTGCTCGGTGATCGCCTTGGCCGCCAGGCCCCCGGGGTCGGCGAGCAGCCCGAGGACCAGGTGTTCGGGCAGGCCCTCGGCGTGGTGGGCGGCCTTGGCCTCCTCGTGGGCGGCCATGACGGCCTGGCGGGCGCGCGGGGTGAAGCGGTTGAAGCCCTGGCTCGGGTCGAGGTCGATGCCCTCCTTCGGGACGAAGCGCTTCTGCGCGGCCTGCCGTGTGACGCCCATGCTCCGGCCGATGTCGGTCCAGGAGGCACCCGACCGTCGTGCCTGGTCCACGAAGTGGCCGATGAGGTGGTCGGCCACCTCGCCGAGGTGCTCTCCGGCGAGGACCGCGTCCTGGAGCTGCTGGAGGGGTTCCTCGTGGACCTTCTTGATGGCCGCGATGAGGTCGTCGAGCCGCACGGATGACTTGATGGTGGGGTTCGTCGTCATGTGTCAACCGTAAGTTGACAGTTCAGGGGTGTCAACCTTCGGTTGACATCGGAAAGGGGTTCGGGCCGTGGCACGATCGGGCCCGTGAGTACGTCCAGCACCGTCGAGCGCGCCTTCCGGGCAGCCCTCTACGACCCGTCCGACGCAGCCCTCGACGCCGGCGCGTCCCTGCTCGCCGCCGACCCGGAAGCGGACGCCGAACTCGCCCGGTGCGGCGAGGAGTTCGTGGCGGCGGCCTGGCGCCGGGGCTGGCAGCCCGCGGACGTCGTACGGATCGTGCGACGCGAACTGGACGACACGCGTGTGCGGCTGGTGTCGGCCCTGATCCGTGCGCAGGCGCCGCACGACCGCGCCCGCGGGCCGCGCTGGAAGGCCCAGCTCGCCGAGCTGACCGATGAGCCGGCGCCGCGCACGGACCGCTTCTCGCACGCCACCGCCGTCCTGGAGCTCTACCGCCTGCTGCTGCGCCTTCCCGCCCTGGAGGCGCTCGACGAGGGAGCCATGGGCGGCGGACGGGACGGGCACGGTCGGCGCGACGCCCGCCGGGGACCCGAGGGGCGGGAGGGGCGCGAGGGGCGGGACGATGCGGCGCGGCCGGGTGGCCGGCCAGGTGAGGACTCACCACCGGAGCCCCGCATGCTCACGCGTATCCGTGCGCTGCTGGCCAAGGCGGAGGCGACCGGCTTCCCGGAGGAGGCGGAGGCCCTCAGCGCCAAGGCGCAGGAGCTGATGGCGCGGCACAGTGTCGACGAGGCGCTGCTCGCCGCCGGGGCGCCGTCGGCGGAGGCGCCGGTGGGCTGCCGCATCGGGGTGGAGGCGCCGTACGAGCAGACCAAGGCGGTGCTGCTGGACGCGGTGGCCTCCGCGAACCACTGCCGGGCGGTGTGGAACGAGGCCCTCGGCTTCAGCACCGTGGTCGGTTTCGCCTCCGACCTGGAGGCCGTGGAACTCCTCTACACCTCCCTGCTGGTGCAGGCCACCACCGCCATGACGAAGGCCGAGGCCGCGCAGCGCGCCGGCGGACGCAAGCGGACCAAGACCTTCCGGCAGTCCTTCCTCGCGGCCTACGCCCACCGCGTGGGCACGCGCCTCGCCGAGGTGGCCGAGACCCAGGTGACCGGCGACCTGCTGCCCGTGCTCGCCTCCCGGGAGGCGGCGGTCACCGAGCGGCTGGACCGGCTGTTCCCCGAGACCACGACCACCCGTCTGCGCGGGGTGAGCGACCTGGCGGGCTGGGAGGAGGGCGTCCGGGCCGCGGACGAGGCCCGGGTCGGACGCCGTCCGCGGCTTCCCTGAAGCAGCGCAGGCCGCGCCCGCGGCTCCCGCGAGGCGGCGGTTCGGGCCGCACCGACGGGCTGCGGGCGTCGCTCGCTCAGTCGCCCGTCTGCTGGTACGGGCTCACCGACATCTCGTACCCGCCGTCCTCGGTGGGGGCGATCCCGCCGTAGGTCCAGGGGATCTTCTTCGTCTCCGGCCCGGGCGTCACCGCGAAGTGCAGGTCGGCGGGGTTGAAGGAGGTGCCGCGCACATAGGTGACGACGAACGACGTGGTGTCGCCCTCGGCCAGGGTGATCTCCTGGGGCCGGGCGCCCTCGACCAACGGCACCTCGACCGTCTCGGAGTCGCTCGCGCCCGCGAGGAACACCTCGGGGTTGCCGTCCAGGACGCAGGTGCCGCCCTCGTTCAGGACGGTGACGGGGACCTCGCCGGTGTCGCCGTCGGCCGGAGCGGTACTCGCGGGGCCGGCCTCCAGGCGCACCTGGCCGGTCTCGCAGGCGGCCGGTTTCCGGTCCTCGCCCTTGCCCTCGCCGCCGGCCGGAGTGCCGTCGTCGCAGGCGGTCAGCAGGAGGAGAGCGGCGAAGGCGGCGGTGACGGTGACGGGCAAGGCGCGCATGAGGAGTCCCCCGGGTTCAGTGGCGGTGCGCACCGATCATCACGCATACGGAACGCGACGCGCCCGCCGACCCGGCGAAGTCGCCCCACGGTCCCCGCGAGCCCGGCGTGATCCGGACGAGAGGCCCTACGAGCCCAGCCCCGTCGTCGGCAGTCCCGTCGGCAGGCTGCCGCCCTCGGCCTTGGTGTAGGTCTCCGTGCCGAGGGTGCCCTCCCACGTGACCTGCAGGGTGGACTTGTCCACCGGCTCGACGCTGCCCTTGGCACGGTCGTCGTTGCCGTTCCCGCAGTCCAGGGCGATGGTGTGGGTGCCGTCCTCCTCGCGCGCGGTGCCGCTGCACACGGTGCCGCCGGTGACGAAGAGTCCGGCCTGTTCTCCGGTGACGACCAGGATGACGGCCTTGCCGTCGGTGGTGGCGAGCCAGCTGCCTTCCAGCGCACCGGCCGGAGCGCCGCTCGCGTCACCCGATCCGCCCGAACCTCCCGTGCCGCCGCCGGAGCCGGCGGTCGCGGTCACGGACGGGGTGGCGTCGGACCCGGAGTCCTCGTCCGGGTCGCCGTCGGAACTGCACGCCGTGAGGAGGAGCGCGGCGGCCAGGCCGCCCGTGGCCGCGGCGAGCCGCAGGCGCCGCCGGGAGGTGCGGCCGGTGCCCGTCCGGGTCCGTGCCGTGCGGGAGACGGTGTCCGACACCACCGATGCCACCGAAGTCACTGCGAGCCCCCTAGCTGTAGCGGCCTTCCCGGCCGGAACGACCGCAGACAGCTAACAGGACCCGCCCCGCGCGCGACCAGAGTCAGTGACACAGCTCGCATCGCGCGTGAGGCCCCCGGGGTCCCATGGCCCGATCCCGGGATCCTCATGAGTCGTGGAACGCGCCGAAAAGAAAGGTGGGCACGTTCACAGGCATGAGGAGGGCACATAAGGAAACACGAGGGAACATGTGGGCCCCTGACTGCGTCTCATAGAGAGCGGGGGCTCCACGGGGTGCGTCGAAACGTGCGCACCGGGTTCGGCAACGCTGTAACCGCAGGAACACCCGCCGTGCACGTGCATCTGCCCATGCACCTGCACGGGAAACACAGCTATGATCCGGGTCAGTTGACCAATGCATCAATGGCCACTTCAGCCAGTGCACCACCGGGGAGCGACCTGTGGACCACGACGTGTACGACGGTGACGTGTACGACGGTGCCGACGCGTCCGGCGTGTACAACGGCATGGCGGCCACCACGCTGAACGGCGTGGCCTGGCAGAAGAGCCGGCACAGCAACTCGCAGGGATCCTGCGTGGAGTTCGCCCGGCTGCCCGGCGGGGACGTGGCGGTGCGCAACTCCCGCTTCCCCGACGGTCCCGCGCTCGTCTACACGCGTGCGGAGATCGAGGCGATGCTGCTGGGCGTGAAGGACGGCGAGTTCGACCACCTGGTCGCCGGCTGAGGGCTGAGGGCTGAGGGCTGAGGGCGACGGTCGCGGGCCGGCCCGGTCGACCGCTCCATGCGACCGTCCGGCCACGCGCCAGTGCCGGCGCCACGCCTCCATGCCTCCACGCGCCCTCGGACCAATGCCCGGCGCGCCGTCAGCCCTCAACGCCTCCGCCCCGCACCCCCGCCCGTGACGCCTGAGGCGCCCGATGCCCAAGAGGCGGTGACGCGCGTAGAACGGCGACGCGACGATGCCCTGCCCTACGTCACCCGGGGAGGCCGCGCGGGCCGTCGCCGGGACAGGACAGCCGGAACAGGGCCCACACGACCTTGCCGTTCAGCGCGCCCGCCATGGGGTGCCAGCCCCAGCTGTCGCTGAAGGAGTCGACGAGGAACAGGCCGCGCCCCGATTCGGCGGCGCAGTCGTCCGAGTCGCGGGCGACGGGGCTGTCGTGGCTGGGGTCGCGCACCGCGCACACCAGTCGCCCGGTCCACCGCATCAGGTGGAGCCGGACGGGCGGCTCCTGGTCGGACAGGCGGGGCGCGTCGGCCGGCAGGGCGTGCCGCAGGGCGTTGGTGACCAGCTCGGACACCACCAGGCACACGTCGTCGAACCGGTCGCCGAGTTCCCACTGGTCCAGGGTGGCGCGAGTGAACCTCCGGGCGTCGCGCACCGCTTCGTAGCGGGCGGGAAGGGCGCAGGAGGCGGCGTCGGACACGGCCGCGGGGTCCAGTGGTGGAAGGCCCTGCCGTAACGGCTCGAGCATGGTCGATCCATTCGTCCCCATGCGAGGCACTCCCGGAAATTCGCGGTCCAAGCGAGGCGGCGGTGGTGCGGGACCATGGTTTCGGATGCGTACAGCAGATGCAAGGGCAGATGCACGTGCAGCTGACCGAATTAGACCTGCCCGTACCGGTTGTTGGGCAATTTTTCCGTCATCTCGTTGTCCACTTACGGCTGTCCTCTTGTCCCCGCTGTGATCCTTCCTGAACGGATTCCTTGGCTTGAATCCATTTCCGTAACCGGGCGAGTACAGCTCGGAGTGTTTTAGTGGCAGACTGCGGCGTCTGAAGACGTTGGGGAGGCTGGCGAACGTGAGCGCGGGAGAGCCGGGATCGGTGGTGCGGCGCATGCTGCTCGGATCACAACTCAGGCGACTGCGTGAGGCGCGGGGGATCACGCGTGAGGCGGCGGGCTACTCGATCCGCGCCTCCGAATCGAAGATCAGCCGGATGGAGCTGGGCCGGGTGAGCTTCAAGACCAGGGATGTCGAGGACCTGCTGACGCTGTACGGCATCACGGACGAGCAGGAGCGCGCCTCGTTGCTCTCCCTCGCCAAGGAGGCCAACGTCGCGGGCTGGTGGCACAGTTACTCGGACGTGCTGCCGAGCTGGTTCCCGACCTACGTGGGTCTGGAAGGTGCGGCCTCGCTGCTGCGGGCGTACGAGGTGCAGTTCGTGCACGGTCTGCTGCAGACCGAGCAGTACGCGCGTGCGGTCGTCCGGCGCGGCATGAAGGGGGCGAGCGAGGAGGACGTCGAGCGGCGGGTGGCGCTCCGTCTGGAACGGCAGAAGTACCTGGTCTCCGAGAACGCCCCGGAGTTCCACGTGGTCCTCGACGAGGCCGCGCTGCGGCGCCCGTACGGCGACCGGGACGTGATGCGCGGTCAGCTCCAGCACCTGATCGACGTCTCCGAGCACCCCAATGTGCGGTTGCAGGTGGTGCCGTTCGGCCTGGGCGGGCACTCCGGGGAGTCCGGCGCCTTCACCATCCTCAGCTTCCCCGAGTCCGACCTGTCGGACGTGGTCTACCTGGAGCAGCTGACCAGCGCGCTGTACCTGGACAAGCCCGAGGACGTGGCCCAGTACGAGAACGCGCTCAAGGAGCTCCAGCACGACAGTCCGGGCCCCTCGGAGAGCCGGGACCTTCTCCGTGGACTCCTCCAACTCTCCTGAAATATAAGTACGATGACGTGTGATCAGACCATCGGGTCGATTCGGGGCCGGCTCCGGCAGCGAGGGATTGAGGGATCACATGTCGTCGTACTTCACCGACCTGGCACAGCAGTACATCGACGGTGAGTGGCGCCCGGGCACCGGCTCCTGGGACATCATCGACTTCAACCCGTACGACGACGAGAAGCTGGCCTCGATCACCATAGCCACGGTCGGCGAGGTCGACGAGGCGTACCGCGCGGCGGAGCGGGCCCAGAAGCAGTGGGCGGCGACCAACCCGTACGCCCGCCGGGCGGTGTTCGAGAAGGCGCTGAGACTGGTCGAGGAACGCGAGGAGGAGATCTCCGAGGCGATCGTCGCCGAGCTCGGAGGCACGCGGCTGAAGGCCGCGTTCGAGCTGCACCTCGCCAAGGAGTTCCTGCGCGAGGCCGTGCACCTGGCGCTGCGGCCCGAGGGCCGGATCATCCCCTCGCCGGTGGACGGAAAGGAGAACCGCGTCTACCGCGTGCCGGTCGGCGTGGTCGGCGTGATCAGCCCCTTCAACTTCCCCTTCCTGCTGTCGCTGAAGTCGGTCGCCCCGGCCCTCGCGCTCGGCAACGCCGTGGTGCTCAAGCCGCACCAGAACACGCCGATCGTGGGTGGCTCCCTGATCGCGAAGATCTTCGAGGACGCGGGTCTGCCCGGCGGTCTGCTGAACGTCGTCATCACCGACATCGCGGAGATAGGTGACGCCTTCCTGGAGCACCCGGTCCCCAAGGTCATCTCCTTCACCGGCTCGGACAAGGTCGGCCGGCACGTCGCCACGGTGTGCGCCTCCCTCTTCAAGCGCTCGGTGCTCGAACTGGGCGGGAACAGCGCGCTCGTGGTGCTCGACGACGCCGACGTGGACTACGCCGTGGACGCGGCCGTGTTCAGCCGCTACGTGCACCAGGGCCAGGTCTGCATGGCGGCCAACCGGGTGCTGGTGGACCGCTCGGTGGCCGACGCGTTCACCGAGAAGTTCGTCGCCAAGGTCCGGTCGCTGAAGGTCGGGGACCCGCGCGACCCCTCGACCGTCATCGGCCCGGTGATCAACTCGCAGCAGGCGGACTCCCTGACGGGAGTCGTCGAGCAGGCGATCGCCGAGGGCGCGACCGCCCTGGTGCGGGGCGAGCGGACCGACAACCTGGTCGAGCCGTCCGTGCTCACCGGCCTCCCGGCGGACTCGGCGCTGCTGCGGCAGGAGGTCTTCGGCCCGGTCGTCTTCCTCGTCCCGTTCGACGGCGAGGAGGAGGCCGTCCGCCTGGTCAACGACAGCCCGTACGGGCTCAGCGGGGCCGTGCACACGGGGGACGTGGAGCGGGGCGTGCGGTTCTCCCAGCAGATCGACACCGGCATGTTCCACGTCAACGACGGCACCGTGCACGACGAGCCGATCGTCCCGTTCGGCGGCGAGAAGCACTCGGGCCTCGGCCGGCTGAACGGCGACACCATGCTGGACGCCTTCACCACCATGAAGTGGATCTCGGTGCAGCACGGCCGGAGCGGCTTCCCGTTCTGACGGGTTCTGAGGGGCCGTTCTGGAATGCCACCCGAACGGTCTCACCGTCCCGGGCCATCGAGGACAGAATCTGACCTCGATGGCCCGTAGCGTCCTTCATGTCAGGCGGCAGGAACACCTGCACCGGAACGACGGAAGGCGGACGGACATGGTCACCCACGTGGGACCCGAGGAGCGCGGCGACGAGCGGGGGGCCCTGCTGGCCTTCGTCGCCGAGCAGCGCGGCGGCATCCGGCGGGCTCTGCTGGGCCTGAGCGACGAGCAGGCGTCGTCCCGCCCCAGCGCCAGCGAGCTGTCCCTCGCCGGGCTGCTCAAGCATGTCGCCGAGGTCGAGCAGGGCTGGATCGCCCGGGCGAAGGGCGAACCGCCGGCGGTCCACCGGGACGAGTCGAACTGGCACGAGTGCTTCCGGCTGGTCGGCGACGAGACCGTACAGGACCAGCTCGCGTACTACGAGAAGGTGGCCGCGGAGACGGAGGCGTTCATCCGGTCCGTCCCCAGCCTCGACGACACCTTCCTGCTGCCGAGGACGTCCTGGAACCCGAAGGACGAGTGGCTGTCGATGCGCTGGCTGTGCTTGCACCTGATCCGCGAGACCGCCCGGCACGCGGGCCACGCCGACATCATCCGCGAGTCGCTGGACGGCGCGACCGCCTTCGCGCTGGTGGCGCGGGAGCAGGGCGGCGACCTGGGGTGAGCCCCGGCGCCCTACGCTGGGCGCATGTCAGCGATCCGTCTCCTCGTGCTCGGCGCGGTGCGCCAGCACGGGCGGGCCCACGGCTACCAGGTCCGCAACGACCTCGAGTACTGGGGCGCGCACGAGTGGTCCAACGCCAAGCCCGGCTCGATCTACCACGCCCTGAAGCAGATGGCGAAGCAGGGACTGCTGCACGCGCACGAGACCGCGCCCTCCACGGCGGGCGGTCCGCCGCGCACCGAGTACGAGATCACCGAGGCGGGCAACGAGGAGTTCTACGCGCTGCTGCGTGCGGCCCTGGTCGACTTCGATCTGCGGATGGACGTGAAGTCGGCGGCCGTCGGCTTCATCGTCGACCTGCCGCGCCAGGAGGTGGTGGCGCTGCTCCGGGAGCGGATCCGGAAGATCGAGGAGTGGCGGGCCACGGTCAGCGGGGAGTACCTGCCGGCGGGAGGCCCCGACGAGCTCGGGCACATCGGCCAGATCATGCGGCTCTGGGACAGCTCGGCCGAGGCCGAGGCGGTGTGGGCCCGCGAGCTGATCGAGAAGATCGAGGGCGGTGCCTACACCTTCAGCGGCGAGGGCGAGCCGTTCGTCGCGGTCCTGGCCGACGGCCAGGAGAACCCGTACGGGCCGGGCGAGCCTCATCCGGGGGACGCGCGCTGACGGCTCCCCGGCCCGGTGCCCGGTGAGACCGCCGGAGCACCGAGCCGAGTAATCAAGTTTGACGAGTTGCGCGGACGGGCACTACCGTCGCGGGCTCGTAGTCAACTTTGACTAGCGAAGGAGGGAGTCTCAGTGTCAGTGGCCGACACGGTGATCACCGTGGAACAGGCACGCAAGACGTACGGCGGGAAGGGCACACGGGGTGCCGCCCCCGCCCTGGACGGCCTCGACCTCACGGTGGCGCGGGGCACCGTGCACGGCGTGCTGGGACCGAACGGCGCGGGCAAGACAACCCTGGTCCGCATCCTGGCCACCCTGCTGCGCCCCGACGCGGGCCGCATCGAGGTGGCAGGGCACGACGTGGTGCGCGAGGCGTACGCCGTGCGACTGCGCATCGGACTGCTCGGCCAGCACGCGGCGCTCGACGAGGAACTGGGCGGGCGGCAGAACCTGGAACTGTTCGGCCGGCTGCACCACCTGGGCGCACGGCGGGCCCGCGCGCGGGCCGGTGAACTGCTCGAACGGTTCGACCTCACCCGCACCGGCCGCAAGGCGGTGAGCCAGTACAGCGGCGGCATGCGGCGCCGCCTGGACCTCGCTGCGTCCCTCATCACCGAGCCGGAGGTGCTGTTCCTGGACGAGCCGACGACCGGGCTGGACCCCCGCGGGCGGGCCGAGGTGTGGCAGTCGGTCCGCTCCCTGGTGGGCGGGGGCACCACGGTGCTGCTCACCACCCAGTACCTGGAGGAGGCCGACCAGCTCGCGGACCGCATCTCGGTCGTCGACGCCGGCCGGGTCATCGCCGACGGCACGGCCGACGAGCTGAAGGCGGCCGTCGGCGGCGACCGCATCGACGTCGTCCTGCGCGACGCCGGACAGCTCGGCGCCGCCTCCGCCCTGCTCCCCGCGGCGACCGGGTCGGTCACGGTGGACGCCGACCGCCGCCTGCTCAGCGCCCCCGTCACCGACCGCATGGCGGCGCTGACGCGCGTGGTCCGCGCCCTGGCGGAGGCGGGCATCGAGGCCGAGGACATCGCCCTGCGCAGGCCCACGCTGGACGAGGTGTTCCTGCACCTCACCGGGCCCGACGACCGAGTGGAGGAGCCCGCGTGATCACCTACGCACTGACCGACTCCTGGACCATGACCCGCCGCGAACTCGCCCGCTGGGGACGCCGGCCGGTCACGGTCGTGGTGAACCTGATCTTCCCGGTGATGCTGCTGCTGATGTTCGGCTACCTGGTCGGCGGCGGCCGGGGCGTCGACGGCAGCTACCTGGACTTCCTCCTGCCCGGCATGCTCGCCCTCACCATGGCCTTCGGCCTGGAGGGCACGATGGTCGCCGTCACCCAGGACCTCGACAAGGGCGTCGTCGACCGCTTCCGCTCCCTGCCGATGACCAACGGCGCCGTCCTGGTGGGCCGTTCCGCCGCCGACATGCTCCAGTCCGTGCTCGGCCTGGCGGTGCTCCTGACCGTCGCCGCGGCGCTCGGCTGGCGCCCCCACGGCGGTCCGGCGGCCTTCCTGACCGCCGTGGGACTGCTCCTGCTGCTCCGCTTCGCCATGCTGTGGATCGGCATCCACCTGGCCCTGGTGGCCGGCCGGCCCGAGATGGTGCAGGCGGTGCAGATCCTGGTCTGGCCGGCCGGGTTCCTCTCCACCGCGTTCGCCTCGCCCGGGTCCATGCCCGGCTGGCTCGGCACCCTGGTGCAGTGGAACCCGATCTCCCACACCGCCGAGGCCGCGCGCGGCCTGTTCGGCCCGGCCGGGGAGTCCGGACACGTGTGGGCCGCCGCCGTCTGGCCGCTGGTCCTGCTCGCGGTGTTCTTCCCGCTCGCGGTACGGAGGTTCACGCGGCTCAGCCGCTAGGCGGAGGCCGGCCGGGACCTCGGGGCCACCCAGGGCCTCGCGTTCAGGCGCGGTGCCGGGCTCGCCGGCCCGGCACCGCGCCTCGCCGCGTTGTCGGCGGCTGTCAGGGCTCCGCCCTGCCGCCCTCCTCCGCCTTGCGACGCTCCCCCAACTGCTCGAACGGCGTGGGCGGTACCCCCATCACCGGACCCCGCTCCCCGGTCCGGCCTGTTCCGGCCTGTTCCGGCCTGATCCGAACGAAAGACCTTAGTGGTGGAAGCCGGTGGCGGCGTTCCTGTCCTGGACCAGCGGGTGCTGCTGCCGGCGCAGTTCCGGCAGCAGCCGGGCCAGGTCCTGGGCGAACAGGTCGGCGAGGTCCTCGGAGAAGCCGTTGCGGCACACCACCCGCAGCACCGACAGGTCCTCGCGGTTCGCCGGGAAGGTGTAGGCGGGCACCAGCCAGCCGTTCTCCCGCATCCGCCGCGACACGTCGAAGACGTCGTAGGCCGTCACCTCCGGCGCGGTGGTGAAGGCGAAGACGGGCAACTCGTCGCCCCGCGTGAGCAGCCGGAAGTCGCCGAGCGCCTCGATGCGTGCGGCCAGCCCCGTGGCCACGTCCCGCGCCGTCTGCTGCACGGCGCGGTAGCCCTCCCGGCCCAGCCGCAGGAACGTGTAGTACTGCGCCACCACCTGCGCGCCGGGCCGGGAGAAGTTCAGCGCGAAGGTCGGCATGTCGCCCCCGAGGTAGTTGACCCGGAACACCAGCTCCTCCGGCAGCGTCTCCGCGTTGCGCCACAGGGCCCAGCCGACACCCGGGTAGACCAGCCCGTACTTGTGCCCGGAGGTGTTGATGGACGACACGCGCGGGAGGCGGAAGTCCCACACCAGGTCCTCGTCGACGAAGGGCGCGACCATGCCGCCCGACGCCCCGTCGACGTGCACCGGGATGTCGAGGCCGGTGCGCTCCTGGAGCTCGTCCAGCGCGGCGCACAGGTCCGCGATCGGCTCGTAGGACCCGTCGAAGGTGGACCCCAGGATGCCGACGACCCCGATGGTGTTCTCGTCGCACTGCTCGGCCGCGGCCCGCGGGTCCAGGTGGTACCGGTCGCCCTCCATGGGCACCTGACGGGCCTCCACCTCCCAGAACGTGCAGAACTTCTCCCAGCAGACCTGGACGTTGACGCCCATGACGAGGTTCGGCCGGGCGTCCCGGGACGGGTACCGGTCGGCGTTGCGCTTGGCCCAGCGCCGCTTCATCGCCATCCCGGCGAGCATGCACGCCTCGCTCGAACCGGTCGTCGAACAGCCCACGGCCGCCGAGGGGTCGGGCGCGTTCCACAGGTCGGCGAGCATCGCCACACAGCGCCGCTCCAGCTCCGCGGTGCGCGGGTACTCGTCCTTGTCGATCATGTTCTTGTCGCGGCACTCGCCCATCAGGCGGCCGGCCTCCGGCTCCATCCAGGTGGTGACGAAGGTGGCGAGGTTCAGCCGGGCGTTGCCGTCCAGCATCAGCTCGTCGTGCACCAGTTGGTACGCCGTGGCGGGGGCCATGGGCGGGCCGGGCATCCGGTGCTTGGGCGGCGCCTGCGTCATGTCGCCGACCGGGTTCGCCGGGCCCAGGAAGGGATTGACGGACAGGGGGCGCTCTTCGTCGTACGGGTGGCCGTCGTGCAGCGGCATGGATACCTCCGGATCGTGGGGCCAACGGGAAGACGGGGGCCGGGCGGGGCGGGCAAGGGGGCCGCGGGGGACGCCGGCCGGTGCCGGGCGGCGGCCGGGGGAGGGGCGGGTGGCGCCGGGGGTCACCGCAGGGCCGTCCCGTCCGGCCGCAGCTGCATCTGCGGACGGCCCGTCACCAGCAGCCAGGCGGGCAGCGAGGCGAAGCAGAGCAGCGCGATGATCCCCGGCGAGGAGACCAGGACGGCGGCGACGAACAGGCTCACCCAGCCCTGCCGGGTGATGGCCAGCAGCACCCCCAGCACCGCCGCGGACACCCCCACCGCCGGGTGCACCTCGGGCACCAGGGCGTGCGCGCACAGTCCGAGCGAGGTCCCGACGAACACCGCAGGGAAGATCCGCCCGCCCCGGAAGCCGCAGGACGCGGCCACGAGCAGGGCCGCCAGCTTCACCACCGTCATGACGGCGAACTCGCCCGCCGTCCAGCCGTCGGGGTCGCCCGCCAGCTCCGCGATCTCGTCCAGGCCCTTGAACAGCGTCAGATGGCCGCCCACGGCCGCCAGGGCGGCCAGCACGACCCCGCCCGCCGGCAGCATCAGCATCGGGTGCCGCAGCCTCGCGAAGCCCCGGTGGACGTACGGGAAGGCACGCACCGCGGCCATGCCGAGCAGCGCGCCGACGGAGGCGATGGTGAGCGCGGCGAGCAGATCGGTCCAGCCGGGATGGCCGAAGGAGGGCAGGTGCAGGTCGAAGTTGGGCCGGGACACCAGGGTGACGGTGAGCGCGCCCGCGGCCGCCGCGGTCAGCGGGGCGAAGACGCCGTCCCAGAGCTTCCCCTTCAGGGGCTGCCCGGCCAGCGCCTCGGAGATGATCAGCGCGGCGGCCACCGGCGTCCCGAACAGCGCGCCGATCGTCGCCGCCTCCGCGAGGGCTGCCCAGCTGCGTTCCGGTGCCTGCGGGAAGGCCCGCAGCCCGGCCCAGACGGCCAGGGAGACGTTCACGGCGATGATCGGGTTCTCGGGGCCGAGGCTCGGTCCGCCCGCCAGCATCAGGGCGGTCGCCAGCAGCAGCCCCGGCAGGGCGGCCGGCGGCAGGACGGGGGCGTCGAGTCCGGTGGTGGCGGGATCGGGACCCGCGTGCCCGGGGGTCTTCCACACCACCAGCCCCACGGCGATGCCGGTGGCGACGAGCATCACGGACATCCACAGCACGGAGTACCGGCCGACCCCGAGCGCGTCGGGCACCGTCCGCCACAGCACGTCCTGGAGTTCCTCGGCCCCGGCGCTCACCCCCACCAGCAGCAGGCTCGCCGTCACGCCCACGAGCAGCGCCGGGAGGATGGAGGGCAGCAGGGCACGGGCCGGCGTCGCCGGAGCGGTGGGGGGTGCCTCGGGGGCGCTGTCCTGGGCCACGCGCACACGATAGACGCGTGAAAGCCGTAAAACGTGACGAAACGGGCGTCGCAGGTGTGGGCGGGCGCACCGGCTTGCACCTCACCCGACGTGAGGACCCAGGGTGGAGCGCGTACCGAGAAGGGAGCGGAAGTGAGCTACTCCGTGGGACAGGTCGCCGGATTCGCCGGGGTCACCGTGCGCACGCTGCACCACTACGACGAGATCGGCCTGCTCGCCCCGGGCGGGCGCAGCCACGCGGGTCACCGGCGTTACAGCGACGCCGACCTCGACCGGCTGCAGCAGATCCTGTTCTACCGGGAGCTCGGCTTCCCGCTCGACGAGGTCGCCACCCTGCTCGACGACCCGGACGCGGACCCGCGCGCGCACCTGCGCCGCCAGCACGAGCTGCTGTCCGGCCGGATCGAGAAGCTGCAGAAGATGGCGGCGGCCGTGGAGCACGCCATGGAGGCACACCGCATGGGCATCAACCTCACGCCCGAGGAGAAGTTCGAGGTCTTCGGGGACCACGACCCCGAGCAGTACGAGGAGGAGGTGCGGGAACGCTGGGGCGGCACCGACGCCTACCGCCAGTCCAAGGAGCGGGCCGCCTCCTACACCAAGGAGGACTGGCTGCGCATCCAGCGCGAGGGCGACGAGCTCACCCGGCGCTTCGTGGCCCTCATGGAGGCCGGTGAGCCGGCCGACTCCGAGGCGGCGATGGACGTCGCCGAGGACCACCGCCGGTGGATGTCGCGCAACCACTACGACTGCGACCACGAGATGCACACGTGCATCGGCGAGATGTACGTCTCGGACGAGCGGTTCACGCAGTCCATCGACCGGGCCCGGCCCGGGCTCGCCGCCTACGAGCGGGACGCGATCCTCGCCAACGCTCTCCGGCACACCGTCTGAGCACCGGTTCGGGGCCGGCACGGGCGTCCTGAATGGACCGGCGGCAGTTCCGGGGGCACGATGGAACCCGGGGCAGGGGCGGCGCGTTGAGACAACGTTGGTACTTTGGGCGCGCCGCCCGGCCCCCTCACCTCAGAAGCCAGGAGCCCCAGCCCCGTGACGACCCTTGCGCTCGGCCCCGAGTGGCTGAGCCCGGACTATTTGATCAGTACGTTCAGCCTGCCCGGCATCCTGCTGATCGTCTTCGCAGAGTCCGGTCTCTTCGCCTTCCTGCCCGGTGACTCCCTGCTGTTCACGGCGGGCCTCTTCGTAGCCGAGGGCACCTACATCAGTCAGCCGCTGTGGCTGGTGTGCACCCTGATCGTGCTGGCCGCGGTCATCGGTGACCAGGTCGGCTACATGATCGGCAAGTTCTTCGGGCCGAAACTGTTCAACCGCCCCAACTCCAGGCTCTTCAAACAGGAGAACCTGGAGAAGGCGCACGAGTTCATGGAGAAGTACGGCCCCAAGGCGATCGTCCTGGCCCGCTTCGTGCCGATCGTGCGGACCTTCGCCCCGATCGTGGCCGGTGCCGGCCGCATGAAGTACCGCACCTTCGTGACGTACAACGTCGTCGGCGGCGTCCTCTGGGGCTGCGGCGTCACCATGGCGGGCTACTGGCTCGGCCAGATCGACGTGATCAAGGAGAACGTGGAGCCGATCCTCGTCCTGATCGTCTTCCTCTCCGTGGTCCCGATCATCGTCGAGTACCTGCGCGAGCGGGCCAAGAAGAAGCGCGCCGCGGCCGAGGAGACCCCGGCCGCCGCACAGCGCCCCCAGGTGCCGCCCATGGACGACGCCACGACCCAGCTGCGCCGCATCGCCCCCGACGACCGCGGCCCCCAGCAGACGGCCCCGCAGGCCCCCCGGACCCAGCAGGCCGCGCCCGGTCCCTACGGCGGCCCGGCCCACGGCAGCGCTCCCTACGGAGGCGGGCCCCACGGCAGCCAGCCGCCCCACGGCAACCAGGGGCGCCCGCAGCAGCAGACCCAGCAGGCCCCGCAGCCGTACGGCAACGGGCAGTACCCGCAGCAGAACCACCCGGGCCAGGCACCCGGCCAGGGGCACGGACAGCGCCCCCAGCAGCCGTACAACCAGGGCTACTGAGCCCCGGCCGGACGCGGGGCAGGATCAGAAGCCCCGCGTCCGCTTCGCCGCCCTGCGCTTCTCCGCGGAGCCGATCCGCAGGAAGAGCCGCGAGATCTCCGCACCGAGGTTCACCCCGATCGCGATGGCCATGGCGAGCGCGACGGCCTTCGTGAGGGACGCCAGCCCGGTGTCGACCTCGTTCTGCGCGATGGCCAGCAGACCGAAGTAGGTCGCGGAACCGGGCAGCAGCGGGCCGATCGCCGCCGTGGTGTAGGGCAGTGCCGACGCGAACCGGTAGCGGGACAGCAGCTGCCCGAACAGGCCCACCACCCCGGCCGCCACGGCCGTGGACGCCACCGGCGAGATGTCGCCCGCGTAGTGCATCGCGCCGTACACCACCCACGCCACCCCGCCGTTGAGGGTCACCATCAGCACCGTCGCGCGTTCCTGCTGGAGCAGCACGGCGAAGGCCAGGGACAGCATCATCGACGCGGCGATCTGGATCAGCGGCCGCTCCTCCAGGCCGAGCTTCGCGTCCGGGTTCAGCCCGGCGCCCAACTGCACGCCGAAGTACAGCACCACCAGCACACCGGCGACGATGCCGACGAAGAAGTACAGGACCTCCAGCAGGCGGGCGGAGGCGGTGATGTAGAAGCCGGTCAGACCGTCCTGCACGCCCGCCACCAGGGCCCGCCCGGGCAGCAGCGCGAACAGCCCACCGGTGATCACCGCGGACGCCTTCACGTTCACGTGGGCGAGGGTGAGCGCGACCCCGATCGCCGCCGGGGGCATCGCCGCCACCGTGAACTGGTAGAACTCCGGCAGCCCGCGCCCCGCGCACAGCCAGGCCAGCCGGTCGCCGAGCATGGCGCCGATCGCGGCGGCGACGAACACCAGGAAGCCACCGCCGACGAGCACCGACGCCGATCCGGCGAGCAGCCCGCTCGCCGCGGTCAGAGCCCAGCCGGGGTAGGGGTGCCGGTTGCGGCGGATCTCCGCCAGCCGCCGGTAGGCCTCCTCCAGGGACACGTGCGTCTCGTCGTCGCTGAGGTCGTCCACCAGCTGGTAGACGGCCGCCAGACGGGTGTAGTCGGTGCCCCGGCGGCGCACCGTGCGGGAGGCGGTCACGGGGTCGTCCACGAGGGACGGCTGGTGGGAGATCGACAGCAGGGTGAACGTGACGTTCGGCTCGCAGCGGTCCAGGCCGTAGGAGCGGCACACGGCGAACATCGCCGCCTCCACGTCCTCGGCCCCCTCACCGCCCGCGAGCAGCAGCTCCCCGATACGCAGCGTCAGGTCGAGCACCCGCGGCACGGCCGGGCCGGTCTCGTCGTCCGGCCGCTGCAGGGACTCGGGCGCCGGGCGCTCGGTCACCGGCATGCGCAGCATCGTGCGCATCCGGTCCTGCCAGGGAACGTCCTTGAGGCTGACGACCGGAACCCCGCTGGGCGGGGTGAAGACCGGCGGCGCCTGCCGGGCGCGGTAGGTGCTCGGCGGATTGAACGCCGACCCCTCCGTGTCGGCCGGCGGCTGCGGCGTCACGTCCAGGCCGGTCGGCAGGGCGAACTCGGACGTGGCCTCCGACTCCGTCCCCGTCCGGCCCGCCTTCGGCACGGCCAGCCCCTCGGGAACGGCGAACTCGCTGGTCGTCGACGACTCCGGCTCGGCCGGCACCCCCCGCCCCGCAGGGGGGAGGAAACCACTCCTCGCCTCGTCCGACTGCGGCTTGCGGTCCTCCGCGTCCCTCACGTGTGCAGCGCTCCCTGTACGACACCGTCCGTAAGCCTGCCCCGTAGATCCTCAGTATGCGCACGGACACACCAACGGGCCGCACGCGAGCGCGTACGGCCCGTCGGACGACGAAAGGCGGGAGCTCAGTGGCCGCCCTGCTCCTCGAAGCGCTTGTAGGACCGCTCGATCTCGGCCTCGGCGTCCACCCGGCCCACCCAGTTGGCCCCCTCGACCGACTTGCCCGGCTCCAGGTCCTTGTAGACCTCGAAGAAGTGCTGGATCTCCAGGCGGTCGAACTCGGACACGTGGTGGATGTCGCGCAGGTGCTCCACGCGCGGGTCCGTCGACGGCACGCACAGCAGCTTGTCGTCGCCACCCGCCTCGTCCGTCATCCGGAACATGCCGATCGCACGGCAGCGGATCAGGCAGCCCGGGAACGTCGGCTCGTCCAGGATGACCAGCGCGTCCAGCGGGTCGCCGTCCTCGCCGAGGGTGTTCTCGACGAAGCCGTAGTCGGTCGGGTAGGCGGTCGAGGTGAAGAGTCGACGGTCCAGGCGGATCCGACCCGTCTCGTGGTCCACCTCGTACTTGTTCCGCGAACCCTTCGGGATCTCGATCGTGACGTCGAACTCCACCGGTGGCTCCTCCATGATCAACACATAGTTCTGGTGGTTAAGTGTCCCTCACGCAGGTGTGTGATCGCGAAAGGGGCTGGTGGTCGTGCCAGAGCTGAGGCCTTGGCGGGCCGCGAGACCGCACGTCGTGCGGATCGCGGGTGCCGTGCGACCGCGGATGACACGGGCGGCGGCCGCCGTACGACCGCGTCTCACGCGCGTCGTCGCCGCCGCCACACCGCGCCTGACGCGCTCGAACCGGCCGGGATCGCCGCAGGTCACGCGGGTCACACGGCCGAGGACCTGGCCGTTCACCGCCACCGCCGCCACCGCCGGTCTGGCGCTGGCCGCCGGGGTGGTGACCGCCGCGGGCCCCTGGGACTCCACCGGCCAGCGTACGGCGGAGCGGGACCGCGCCGTGGCCCTGCAAGCCGCGCGTGGCACAGATCACCCGGCCCCGCGCGGCAACGCCGGCACGCCGCCCCGCGGGCCCGACGCGCGGCCGGGTGCCGCCTCCGTGCTCGCCGGCCTCGGCGGCACCGCCACCACCGGCCGCCCGGCACCTACCGGCAAGGCGCTCACCACCGTCCTCGGCCCGCTCCTCAAGGACCCGGCCCTGGGCCGGACCTCGGCCGCCGTCGTCGACGTGGCCACCGGCAAGCGCCTCTACGGCAGCGGCTCCGGCGACGCCCTGACCCCCGCCTCCACCACCAAGATCGCCACCGCGGTCGCCGCGCTGTCCGCGCTCGGCGCCGACCACCGCCTCACCACCCGCGCCGCCTACGAACCCGACACGAAAGAGGTCGTCCTGGTCGGCGGCGGCGACCCCACCCTCACCGCCCGCAAGGACGCCCGGGGCTCGGCCGGCCTGCGCGACCTCGCCGCCCGCACCGCCGCCGCCCTGGCCAAGCGCGGCGTGCGCGAGGTGACCCTCTCCTACGACACCACCCTGTACAGCGGGCCCGAGCTCCACCCGATCGGGGTCAACGGCAACCTCGCCGAGGTCGGCCCCCTGATGGCCGACGAGGCCCGCACCGACGACTCCAGCAGCGGCCCCGTCCGCCGCATCCCCGACCCGGCCCCGGACGCCGCCCGGAAGTTCGGCGGCTTCCTCGCGGACCACGGCATCAAGGCGTCACCGCCCGGCCCGTCGAAGTCGACGACCCGCGCCAGCACCCTCGCCACCGTCTCCTCGCCCCCGCTGTCGGTCCTCACCGAACGCATGCTGACCAACAGCGACAACGACATCGCCGAGGCCCTCGCCCGCCACACCGCGCTCGCCGCCGGCCGGCCCGCCGACTTCGCCGGAGCCGGTGCGGCCATCACCGCGCAGCTCAAGAAACTCGGGCTGCCCGTGAAGGGCGCCGTCTTCAAGGACGGCAGCGGCCTCGACCGACGCGACCGGCTCTCCGCCGACCTGCTCACCGCCCTGCTGGTGAAGGCCGGCGACCCCGCCCACCCCGAACTGCGCCCCGCCCTCACCGGGCTGCCGGTGGCCGGTTTCACCGGCACCCTCAGCGGCCGCTACGCCGACGGCGCGGCCGGCGTCGTCCGGGCCAAGACGGGCACCCTCACCGGCGTCAACGCCCTGGCGGGCACCGTCGTCGACCGGGACGGACGGCTGCTGGCCTTCGCCTTCCTGGCGAGCGGCACCACGGGCCAGAGCGCCGCCGAGAGCACCCTCGACAAGGCGGCCACGGCGCTCGCCTCCTGCGGCTGCCGGTGACCGCCGGGCGCCCGGCACCCGCGCGGGTACGGCCGTTCCGCCGACTCGCCGCCCTGCCGTCGGCCGTGCCCCTCACGTACCGTTGACGCATGACGAGCATCGGTGGTGCTGCCTCTTCCGGGATGGTCGACTGGAATCTCGCGGTCGCGACCGCGACCCGGCTCATGCGGCCGGGCCCCGACGTGACCCGCGACGAGGCCCGGGCCGTCGTCGCGGAGCTGCGCCGGCACGCGAAGTCCTCGGAGGAACACGTCCGGGGCTTCACCCGGCTCGGCACCGAGGAGACCCACGACACCCCTGTCCTCGTCGTCGACCGCCCCGGCTGGGTCCGGGCCAACGTCGCCGGCTTCCGTGAACTGCTCAAACCCCTCCTGGACAAGATGCAGGAGCGGCGCGGCAGCAACCCGGGCAACGCGGTGCTCGGCGCCGTCGGCGGCAAGGTCACCGGCGTGGAGCTGGGTGTGCTGCTGTCGTTCCTCGCCTCCCGCGTCCTCGGCCAGTACGAGACCTTCGCCCCTGCCTCCCGCGACCTTCCGGCGGGCGGGAACGGCGGCGGCCGGCTGCTGCTCGTCGCCCCCAACGTCGTCCACGTCGAACGCGAACTCGACGTGGACCCGCACGACTTCCGCCTCTGGGTGTGCCTGCACGAGGAGACCCACCGGACGCAGTTCACCGCCGTGCCGTGGCTGCGCGACCACCTGGAGGGCGAGATCCAGTCGTTCCTGGGGGAGACCGACGTCGACCCCATGACCGTGCTGGAACGTCTCCGGGAGGCGGCCCAGACCCTCGTCGGCGGCCGTCCGGAGGGCGAGGAGGACGACGGCGGGCGCTCCCTGGTGGAGATCGTGCAGACGCCGGCCCAGCGCGAGATCCTCGGCCGGCTCACCGCGGTGATGTCCCTGCTGGAGGGCCACGCCGACTTCGTGATGGACGGTGTGGGGCCCGAAGTGGTGCCGAGCGTCGCGGAGATCCGGGAGAAGTTCCAGCAGCGCCGCGCCAAGGGCGCCTCGCGGCTGGACCTGGCCCTGCGCAAGCTGCTCGGCCTGGACGCCAAGCTGCGCCAGTACCGCGACGGGGAGCGGTTCGTGCGCGCCGTCGTCGAGGAGGTCGGCATGGACGGTTTCAACCACGTGTGGACGTCGCCCAACACCCTGCCCACCAAAGCGGAGATCGCCGCCCCGGCGGACTGGATCGCGCGGGTGCACCGCAAGCCGGAGGCGTGAGTTCCGTTCGCAGGTGACGCCCGGGTGACGGCAGAGGGGCGCCGGGCCAATCACCCGTCCGAGGGACCGTGTGTCATGGGTAGGCGTGCAATGCTCGGGGAACGCCCCGGTTCTGTCACCATCTACACACTCTGAGTGACCGATCTCGGGTTCACCCCCCGAACCTTCCTGAAGGGAACCGGACATGGGTCCCCATCCTGCGGTCGCGGCGATACGCCTGGCGGTCCGCCGCGTCCTGAACGACGTCCTGGCCGAACACGGCCGCACCCCCGGCCGGTCCGGGCACGAGCGTTCCTCCTCCCCGCTCGTCCTCGTGGCCTGCTCCGGCGGCGCCGACTCCATGGCGCTCGCCTCCGCCCTCACCTTCGAAGCCCCCCGCCTCGGCGTCCGCGCGGGCGGGATCACCGTCGACCACGGACTCCAGCCGGGATCGGACCGGCGGGCCGCCGAGGTCGTGCTCCGGATGCGCGAACTCGGCCTCGACCCGGCCGAGTCGGCCGCCGTGCGGGTCGGCCGCGGCGGCGGTCCCGAGGCGGCCGCCCGCGACGCGCGCTACGCCGCGCTGGACGCCGCCGCGGAACGGCACGGCGCCGCCGCCGTCCTGCTCGGGCACACGCGCGACGACCAGGCGGAGACCGTCCTGCTGGGCCTCGCCCGCGGGTCCGGGATCCGCTCCCTGTCCGGCATGGCCGCGGTCTCGGGGGCCGACGGCCGGTACCGCCGCCCCTTCCTCCAGCTCGACCGGCAGACCGCCCGCCGGGCCTGCATGGTCCAGTCCCTGCCCGTCTGGGACGACCCGCACAACGCCGACCCCGCCTTCACCCGCTCCCGGCTGCGCCACGAGGGCCTGCCCGCGCTGGAGAAGGCCCTCGGCAAGGGTGTGGTCGAGGCCCTCGCCCGGACGGCCCAGCTCTCCCGCGACGACGCCGACGCCCTCGACGCCTGGGCCTCCCGCGCCGAGGACGGCGTGCGGGACTCCGACGGCCGCCTGGAGTGTGCCGGGCTGCACGCCCTGCCGCCCGCCGTACGCCGCCGCGTGCTGCGCCGGGCCGCGATCGAGGCGGGTGCGCCGGCCGGATCGCTGTTCGCGCGGCACATCGAGGAGGTCGACCGGCTCGTCACCGGCTGGCGGGGCCAGGGAGCCATCAACCTCCCCGGCCGGGTCGTCGCCACCCGGCAGGGTGGCAGACTGGTGATTCGGCAAGGCTGAATCCCTTCCCCCGGCAGCGCCGCCGACGGAGCGGGACGGCCGGTGGGACGACCGAAAGTGATGCGGGTGGACGCGAAAGACATGGGTGCCGACCTCGAGAAGGTGCTCCTCAGCAAAGAAGAGATCGACGCCAAGCTGACCGAACTGGCGGCGAAGATCGACGCGGAGTACGCGGGGAAGGACCTGCTGATCGTCGGTGTCCTCAAGGGCGCGGTGATGGTCATGGCCGACCTCGCGCGGGCGCTGTCCACCCCCGTCACCATGGACTGGATGGCCGTGTCCTCGTACGGGGCGGGCACCCAGTCCTCCGGCGTGGTGCGGATCCTGAAGGACCTCGACACCGACATCAAGGGCCGGCACGTCCTGATCGTCGAGGACATCATCGACTCCGGCCTGACCCTGTCCTGGCTGATCTCCAACCTCGGCTCGCGCGAGCCCGCCTCCCTCAAGGTGTGCACGCTGCTGCGCAAGCCCGAGGCCGCCAAGGTCGCCATCGACGTGCAATGGGTCGGATTCGACATCCCCAACGAATTCGTCGTCGGATACGGCCTCGACTACGCCGAGAAGTACCGCAACCTCCCGTTCGTCGGTACGCTCGCGCCCCACGTCTACGGCGGCTGAGCCACGCGGCACGGGCCGCCGTACGCGGATCGGGAACCCCGGCGGAGTCCGCGCCGTTGGAGCATGCGTAGACGCGATTGCCAGCCGTCCCGCGCAGCTTCGGGGGACAATGCTGGGGTACCGTCCGAAGAACAGTCTTTATCAAACTCACTATGGCAGGAGGGACGGGGCGGCACCGCTCCGTATGGATGGACGTGAAGCGATACTTCCGTGGGCCGGTCATGTGGATCGTGCTGGCCGTCCTTGCCGTGGTCGTGTTGATGCAGGTCGTCGGTTCGTCCGGCGGCTACAAGACGGTGGACACGGGCCAGGTCGTCCAGGCGATCAACGAGAACAAGGTCGAGCAGGCCAAGCTGACGACGGGCGACGAGCAGACCATCAAGGTCGAGCTCAAGGACGGCGTCAAGATCAAGGACAGCTCGAAGATCCAGGCGAGCTACATCGGTGACCAGGGCGTCACCATCGCCAACACCCTGCAGGACAAGTTCCAGAACAAGCAGATCCCGAAGGGCTACACGGTCTCGCCGTCGAAGCAGAACCCCTTCGTCAGCATTCTGCTGTCGCTGCTGCCCTTCGTCCTGATCGTGGTCGTTTTCCTGTTCCTGATGAATCAGATGCAGGGTGGCGGCTCCCGTGTCATGAACTTCGGCAAGTCCAAGGCGAAGCTCATCACCAAGGACACCCCGAAGACGACGTTCGCCGACGTCGCGGGCTCCGAGGAGGCCGTCGAGGAACTCCACGAGATCAAGGAGTTCCTGCAGGAGCCGGCGAAGTTCCAGGCCGTCGGCGCCAAGATTCCCAAGGGCGTGCTGCTCTACGGTCCGCCCGGTACGGGCAAGACCCTGCTCGCGCGGGCCGTCGCGGGGGAGGCGGGCGTCCCCTTCTACTCGATCTCCGGTTCCGACTTCGTCGAGATGTTCGTCGGTGTGGGTGCC
This sequence comes from Streptomyces sp. NPDC101219, assembly GCF_044767675.1. Lineage (NCBI taxonomy): Bacteria > Bacillati > Actinomycetota > Actinomycetes > Kitasatosporales > Streptomycetaceae > Streptomyces > Streptomyces sp. NPDC101219. The sequence goes on from NZ_JBIWOK010000011.1 coordinate 220,114, forward strand.
TCCCGGGTCCGTGACCTGTTCGAGCAGGCCAAGGCCAACGCGCCCGCGATCGTCTTCGTCGACGAGATCGACGCCGTCGGCCGCCACCGCGGTGCCGGTCTCGGCGGTGGACACGACGAGCGCGAGCAGACCCTGAACCAGCTGCTCGTCGAGATGGACGGCTTCGACGTCAAGGGCGGCGTGATCCTCATCGCCGCCACGAACCGCCCGGACATCCTCGACCCCGCGCTGCTGCGTCCCGGCCGCTTCGACCGTCAGATCGCGGTCGACCGCCCGGACATGCAGGGCCGTCTGGAGATCCTCAAGGTCCACCAGAAGGGCAAGCCGGTCGCCCCGGACGTCGACCTGTCGGCCGTCGCCCGCCGCACCCCCGGCATGACCGGCGCGGACCTGGCCAACGTGCTGAACGAGGCGGCGCTGCTGACCGCGCGCAGCGATCAGAAGCTGATCGACAACCACATGCTGGACGAGGCGATCGACCGGGTGGTCGCGGGCCCGCAGAAGCGGACCCGGATCATGTCGGACAAGGAGAAGAAGATCACCGCGTACCACGAGGGCGGACACGCCCTGGTCGCGGCGGCCTCACCGAACTCCGATCCGGTCCACAAGATCACCATCCTCTCCAGAGGCCGCGCCCTGGGCTACACGATGGTGCTGCCGGACGAGGACAAGTACTCCACCACGCGCAACGAGATGCTGGACCAGCTGGCCTACATGCTGGGCGGCCGCGCGGCGGAGGAGCTCGTCTTCCACGACCCGACCACGGGTGCCGCCAACGACATCGAGAAGGCCACCGGTCTCGCCCGTGCGATGGTCACGCAGTACGGCATGACCGAGCGGCTCGGCGCGATCAAGTTCGGCGGGGACAACTCCGAGCCCTTCCTCGGACGTGAGATGACTCACCAGCGCGACTACTCGGAAGAGGTCGCCGCGCTGGTCGACGAAGAGGTCAAGAAGCTCATCGAGACCGCGCACAACGAGGCGTGGGAGATCCTGGTCGAGAACCGGGACGTCCTGGACAACCTGGTGCTCGCCCTCCTGGAGCGGGAGACGCTGGGCAAGGAGGAGATCGCCGAGATCTTCGCCCCCATCGTCAAGCGCCCGCCCCGGCCCGCCTGGACCGGCTCGTCCCGCCGTACGCCGTCGACCCGGCCGCCGGTCCTCTCCCCCAAGGAGCTGGCCCTGACGAACGGGGCGAACGGCGCGACGCCGGCCATCTCCACCGCCAAGAGCACCGTGGCGGAGCCCGCCCCGGCGCAGGAGCGGACCCCGGAGGAGCGCCCCGAGAGCTGACCGGCTCCCAGGGTCTTTCGGTTGTGCCCCCACCGGTCCCGGAATGGATGCCGCGCCCCCCAGGTTCTAGCCTGGGGGGCGCGGCGTTTTGCGTACCCGCAGTTGAGACGCGTGCCCGGCGCGCGTGAAGGCAGAGGAACGAGGCACTCCATGACCGACCCCGTGACGCTGGACGGCATAGCCCCCATCGGCGAGTTCGATGAGAAGAGGGCCCAGAACGCCGTGCGCGAACTGCTGATCGCGGTCGGCGAGGACCCGGACCGGGAGGGCCTGCGGGAGACCCCGGCCCGCGTGGCCCGGGCCTACCGGGAGATCTTCGCGGGGCTGTGGCAGAAGCCCGAGGACGTCCTGACGACGACGTTCGACCTCGGTCACGACGAGATGGTGCTGGTGAAGGACATCGAGGTCCTGAGCCACTGCGAACACCACCTGGTGCCGTTCGTCGGGGTCGCCCACGTCGGGTACATCCCCTCGGTCGACGGCAAGATCACGGGGCTGTCCAAGCTGGCCCGGCTGGTGGACGTCTACGCCCGGCGCCCGCAGGTGCAGGAACGGCTCACCACCCAGGTCGCCGACTCCCTGATGGAGATCCTGGAGCCGCGCGGCGTGATCGTCGTCGTGGAGTGCGAGCACATGTGCATGTCGATGCGGGGTGTGCGCAAGCCCGGCGCGAAGACCATCACGTCGGCCGTGCGGGGGCAGCTGCGCGACCCCGCGACCCGCAACGAGGCCATGAGCCTGATCATGGCGCACTGACGGCGCCCACGGCCCCGTAGCGGCGGCGGGCGCCCCGGGCGGGCCGAGCGCGGCGGGCCGGGCGCTCCGGGCGGGCCGGGCGGCGCGTCAGGCGGCCGGGGCGGCCCCCGGGCCCCCGTCGTTCTCGTCGTCCTCCGGCAGCTTGCAGACGCGCTCCAGGAAGACGGCCGCCGCTATCACGCCGATGGCCGCCACGACCGAGGCGCCGGCGTAGATGGCCTGGTCCCGGCGGGCGGGGATGTCGAGGTACTCCAGCAGGAAGACGCCCGTCCCGCCGTACATCCCCGCGACCAGGGCCGCGACCAGGGCGCTCGCGTGGCCGAACACCACCGCGCGGGCCGCCATCAGCGGGTCGACGCCCTTGGCCTCGGGCCGGCGCTCGCGCTGCGCCTTGAGGCGGGCCCGGATGGAAAGCGCCGTGGCCGCGAGGACCACGGCGATCAGGGCCAGGACGATGGGGGCGGCCACGGGCACGCTCGGCAGGGTCCCGAAGGAGTTCCACAGGCGGGCGCCCGCCCAGGACAGGATGCCCGCCACGACGAACACGCCGGCCAGCACCCTGATGCGCAGCTCTGTCACGGTGTCCCTTCGCAGTGCCCGGTGCCCCACCACGGGGCCTGTCGACCTTAACGGCTACTCGGGCAGCCGGAGTTCCAGGTCCGTGCGCGGTGTCACGCCCTCGCGGGTGACCGCGTCGAGGAGGCCGGCGACCGGGCCCCGCCCGGGCAGCTCCGCGTCGGGGTCGACGTCGTGCCAGGGGGCGAGGACGAACGCGCGCTCGTGGGCGCGCGGGTGGGGGAGCGTGAGCCCCGGGTCGTCGGAGAGCCGGTCGGCGTAGGCGACGATGTCGACGTCCAGGGTGCGCGGGCCCCAGCGCTCGTCGCGGACCCGGTGGAAGGCCTCTTCGACCGCGTGCGCCCGTTCCAGCAGGGAGGACGGCGGCAGCGTGGTCCGCAGGACCACGACGGCGTTGAAGTAGGCGGGCTGGCTGCCCGGCTCCACGCCCCAGGGCTGCGTCTCGTACACCGGGGAGACGGCCTTGACGCGGATGCCCGGCGTGTCCTCCAGGGCGTCGACGGCGCCCTGGAGGGTCTCCAGACGGTTGCCGAGGTTCGCCCCGAGCGACAGCACGGCCTGCTTCGGGTTCTGCAGGGTGGTGTCGGCGGCGTCGACCTGCTGGACCACGGAGGCCGGGACGGGCTGAACGGTCGGGTCGGTGTGGCCCGTGCTGGACGGCCTGGTCATACGCGGCTCCGGTTGATGGTGACGGTCACGTCGTCGAACGGCACGGTGATCGGTGCCTCCGGCTTGTGGACGCAGACCTCGACCTCCTGTACCACCTCGTGCTTGAGGCAGACCTGTGCGATGCGCTCGGCGAGGGTCTCGACGAGGTCGACGGGCTTGCCCTCGACGACGGCCACGACCTCCTCCGCCACGACGCCGTAGTGCACGGTCTTCGTCAGGTCGTCGTCGGCCGCGGCCGGCCGGGTGTCCAGCCCGAGGACGAGGTCCACGACGAAGGTCTGGCCCTCCTCGCGTTCCTCGGGGAACACACCGTGGTGCCCACGGGCCCTCAGGCCGCGCAGCGCGACACGATCCACGCGAATCACTCCTGCTGTCGTCGGTCCGGCCGGTCGGTGCCGCATGCGGACGGCACACCGGCCCCGGTCGAATCTACCCGCGGACACCGGCGCGTCCGGTCCGCCGCGGGGCGGTGCCGGCCCGGTGCCGGGAGGTTTCACCGGGCGTTTTCCCTGGGGAGAGCGGGGGCTCACGGGCCGGTGGCCGCATCGGCCGCGCCGTCGTGATTCCCGCCACGTCCCGGGCCCGCGAGGGGCTCCTGCCCGTCCGCGGCCCGGTCAGGCGGGGGAGTCCTCGTCGTCCTCGTCCTCGCTCTCGGCGAGCACCGGGGAGGCGTGGTGCGACCACAGCTTCCAGCCGGCCGGGGTGCGCCGGAAGACGTTGGAGGCGACGACGAGCTGGCCGACGAGCGGGCCGAGCTCCTCGCCGGCGGCCGGGGCGGGGCCGCCGCTGAGGATGTTCTCGGTACAGGTCACCAGCGCGGTGTCGCCGGTGACGGAGACGTGCACGTCGGTGAGGAAGAACTGGATGTAGTCGGTGTTCGCCATGATCAGGGCGTAGGACCGCAGGACCTCGCCGCGTCCGGTGAGGACGGGCCAGCCGGGGTGCACGCAGGACACGACGCCGCTGTCGGCCGGGTCGTGGTAGCTCTCGTCGACGCCGAGGTCGGAGGGGGTCAGCCAGAGTGACGCGACCTCCTCGAAGTCGCCGCGTTCCAGCGCCTCGTAGAAGGCGGTGTTGGCGGCCTCCACCTGCTCGACGTCGGTGTGGGGTGCGCTCACCGGGTGCCTTCTGCGCCGTGCGCGCCGGAGGGGGCGGCGTCGGGGGCGTGCGCCCGGGCGACGGCCTGCACGACGCGGACGGCGTCGGCGGTGGCCCGCACCTCGTGGACCCGGACCGCCCAGGCGCCGGCCTGCGCGGAGAGGGCCGAGACGGCGGCGGTGGCCGCGTCCCGTTCCCGGGCGGGCGGGGGCGTGCCGTCCGGGCCGGCCAGGACGTGGCCGAGGAACCGCTTGCGGGACGCGGCGACGAGCAGCGGGTGCCCGAGGGCGAGGACGCGGTCGAGGCGGGCCAGGAGGGCGAGGTCGTGGTCGGCGCCCTTGGAGAAACCGAGGCCCGGGTCGACGATCACGCGGTCGGCGGCGATGCCGCCCTCCAGGACGGCCTGCACGCGCGCGTGCAGTTCGTCGACGACCTCGGTGACCACGTCGTCGTAGGTGCCCCGGACGTTGGTGCCCTCCAGCAGGCCGCGCCAGTGCATGACCACGAAGGGCGCGCCGGAGGCGGCCACCACGGGGATCATGGCGGGGTCGGCGAGTCCGCCGCTGACGTCGTTGACGAGGGCGGCTCCGGCGGCGAGGGACTGTTCCGCGACGGAGGCCCGCATGGTGTCGACGGAGATGGTGACGCCCTCCGCGGCGAGGCCTTGGACCACGGGGATGACCCGCCTGAGTTCCTCGGCCTCGTCGACGCGGGAGGCGCCGGGGCGGGTGGACTCGCCGCCGACGTCGATGAGGTCGGCACCCTGGGCGACCAGGTCGAGGCCGTGCTTGACGGCGGTGCTCGTGTCGAACCAGCGGCCGCCGTCGGAGAAGGAGTCGGGCGTCACGTTGACGACTCCCATGACCGCACAGCGGTCCCAGTGTGGAAGTCCCGCGACGTGAGGGCGTCCGCTGCGATTGCTCATATGTTCAGCGTAGGCCCCGGGCCGGGGGCCGGGAGTGCGCGGGGAGGGCGTGGCCCGGGCGGAGGCCGTGCGGCGGGGGCGGCCTCCGCCCGGGACGCCTCCGGGCGCGCGGTACGGCAGCGGTGCGCGCCCGGGCGGGGAGTGCGGTGGCCGGTCAGGCGGCACGGACGGCGGTGTCCGGCCCGGCAGGGGTGTGCTCGGGCGTCCGGTGGACGCAGGGCAGCGGGGCGGGCCGGCGGCGGCGCAGGAAGGGCGGCAGGGGCAGCGCCAGGTTGACGAATCCTTCCGCCTGGAGGGCGGCGATGCCGATGCGGGGCAGGTCGGCGGAGGCCCGGTACACCACGAAGCGGGGTTCCCAGCGCGGGCGGAACTTGGCGTTGAACTTGTAGAGCGACTCGATCTGGAACCAGCGCGACAGGAAGATCAGCAGCCCCCGCCAGGCGCGCAGGACCGGTCCGGCGCCGATCTTCTCGCCCCGGGCCAGCGCCGCACGGAACATCGCGAAGTTGAGGGACACGCGCGAGATGCCGAGTTCCCCGGCGGCCTGGAGGGCGGCCACGATCAGCATCTCGTTCATGCCGGGATCGGCCGAGCGGTCCCGGCGCATCAGGTCGAGGGAGACGCCGTCCGCGCCCCACGGCACGAAGTGCAGGACCGCCTTGAGGTCGCCGTGCCGACCTGGCTCGGCGTCCGCCTTGTGCGCGGTCGCGACGAGGCAGTCGCCGTCGGCCGGGTCGCCGACCCGGCCGAGCGCCATGGAGAAGCCGCGCTCGGTGTCGGTGCCGCGCCAGTCGTCGGCCGCGCGGCGGATGCGGTCCAGTTCGGCCTCCCCGAGGTCACGGACACGGCGCACCCGGGTCTCGTAACCGGCGCGCTCGATGCGTTTGACCATCTGGCGCACATTGCGCATCGCGCGGCCGGCCAGAGAGAAATCCTTGACGTCCACCACCGCCTCGTCACCGAGTTCGAGGGCGTCGAGCCCGGTCTCCCGGGTCCACACGTGACCGCCGGTCTCCGAGCAGCCCATGACGGCAGGTGTCCAGGAGTGGGCCCTGGCCTCGTCCATGAAGCGTTCGATGGCACCGGGCCAGGCCTCGACGTCGCCGATCGGGTCGCCGCTGGCGAGCATCACGCCGCAGACCACGCGGTAGGTCACGGCCGCCTTGCCGCTGGGGGAGAACACGACGGCCTTGTCGCGGCGCAGCGCGAAGTGGCCGAGGGAGTCCCGCCCGCCGTGCCGGGCGAGCAGGGCGCGCAGCCGCCGTTCGTCGTCCTCGGTGAGCCGGGCGGCCGGGTGTTCGGGCCGGAAGGCCAGGTAGAGCGTGGTGACGGCGGTGAGCAGGCCGAGGGCGCCCAAGGAGAACGCGACCGTCCAGGAGGTGTCGCCCCGGTAGTCGAGCGGTCCCTCGAAGCCGAACAAGCCGTACAGGACGTGGGTGAGGCGGTCGGCGAGGCTGGGGTCGCCGACCAGCAGGCGCGGATGGGCGTTGACGACGACCAGGCCGAGCAGCAGGGAACCGGCGCCCATCAGGACGAAGTTGGCCAGCGCCCGCCATCTGCTGCGGGGGTCTGGCAGCGCCGCGAACTGGCCGCGGTGGCGCAGCAGGACCGCGAGCAGCAGCAGCGAGAGCACCACCCCCGCGACGGAGTGCCGGTAGGCGAACTGCGCGACGGCACCGGCCGGGAGCAGGGCGACGGCCGCCCGCCAGGCGCGCCGCTTGCCGCGCTTGAGCCCGTGGGCGAGCAGCAGCAACAGCACCCCGGCGCTGAGCGCGAGCGCGGCCGCGAACGGGCCGAGCGCGCCGGGCAGCACCTCCGCGAGGGCGTGCATGCGGCTGTGCCGGAAGCGGGGGAAGACGCCCGCCGCGATGTCCAGGAGGCCGACCAGGGCGCACGCCCGCCCCACCAGCAGGGGGACGGACTCGGGACGTGGTCCGCGCAGCAGCCGGCGCGCGGTGCCCACGAGGCGCGTGCCACGCGCGGGCCGCTCCCGGCCCGTGTGCTCCGCACGGTCCGCGGGCCGCGGAACCGCACCCGACATTTCCTCATCTGTCCTGACAGACATCGCATCCCGTAGTTCTGCGAGAGACCTTGGATCCGGTGCCGATTCGGGCATCCGGCGACATTGCGACCTCTAGGACGGTGTCTCGGGGGGAGAGGTTCACTCCGCCCGCCAAAACCGTTTCAACGGCCAAGGACCGGCCGGCGCGCCCCTCCTGACACAGTGGGGGGTGGCTGCCGTGCGGCTCCGGGCGGAGAGTGCAGGCAGGTACCGCTGATGGGTCTGACGAGCGACAAGGTGCTGTGGGCGGCGGTGTCGGCCGCCGTCCTGCTGTTCGCCGGCACGGTGTGGCTGTGGCCGCGGCTGGCCGGGCGCGGGGTGCGGGCGGTGTGCGGCAGGGTGGGCCTGCTGCTGGCCACCCAGCTGGCCCTGTTCGCCGCGGTGGGCCTCGCGGCGAACCAGTCCTTCGGCTTCTACGCGAGCTGGGACGACCTGCTCGGACGGGAGAAGGACCGGGGCGTGGTGGTCGACCACGCCGCGGGCACCGGGGCGGGCGGCGCCCCGCTGAGGGTCGTCGGGCGGGAGCGGATGACCGGTACGCCCGGGGCGCGGACGGCGGGCGGCGGCACGGTCGAGCAGGTCGAACTGGTGGGCCGGACCAGCCGCATCGCCTCTCCCGCGTACGTGTACCTGCCCCCGGAGTACCACCGGCCCGAGTACCGCACCCACCGGTTCCCCGCGGCCGTGGTGCTCACCGGCTACCCGGGCACCGCGCGGGCGCTGGTGGACAAGCTGCACTACCCGCGCACGGCCCGGGACCTGGCCGCCGCGGGCCGGATGGAGCCGACGGTCCTGGTGATGCTGCGGCCCACGGTGGCGCCGCCGCGGGACACCGAGTGCGTGGACGTCCCGGACGGGCCGCAGACCGAGACGTTCTTCGCCCGGGACCTGCCGGAGGCCGTCGGCGCGCACTACCGGGTGGCCGGGGGCCGGGGCGCCTGGGGCGTGGTCGGCAACTCGACGGGCGGCTACTGCGCGCTCAAGCTGGCCCTCCACCACCCCGACGTGTTCGGCGCCGGGGCCGGACTGTCGGCGTACTACAAGGCGCCCCTCGACGCCACGACGGGCGATCTGTTCCACGGGGACAAGGCGCGCGAGAACCGGGCGGACCTGTGGTGGTACCTCCGGCACCGGCCCGCTCCCGACACCTCGCTGCTCGTCACCAGCAGCCGGAAGGGCGAGTCCAACTACCGGGACACGCTGCGGTTCATCGAGCGGGTGAAGGGCAACGGACGGACGCGGATCTCCTCGATCATCCTGGAAAGCGGCGGACACAACTTCAACACCTGGCGGCGGGAGATTCCCGCGACGCTTGAGTGGATGAGCAGGCGCTTGACGAGGGGATGAGCGGGGACTGCCCCGGACGGCGCGGTTGCGCCGCGCGGAATCGGGGTCCGGGCCCCTCGGGAATGGGGCGCGGAAGTCAGCGCGACGGGCCCCGGGAAGTCCGCGCGACGGCCGCGGAAGTCCGCGCGACGGCCCGCGGCGTGCCGGGCCGGGCCCGGCACGACCGGGACGCGGCGCCTGCGGAGGGCCCGCGCGGAAACGACCGGGGGCGAATTCCGGGGGTTGGCGCCATTCACGGGCGGCCCGAGTTCCCTGATGCCCTGTGAAACCCTTGTTATCGCTTTGTTTTTACGGGGCGGGGGCCCATCATTCCCCTACGCGCGGTAAGTTTCTGGCCATGCCACGTGGACGTCACCGCCATTCACCGCCCTTGCACAGGATGCTGCCCCCGTCGGCGATCGCAGGCGTCTCCCTAGTCTGCGCCCTGGGGCCATGGGTGTTCACGCAACCGACGGCGTTGCGTCTGCTGGCCGCGGTCGCGGCGGCCACCGCGGTCACCGGCGCGGTCGTCATGCGGCGCTGGGACACCCAGGCGGGCAAGCGCGTCGCCGATCTCACGCGCGCGCGGGCGAGCGACGAGTGGCGCTTCGAGGAACGGACCGCCGAACTGGAGTCCGACCTGGAGGAGTCGCGTGAGCTGCGCATCAGGCTGGAGCAGCGGCTGCGCGCCAAGCGCGCCGAGCTGGCCGGCCTGCGCAACGAGCACGCGGCGCTGCTGCGGCGCTACGCCACGGCGGAGGCCGACCGGGCCAGCGTCCTGGAGGAGCGCCGGGTGCTGGAGATAGAGGCGACGGTGCCCGCGCGGGCGCTGCCCGCGGGCGCTTCGGCGACGGCCGGAGCCGACGGCGCAAAGGACCCGGAGACCGCCGCGGCACCGGAGACGCCGGACGCCGACGACACGGCGGCGTCCGTGCCCGGCCCCAGGACCGGGGACGAGACCGGGACGGACGAGGACACCGCCCCCGAGGTCTTCTCGCCGCAGGGGTCCCAGCTGTTCCTTCGGGCGGACGCGGCACTCGCACGGTTCGAGAAGGCCGACGCGGCGGCGGGCGCCGACGCGGAGGAGGCCGAGGCCGGTGCGGAGTCCGGGGCCGAGCAGGCACCGGACGCGTCCGGTGCCGGACCGGCCGGCGAGGAGCCCGGTGCCGAGGCGGACGGCACGGCCGGCGACGGGACCGGTGACGGGTCCGAGGGCACGGCCGGCGAGGCGCCCGCCGACGGAGCGCCCGGCCTGCCGGACGCCGGGGCCGCCGGCGGCCCGGCCCCCGCCCACGGCGGCATCTCCCGTACGGGTCTCAAGGGGAACGGTTTCCGCAGGCGGGGCGGCACCCCCGAGGACGACGGCCCGCAACCCGCCGGGCGGCGCCGGCCCCAGGAGCCCGGGGAGGACGACGCGGAGGGGAAGCCCGGGGCGGTCGCCGAGCACGACCGCGCGACCGCCGCCCCCGCAGACCCGGCCGGACCCGTCGACCCCGCGGCCCCGGCCGCCACGTCCGCGCGGCAGCCCTCGGGACACTTCACGGTGCCCACGGCGGTCGCGGTGGTCCCCCCGACGGTGCCCGTCCGGCGCCCCGCGTCCGGGGGCGGGTTCGACTTCTTCGGCACCAAGAAGGGCTCGGAGGACTCCGCCCTGGAGGACGTGCAGAACGAGGACCTCGCCGACGTCGTCGGTCAGGAGGCGCTGGCGCTGCACAAGGCGGAGGCCGAGGCCGGCTTCAAAGCGTCCGGTGACGCGGCCCGCGCCGTCGGACAGGTCATCGACCTGACCGAGCACGACGAGACGGAGCACATCGACCTCGAGGGACTGCGCAGCGCGGTCTCCTGACCGGCGAACGCACCAGGGGCCCCGCACGGTGTGCGGGGCCCCTGGCCTGTTGCGCCGGGAGTCTCCTCCGGCCGCCGGAAGGCCCTATGCCATCCAGCGGTCCGGGCGGGCGTCGTGGCGGCCCGTGCGGGAGCGTTCCGCCTGGGCCTGCAGCAGCCGGGCCGCCTCGTCGGCGTCCCGCAGGCGGGCGGCGGCCGATTTGTTGGCCCCGTTGTCCACATGGACGTCGGCGACGCCCCGGGCCCGCTGCCACGGCCCCTGCACCAGCCGTACGCTCTGCACCTTCGCGTGCGGCACCAGCGCGACGCGGCGGGCCAGCAGACCGTGCCGCGCCACGAACACCGTGTCGGTCACGGCGAGTCCGTAGCCCCGCCACCACAGCGGCACGCACCACCGGGCGCGGCGCGGCGGCCGGGACAGCGCCTCGTGCGGCGGCACGGTCACGCCGGGCAGCACGCGGGCTATCACCGCCTCGGCGATCTCGCGCGGCGCGACCGGCAGCAGCATCGAGTTGTCGGACCCGGCGACGTCCAGTTCCACCCGTACCCAGCCGCGCCGCCGCCACAGGAGCGGCTCGACGATGCGCACGGTCTGCACCCGCCCCGGCGGCACCGTCTCGTGCGCCCGGTCCAGCAGACCGTGGTCGATGCGCAGCCCGTCCGGCGACTCGCCGACGGTCCAGTCGTACTCGGTGACGAACCGGCCCACGCTGCCCGCGCCCGCCGCACCGAACAGCGGCAGGGCGGCGGCCAGGACCGTCCACAGGCTGTGGGTGGCCATCCACAGCAGCGGCACGACGACCACTCCGACGACCAGCCAGCCCCAGGTCGCGCCGGTCAGCGCCAGGGAGACGGCGAGCACGCCCGGCGGCACGCGCAGCAGCTCCCGGGACGGTGCCTCACCGACCTCGTGCGCGGTCTCCGGGGCGAAACCGGCCGCACGCGCGAGCAGCTCCGCCCGCAGCGCACGCGCCTCCTCGGCGCCCAGGAAGGCGAGTTCGTCCTTCTCGTCGGTGCCGATGACGTCCAGCTTCAGTTTGGCCACGCCGACGAGCCGCGCGAGCAGCGGCTGGGTGACGTCGATGGCCTGGACCCGCTCCAGGCGGATGTGGGCGGTCCGCCGGAACAGCAGCCCGGTGCGGATGCGCAACTCGGTGTCGGTCACCGCGAAGTGGGTGAACCACCAGGTCAGGAAGCCGTACAGGGCGGCGGCCGGCAGCAGCACGGCGAGACCGAGCAGCAGGGTGGTGGTGGTCAGCCGGGTCAGCTGGCGCTGTGCCTGGTCGGGGTCGTGCAGGGCCCACCCGATGAGCACCGCGACGGGCGCCCAGGCACGCCGGAGCGGTGTGACGGGGTGCAGCCGCCGCTCGGTCACCGGGGGCCGTGCGGTCACGTCCTGCTGGACGCCGGGCGCGGTCACAGCCCCGCCGATCGTGCCTCGCCCAGCTCGGTGAGCCGGTCGCGCAGCCGTTCCGCCTCGGCCGGGTCGAGGCCGGGGATGGTCGCGTCGGTCGCCGCCGCAGCGGTGTGGAGCTGGACGCTGGCGAGGCCGAAGTGCCGTTCCAGGGGGCCGGAGGTGACCTCGACCAGCTGCATCCGGCCGTAGGGCACCACCGTCTCCTCCCGCCACAACACGCCCCGGCTGATCAGCAGATCGTCGGAGCGCTCGGCGTACCGCCAGGAGCGCCAGTTGCGCTCCAGCATCACCCAGCCCCAGATCATCAGGGCCAGCGGCAGTACCGCGAAGGCGGCCCAGCCGGGCCCGGCCAGGATGCCCGGCACGAGTCCGGTGGCCAGGGTCAGCAGCCCCAGCCACACCACCAGCAACAGCCGCCGCACCCGCAACAGCCCGGGTGGCAGGCCGATCCACACCGGCTCGGCCTCGGCGACGCCGGCCGTGCTCCCCTCTCCGCTCGCCGCAGTGCCGGTCGTGGCGGCTGTGCCGGCTGTGCCGCCTGCGCCGGTCGTCGTATCGGCGACCGCACCGGCCGTCGCGTCGGCCGTCGCGCCGACGGCCGGGTCGTGCGCCGCTCGGCCCGCGGTGTCCGCGTGCGGGTCCGCGTGCACGGCCGTATCCGTGTCCGTGTCCGTGTGCGTGTCGGCATGCGTGCCCGTGGGCGTGTCGGCCGACGTGCCTGTAGTTCGCCGCTCGTGAGGGCTCCCCGTCTCCATGCGGCCAGCGTACGTAGGGGAGACTGAGCCCATGACGCCCACCACGGAGACCATGGTCGGTATCGGCGGCGCAGCGGAGAGCACCGACATGGTGCTGAACATCGGCCCGCAGCATCCGTCGACGCACGGCGTGCTGCGCCTGAAGCTGGTGCTGGACGGCGAACTCATCTCCCGCGCGGAGCCGGTGATCGGCTACATGCACCGGGGCGCGGAGAAGCTGTTCGAGGCGCGGGACTACCGCCAGATCATCGTGCTCGCCAACCGGCACGACTGGTTGTCGGCGTTCTCCAACGAGCTGGGCGTGGTCCTCGCCGTCGAGCGCATGCTCGGCATGGAGGTCCCCGAGCGCGCCGTGTGGCTGCGCACGCTGCTCGCCGAACTGAACCGGCTGCTCAACCACCTGATGTTCCTCGGCTCCTATCCGCTGGAACTCGGCGGCATCACCCCGATCTTCTACGCGTTCCGGGAGCGCGAAGAACTCCAGCACGTCATGGAGGAGGTCTCCGGCGGGCGGATGCACTACATGTTCAACCGGGTGGGCGGCCTCAAGGAGGACCTCCCGGCCGGCTGGACCACGCGCGCGCGTGCGGCCGTCGCCGACGTCCGCTCGCGCATGGGGCGCTTCGACGACCTGGTGCTCGGCAACGAGATCTTCCGGGGCCGCACCCGCGACGTGGGGGTGCTCTCCCCCGAGGCCGTGCACGCCTACGGGGTCAGCGGGCCGATCGCCCGCGCCTCCGGCGTCGACTTCGACCTGCGCCGCGACGAGCCCTACCTGGCCTACGGGGAGCTGGGGGACGTCCTGAAGGTGGTCACGCGCGAGGAGGGCGACTGCCTGGCCCGCTTCGAGTGCCTCCTGGAGCAGACGTACAACGCCCTGGACCTCGCCGACGCCTGCCTGGACCGGCTGGCCGAGCTTCCGCCGGGACCGGTCAACCAGCGGCTCCCCAAGGTCCTCAAGGCGCCCGAGGGACACACCTACGCCTGGACCGAGAACCCGCTCGGCATCAACGGCTACTACCTGGTCAGCAAGGGCGAGAAGACGCCGTACCGGCTGAAGCTGCGCTCGGCGTCGTACAACAACATCCAGGCGCTCACCGAGCTGCTGCCGGGCACCCTCGTGTCGGACATGGTGGCGATCCTGGGGTCGATGTTCTTCGTGGTGGGGGACATCGACAAGTAGCCGGTCCCTCGCCCGCCCGCCCGGCCGTGTGGTGTGCGGGGGGCGCCCGGTGCCTCAGGGCGTGAGGACGTCCGGGATGCCGGCCGGCCGCAGCAGCCACCCGAAGGCGCCGAGCCCGTCCGGCGCCAGGAGCTCCGCGGCCTCCCCGGCGGCCGCGAGGGCGCGCACGTAGCCCGCGGGGTCGCTGGACGCCAGGGCGAGCGGCGGGCGCGCGGCCGTCAGACCGAGGGCGCGCAGGGCCTCCCGCTGGGTGAGCAGCCGCCCGCCCGGCCCCGGGAGGGCCGCCGCGCACGCGTCCAGGGCGACGTGTGCGGTGAGGTCGCAGGTCCCGTCCGGCACGGGTGCCGTCTCCCGCCCCTCCCGGAATCCGGTGAGCGTCCCGAACGGCGGCCGGGTGTCCCGGGTGTGGCCGTAGTCCACGGCCACGGCGAGCCCGCGCGCGACCGTCCCGGCCGCCGACGCCCAGGCCTCGTCGCGGGGCAGCCCGATCTCCGCGCGCAGCCCCTCCGCGCCGGCCGCCGTCGCCCCGGGTGCCGGATCCGGTGCCGGTGCCGGTGCCGCCTCGGGCGGTGAGGTCCGGCCCCGGGCCGCCGCGGGGCCGTCCCCGGCGTCCAGCGGCCACCACCGGTCGAGCCACCGGGCCTCCGGGCCGGTGACCGGCGGCCCGAGCCGCTCCGTCCCGTCCCCGTCGACCAGCACCAGGCGCGGTACGCCCGCGGCGTCCGCCTCGGCGACGTCCAGGGGCACGTTGTCCAGCCACTCGTTGGCGAACAGCAGCCCCGTGACGGACCGCGGCGGCTCGGCCCGCCAGGCGATCCGCCCGTCCAGGCCGGGGGGCCGGCCGGCGATCTCGACGGCGCACGCGCGGGTGCGGTCCGCCACCCCGGGGGGCAGCGCGGCGAGCACCCCGGTGACGAGTTCTCCGCGCCCGGCCGCCATGTCCACGAAGTCGAGCACCCGCGGCCGTCCCAGCGCCTCGTCGACCCGGCACAGCAGAGCGGCCACCGCGCGCGCGAACAGCGGCGAGGCGTGCACCGACGTGCGGAAGTGCCCGGCGGGGCCCTCGGGGCGGCGGTAGAAGCCGTCCGGCCCGTACAACGCGTTCCGCATGGCCGCCCGCCAGCCCCGCCCGCCGGTCCCGGCACCCGCCTCCGCCGCGGCCTCCACGCGTGCCCGCCCTCCCGTCGTCCCGCCCGTCACGGGCCCAGCGTAGGCGCAGGCACATGCCCGGCCTCCACCTTGCGGAGTACGCCCGCGCACCGGGGATCGGCCCTCCGGTTGACCCATGCACGCATCCGGCTTCCCTACGCTGGGTTACGTGCAGCGCCTCTATGACTTCCTCCGCAGACACCCGACGTGGGTCGACGGTTTCTGGGCCGTGATCCTCTTCGGGATCTCGGTCCTGGGCGGAACCGTCGAACCCCAGGAGCAGGGGGCCGTCCAGCAGGGCCTCGGCATCGTGGTCATGCTGCTGCTGTCCCTGGTCGTCGCGCTGCGCCGCCGGATGCCGGAGCAGATGCTGGTCCTGACGGCCGCGGTGGGCGTGTTCCAGCTGATCACGGACGTCCCGACACTGCCCGCGAACTTCGCCATGCTGGTGATCGTCTACACGGTCGCCGCCATCGGCGCCCGCTGGGCGTCCCGGTTCGCGCTCACCGCCGGCCTGTGCGCGGCCCCGCTCGCGCAGCTGCGCTGGCCCAACCCGGACACCAGCACTGCGGGCAACATCGCCCTGGTGATATTCCAGACCGTGCCCTTCGCGCTGGCCTGGGTGCTGGGTGACTCCATCCGCACCCGTCGCGCGTACTTCGCGCAGCTGGAGGAGCGGGCCGCCCGGCTGGAGAAGGAGCGCGAGGCGCAGGCCAAGGTCGCGGTGGCCGCCGAACGCGCCCGCATCGCGCGCGAGCTGCACGACGTCGTCGCGCACAACGTGTCGGTGATGGTGGTGCAGGCCGACGGTGCCGCCTACGTCCTGGACGCGGCACCCGACCAGGCGAAGAAGGCGCTGGAGACCATCTCCTCCACCGGCCGCCAGGCCCTCGCCGAGATGCGCCGCCTGCTCGGCGTGCTGCGCACCGGCGAGCACCAGGAGGCCGGGGAGTACGTGCCGCAGCCGGACGTGCAGCAGATAGAGGACCTGGTCGAGGAGTGCCGCACCTCCGGGCTGCCGGTGGACTTCCGCGTCGAGGGCACCCCACGCCCCCTGCCCAGCGGGGTCGAACTGACCGCGTACCGCATCGTGCAGGAGGCGCTGACGAACACCCGCAAGCACGGCGGGCCCAACACGGGCGCCAGTGTCCGCCTGGTCTACTTCGACGACGGGCTCGGCCTGCTCGTCGAGGACGACGGCAAGGGCGCCCCGCACGAGCTGTACGAGGAGGGCGGACTGGACGGGCAGGGGCACGGCCTGATCGGCATGCGCGAACGGGTCGGGATGGTCGGCGGGACCCTGGACGCGGGTCCGCGGCCGGGCGGAGGATTCCGCATCAGCGCCCTGCTGCCGCTCAAACCCGCGCACTGAGCCCGCGCACGCCCGCCTGTGACACGTGTGACGACGACCCGTGCGGAACCCCCGCACCAGCCCCGCACGAACCGTGTACGACCCCCGTACGAACCTCGTACGACCCCTGTGCGCCTCCCGCGCGTGGGCACCTGCGGCCGCGTTTCCCGTGGCCGCACCCGCAACGACCCCGCCGGCGACCGAGTCGCGCACCGGCGGGCAACCAGCTCCGAACCACGGACGACGGAAGAGGGACCGATGACGATCCGCGTGATGCTCGTCGACGACCAGGTGCTGCTGCGCACCGGGTTCCGGATGGTGCTCGCCGCCCAGCCGGACATGGAGGTCGTGGCGGAGGCGGGCGACGGCGTGGAGGCGCTGGAGGCGCTGCGGTCCACCGCCGTGGACGTGGTGCTGATGGACGTCCGCATGCCCAAGCTGGACGGGGTGGAGACGACCCGGCGGATCTGCATGGACGCCGACCCGCCGAAGGTGCTGATCCTGACCACCTTCGATCTCGACGAGTACGCCTTCTCCGGGCTGAAGGCCGGAGCCTCCGGCTTCATGCTCAAGGACGTCCCGCCGGGCGAACTGCTCAGCGCGATCCGCGCCGTGCACAGCGGCGACGCCGTGGTGGCCCCGTCCACCACCCGGCGGCTCCTGGACCGGTTCGCGCCGATGCTGCCCAGCGCGGGCAAGCAGCCGCAGCACAAGGCGCTGGAGCGGCTCACCGAGCGGGAGCGCGAGGTCATGGTGCTGGTCGCCCAGGGCCTGTCCAACGGGGAGATCGCGGCCCGTCTGGTGCTGTCCGAAGCGACGGTGAAGACCCACGTGGGCCGCATCCTGACCAAGCTGGGCCTGCGGGACCGGGTACAGGTCGTCGTCCTCGCCTACGAGACGGGCCTGGTGCGGGCCGGCGGCCACGGCTGACCCGCCGTGCGGGGGCGCGGGCTCCGGATCCGCCGGAGTGCCCCTGTCCGCCCCTCCCGGCCCGTGGTGCGCCGGTAGGGTGCCGCGCATGCTCCTGTGGATCAACGGCCCCTTCGGGGGCGGCAAGACACAGACCGCACACGAGTTACGGCGCCGCCTGCCCGGCAGCGTCGTCTGCGACCCGGAACACGCCGGCTTCGGCCTGAACCGGATGCTGCCGCCCGGCCTGCGCGGCGACTTCCAGGACTTCCCCGCGTGGCGCCGGGGCGTCGTCGAGGCGCTCGACCTCGTCCTCACGCGGCACGACGGCGTGGTCATCGCCCCCATGACCGTCACTGACTCCGGGTACTTCGCCGAGACCGTCGGCCGGCTGTGCGAACTGGGTCACGACGTACGCCACTTCACGTTGATGGCCGAACGCGCGACCGTGCTGCGGCGGCTGCGGGAACGCGGCCCCGTGCACCGGCTGCGGCACCCGCTGGGCGGCAACGGGGGGCTGCGCCGGGAGAGTTGGGCGGTGCAGCGGCTCGACCACTGTCTGGAGCGGCTCGCCGGGCCGGAGTTCGCCGAGCACCTGTGGACCGACCGCACGACCGTCCCGCGGACCGCGGACCGCATCGCGGTCCTGGCCGGGCTGACCCTGACCCCCGATCACGACGGTCCGCTGCGCACCCGGCTGCGGCAGGCCGGCGTGGGGCTGCGGCACATCCGCTTCGACTGAACCCGCCCCGAGGGGCGCCCGCCCGGTCTCAGCGCAGCGCCGCCTCCAGGAAGTCGCTGCCGAGCCGGGCCACCACCGTCACGTCCAGCTGGTGCAGCACATACCGCCCGCGCCGGCGGGTGGTGACCAGCCCGGCCTTCTTCAGCACGCCCAGGTGCCGGGAGACCTCCGGCGCCGTCAGACCGTGCACGCGCGCCAGCTCGCCGGTCGTGTACGCGCTGCGCGCGAGATGGCGGCACAGTCGCATGCGGACGGGGTGCGACAGGGCCGTCATCCGCAGGGCCAGCTGCTCCACCGTCGGCGGGGCGGCGAGCTCGGCCGAGCCGACCGGGTACTGCAGCACCGGCTGCCAGCCGTAGCGGTGCAGGACGATCAGGTGCGGCCGGCCCAGGCTGGTCGGGATCAGCAGCAGGCCGCCGTCGGCGGTGGCGGTGCGGCCGTCACCCAGCTTGTCTACCGTGATCCGCTCGGCCGCCTCGTCCAGCGTGACCGCCGGGGACACCGCGGCCAGTGCCTCGGCGAGCCCTTTGTGGCGCAGCAGGTCCGTCTTGTGGCGGGTGTCGGCGGCGAGCTGGTGCCGCAGCCGGGCCCAGGCGGCCGCGAAGAACGCCTCGTCGCAGTCCTCCAGGAACTGCCGCAGCCAGGCCCGGATACGGGGCGGGTCGGCCAGCAGCCGCTCGGCGAACCGCACCTGCTGCGGGCCCCGCGCGGCGGCCAGTTCCAGCGCGCGGCGGCGCAGTTCCGGGTCCCCGAGCGGGCCGGGCCCGGGCGTGCTGTACGGCAGCGCACACGTGAACTCCAGGGCGGCGTCGACGAACAGCTCGTCCGAGAACTTGTCCAGCAGGTCCAGCTCCTCGGTGAGTGTGGCCCCCGGCAGCCCGTCCTCCCCGGGGAACGCCGCGCACGGCAGGAACAGGTCGGAGAACGTCGTCCGCCACAGGAAGTCCGCCTCGCACATGCGGTCCGCGAGCTGCGGGTCCAGGCGCGCGGTCACGCCCGTCACCCACCCCTGCAGGCCCGGGTGGTGGGCCGGCTCGGACAGCGCGTGCAGCGCCATGCCCAGCTCGGCCAGGGGGGAGGCCACGGCGGTGATCCTCTCCGGCCGCAGCCCGGCGATGTCGATGCGCACACTCATGGCCACATGGTGCACCGGGCCACCGACAACGCCGCCGTCGATTGACGGCGCCCGTCAATCGACGGCACCGCGCCCGGACCGGCGCCCCACCGCCCGCGCGGGCCCGGCACCGCCCAGGGGCCCCCGCCGCCCCTGCGGATCACCATCCGGCCGCCCCGGCGACCCGGGTCACGAACCCGGCCGCCGCCTCCCGCACGTCGTCCGCCGTCCACTGAAGGCCCGTCTCCTCCACGGCCACCTCGGTGACCGCCAGGCCCGGGCCCGGCGCGTTCCAGGCGTGCGCGAACAGCAGCGTCCCGGTCTCCTCGCCCTGCCGCACGGCCGCGTCGGCGGCGACGTCGGCGTCGCACGGCAGCCAGACCTGGAACTGGTGGGTGTGCGGCACCTCCGGGTGCACCCGCGCCCACGGCACCCCGGCCGCCGCGAACCCCTCGCGCAGCGCGGCGGCGACCTCACGCGCGTGGGCGACGTACGCCGGCAGCCGGGGCAGTTCCCGCTCCAGTCCGGCCAGGGCCGACAGCACGGTCGGGAACTGCTGGAACACCGAGCCGCCGTAACGGTGCCGCCACGTCTTCGCCTCGTCCACCAGCGTCCGGGGACCGGCCAGCGCGGCACCGCCGTACCCCTTGAGGGACTTGTAGAACGACACGTAGACGCTGTCCGCCAGTCCCGCGATCTCGTCCAGGGGCCGGCCGAAGTGGACGGTGGACTCCCACAGCCGCGCGCCGTCGAAGTGGACCACCGCGTCCCGCTCGCGCGCGGCGTCGATGACCTCGGTGAGCTCCTCCCACGTGGGCAGCAGGAAGCCGGCCTCCCGGAGCGGCAGCTCCAGCATCAGCGCGCCGAACGGCTCCTCCAGGTCCCGGACCTCGGCGGCCGTGATCTGCCGGGGTTCGCCGGTGACCCGCACCGGGCGGAGCCCGCTGACCTGGCTGAACGCGTTCCGCTCGTGCAGTTCGGGGTGGCTGAGCCCGTGCAGGGCGACGGCGGTGCCGCCGACGCGGCCCGCCCAGCAGCGCAGGGCGACCTGCTGGGCCATGGTGCCGGTCGGGAAGAACGCGGCGGCCTGAGTGCCGAGCAGGGCGGCCACCCGGTCCTCCAGGGCCTCCACCACGCCGCTGCCGTAGGTGTCCGACGGCTCGTCCAGGTCGTGGAACTCCGCCGCCCCGTCCAGCAGTGCCAGCCGCTCCCGCAGCGTCAGCACGTAGCCCGGACGGCTGAGTACGCGGGCCGCCTCGCGGTGCGCCGCGACGCGCCGTTCACGGAGATCCGCACGCGCGCCGGCGGGCGGCGCCGGAGCGTCCGGGTGGGGGCCGCTTGCGCTCGGGTCGTGCGTGCCGGGAACGTTCATACCCGGATCATCCCGCGCGGCCGAACGCGCGGGCACCCGCATTTCCGCACGCGCGTGTGTCACGCGGGTGCACGGAAACCCACAGCCTGTGGACAACCGAACGCCGCCGGAACCGATCGCGTTAACATGACGAGAAATCGTCCGGTACCCCGAGCGGACTGGAACGGGAAGGCCCCCGTCGCGTGAACACAACCCCACAGCCGGATCCCCGGGACCGCCCCGCGCGGCTCACCGTAGGCGTCGTCGGCGCCGGACGCGTGGGCCCCGCCCTCGCCGCGTCCCTGCAGTTGGCCGGACACCGCCCGGTGGCCGTCTCCGCCGTCTCCGACGCCTCCCGCAGGCGCGCCGGCGAGATGCTCCCGGACGTGCCGGTGGTGCCGCCCGCCGAGGTGCTCCAGCGGGCCGAACTGGTGCTGCTGACCGTGCCCGACGACGCCCTGCCCGAACTGGTCACCGGCCTCGCCGACACCGGCGCGGTACGCCCCGGGCAGCTGCTGGTGCACGCCTCCGGGCGGTACGGGGCGAAGGTGCTGGAGCCCGCCCTGCGGGCCGGCGCCCTGCCGCTGGCGCTGCACCCCGCGATGACGTTCACCGGCACCCCCGTCGACGTGCAGCGGCTCGCCGGGTGCTCCTTCGGCGTCACGGCGCCCGAGGAGCTGCGGCTGGCCGCCGAGGCCCTCGTGATCGAGATGGGCGGCGAACCGGAATGGATCGCCGAGGAGAACCGCCCGCTCTACCACGCGGCCCTCGCCCTGGGAGCCAACCACCTGGTCACGCTGGTCGCCCAGTCCCTGGAGCTGCTGCGCGCCGCCGGCGTCGGGGCCCCCGACCGGATGCTGGGCCCGCTGCTCGGCGCCGCTCTGGACAACGCCCTGCGGTCCGGCGACGCGGCCCTCACCGGCCCCGTGGCACGCGGCGACGCGGGCACCGTGGCGACGCACATCGCCGAGCTGCGCCGGCACGCCCCCGCGACCGTCGCCGGGTACCTGGCGATGGCCCGCGCGACCGCCGACCGCGCGCTCGCCGGCGGCCTGCTGAAGCCGGAGCTCGCCGAGGACCTGCTCGGCGTCCTCGCCGACGGCACCACGGCAGGCGACGGCGGCCCCGGCCCCGCCGGCCCGGACCCGTCCGGCCCCGAGGGGGGCACCCGATGACCCCGCCCGGCCCGGCCACCGCCCTCGGCCCGACAGCGACGACAGCGACAGTGACGACAGCGACAGTGACGACAGCGACAGTGACGACGGCGGTAGCGGCGACGGCGACGACGGCCACGCGGACCTCCGCGCCCGCCCGGACCGGTCGCACCGCCCACGTCACCGCCTACGTCACTGCCCACGTCACCGGTCACGCCTCCGCCGCCGGGGCGGCCCGCCCCGCGCCGCACCCGAGCGCCCACCCGCCCCGCACCGCCCGGCACGCGCCCCGGAACGGAGCCCTCCGATGACCACCACCCTGCTGCGCACCGCCGGGGAACTGCACGCACGCGCGCGCACGGGCCGCCGCGCCGTCGTGATGACCATGGGCGCCCTGCACGAGGGCCACGCCACGCTGATCCGCGCCGCGCGCAGGATCGCGGGACCCGAGGGCGAGGTCGTCGTCACCGTCTTCGTCAACCCGCTCCAGTTCGGGCAGGGCGAGGACCTCGACCGCTACCCCCGCACCCTGGACGCGGACCTGAAGCTGGCCGAGCAGTCGGGAGCCGACGTCGTGTTCGCCCCCTCGGTGGAGGAGGTCTACCCGGGCGGGGCACCCCAGGTCCGGGTCAGCGCCGGCCCCATGGGCGAACGCCTGGAGGGCGCCGCCCGCCCCGGCCACTTCGACGGCATGCTCACCGTCGTCGCCAAGCTGCTGCACCTCACCCGCCCCGACATCGCCCTCTACGGCCAGAAGGACGCCCAGCAGCTCGCCCTGATCCGCCGCATGGTGCGGGACCTGAACTTCGGCGTCGAGATCGTCGGCGTGCCCACCGTCCGCGAGGAGGACGGGCTCGCCCTGTCCAGCCGCAACCGCTACCTCTCGCCCGCGGAGCGGCGCACCGCGCTCGCCCTGTCCGCCGCCCTGTTCGCGGGCCGCGACCGGCACGCCGCCCAGGAGGCGCTGCGCGCGCGGGCCCGCGAGGTGCCGTCCAGCCGGGCGCGCGCGGAGGCACTCAGCGCGCTCGGGGAGTCCCGCGCGGCGGCCGACGCGCACGCCGTAGCCACCGCCGCCGGGGGCCCGGCCGCCATCAAGGCCGCGGCCCGGCAGGTCCTCGACGAGGCCGCCCGGCTCGATCCGCCCCTCACACTGGACTACCTGGCCCTGGTCGACCCCGCCGACTTCACCGGCATCGGGGACGACTTCACCGGCGAGGCCGTGCTCGCCGTGGCGGCCCGGGTCGGGTCCACCCGGCTGATCGACAACATCCCCCTGACCTTCGGAACGTTCGGAGCCGCCTCGTGACCAGCACAGGCATACGCCCGCCCGTCACCCACCACCACCCTCAAACGAGCGCCCGGCCCCGCCTGCACGCGCCCGCGCCCGGGTGGTCCGTCGCGGCGGACGTGGTGGTCGTCGGCTCCGGCGTCGCCGGCCTCACCGCCGCCCTGCGCTGCGAGGCGGCCGGCCTGACCACGGTCGTCGTCACCAAGGCCCGGCTCGACGACGGCTCCACCCGCTGGGCGCAGGGGGGCATCGCCGCGGCCCTCGGCGACGGCGACACCCCCGAACAGCACCTCGACGACACGCTGGTCGCCGGGGCGGGCCTGTGCGACGAGGAGGCGGTCCGCATCCTCGTCACCGAGGGCCCCGACGCGGTGCGCCGGCTGATCGCCACCGGCGCCCACTTCGACGAGTCCGCCGAGGGCGGCCTGGCCCTCACCCGTGAGGGCGGCCACCACCGCCGGCGCATCGCCCACGCGGGCGGCGACGCCACCGGCGCCGAGATCTCCCGCGCCCTGGTCGACGCGGTCCGCGCCCGCGGACTGCGCACCGTCGAGAACGCCCTGGTCCTGGACCTCCTCACGGACGCCGAAGGCCGTACCGCGGGCGTCACCCTGCACGTCATGGGCGAGGGGCAGCACGACGGTGTCGGCGCCGTCCACGCCCCCGCGGTGGTCCTCGCCACCGGCGGCATGGGCCAGGTCTTCAGCGCCACCACCAACCCTGCCGTGTCCACGGGCGACGGCGTGGCCCTCGCGCTCCGCGCGGGCGCCGAGGTCTCCGACCTGGAGTTCGTGCAGTTCCACCCCACGGTCCTGTTCCTCGGCCCGGACGCGGAGGGCCAGCAGCCACTGGTCTCCGAGGCGGTGCGCGGGGAGGGCGCCCACCTGGTGGACGCCGACGGCGTGCGCTTCATGCTGGGGCAGCACGAACTGGCCGAGCTCGCCCCGCGGGACATCGTCGCCAAGGGCATCATGCGCCGCATGCGGGAGCGGAACACCGAGCACATGTACCTCGACGCCCGGCACTTCGGCGCCGAGATGTGGGAGCGCCGCTTCCCCACGATCCTCGCGGCCTGCCGGGCCCACGGCATCGACCCGGTCACCGAGCCGGTGCCCGTCGCCCCGGCCGCCCACTACGCCTCCGGCGGCGTCCGCACCGACTCCCGGGGCCGCACCACCGTGCCCGGGCTGTACGCGTGCGGCGAGGTCGCCTGCACCGGCGTGCACGGCGCCAACCGGCTGGCCTCCAACTCCCTCCTGGAGGGCCTGGTCTACGCCGAGCGCATCGCCGCCGACATCGCCGGCCGGCGCGGCGGGCAGGAGCTGCACGCGCGGGTGCCGCGCCCGCTGCCGCAGGCCGACCGCCCCGCGCACCCCCTGCTGGCCCCGGAGACCCGCTTCGCCATCCAGCGGATCATGACCCGGGGTGCGGGCGTCCTGCGTTCCGAGTCCTCTCTCGCGCGGGCCGCCGACCAGCTCGAAGCCCTGCACACGGAGGCGCGCGACGCCCTCGACGAGAACGGCAAGACCGCCGAGCCGGGCGTCGACACCTGGGAGGCGACCAACCTCCTGTGCGTGGCCCGCGTCCTGGTCGCCGCCGCCCGCCTCCGCGAGGAGACCCGCGGCTGCCACTGGCGCGAGGACCGCCCCGAACGGGACGACACCCGGTGGCGCCGCCACGTCGTCGTGCAGCTGAACCCCGACCGCACACTGGCCGTGCACCCCACGGACGGCACAGACTTCCCCCCGACCCTCCCTCCCCAGGCACCCCAGGAGCAGTGACAGCAGTGACCACGCCCGACCTTCCCCTCGTTCCGTCCGGCGGCTGCGGCGACGGCTGCGGCTGCGGTGGTGACGAGGAGTACCTGGAGTGCGGCCTCGACCCCGCGCTCGCCCAGCTCCTGGCCGACGCCGGCCTCGACCCCGTGGAGGTCGAGGACATCGCCAACCTCGCTCTCCAGGAGGACCTCGCCCACGGCGTGGACGTGACGACGGTCGCGACCATCCCGGAGGACGCCGTCGCCACCGCCGACTTCACCGCCCGGGAGGCGGGCGTCGTCGCGGGCCTGCGGATCGCCGAGGCGGTCCTGTCGATCGTGTGCACCGAGGAGTTCGAGGTGGAGCGGCACGCCGAGGACGGCGACCGCGTCGAGCCCGGCCAGAAGCTGCTGTCCGTCACCACCCGCACCCGCGACCTGCTCACCGCGGAGCGCAGCGCGCTGAACCTGCTGTGCCGCCTCTCGGGCATCGCCACGGCCACCCGCGCGTGGGCGGACGCCCTCGACGGCACCCGGGCCAAGGTCCGCGACACCCGCAAGACCACCCCGGGCCTGCGCGCCCTGGAGAAGTTCGCGGTCCGCTGCGGCGGCGGCGTCAACCACCGCATGTCCCTCTCGGACGCGGCCCTGGTCAAGGACAACCACGTGATCGCGGCGGGCGGCGTCGCCCAGGCGTTCACCGCCGTCCGCGAGCGCTTCCCCGACGTGCCCATCGAGGTCGAGGTCGACACGCTGCACCAGCTCCGCGAGGTGCTCGACGCGGGCGCCGACCTGATCCTGCTGGACAACTTCACCCCCGGCGAGTGCGAGGAGGCGGTCGCCCTCGTCGACGGCCGCGCCGCGCTGGAGGCGTCCGGCCGGCTGACCCTGGACAACGCCAAGGCGTACGCCGCGACCGGCGTCGACTACCTGGCGGTCGGAGCCCTGACCCACTCCTCGCCGATCCTGGACATCGGCCTGGACCTGCGCGAGGCGGAGTAGCTCCCATGCTGCTGACCATCGACGTGGGCAACACCCACACCGTCCTGGGCCTCTTCGACGGCGAGGAGATCGTCGAGCACTGGCGGATCTCCACGGACGCCCGGCGCACCGCCGACGAACTCGCGGTCCTCCTCCAGGGCCTGATGGGCACGCACCCGCTGCTCGGCGAGGAACTGGGCGACGGCATCGACGGCATCGCCATCTGCGCGACCGTCCCCTCGGTCCTGCACGAGCTGCGGGAGGTCACCCGGCGCTACTACGGCGACGTCCCCGCGATCCTCGTCGAACCGGGCGTCAAGACAGGCGTGCCGATCCTCATGGACCACCCCAAGGAGGTCGGCGCGGACCGCATCATCAACGCGGTCGCCGCGGTCGACCTCTACGGCGGCCCGGCCATTGTCGTCGACTTCGGCACGGCCACCACGTTCGACGCGGTCAGCGCACGCGGCGAGTACGTCGGCGGCGTCATCGCGCCCGGCATCGAGATCTCCCTGGAGGCGCTCGGCGTGCGGGGCGCGCAGCTCCGCAAGATCGAGATGGCCCGCCCGCGCACCGTGATCGGCAAGAACACGGTGGAGGCCATGCAGTCCGGCATCGTCTACGGCTTCGCCGGCCAGGTCGACGGCGTAGCCCGCCGGATGGCCCGCGAACTCGCCGACGACCCCGAGGACGTCACCGTCATCGCCACCGGCGGACTCGCGCCGATGGTGCTGGGCGAGTCCTCGGTCATCGACGAGCACGAGCCCTGGCTGACCCTGATCGGCCTGCGTCTGGTCTACGACCGGAACATCTCCCGCCGCTGACCGCCCGGCCCGCCGCGGACGGTTGACGCCGGGCGCCCCGATCGCCCGCCGCGCCGACGGCCCGACCGGCCGCCGGGACACGGGCGCTCCACACGTGCGTGTGCCGCGCCCCGAGGGCCTGCCTCGCGGGTCCGCCCCGGCGAGTTCCGGAACCGGCGAGGCGGGCTGCACGACCGGGCTCGTGCGGGGCGTTGTACGCCGGTGGCTCGGTGGGCCCGGTGCCCCGGTGCCCCGGTGCCCCGGTGCCCCGGTGGGCCGGTGCGTCACCGGATGCGCATGGCCGTGGGCCTCTCCCGCGCGAGGCCGGGTCCGGCCCGGTCGGAGCCCGTACGGGTGAGGAGGCTGCACGACCGGGCTCCTGCGGGTGTCTGTTCGCCGGTGGCGTGGGTGGCCCGTGCGTGGCCCGAACCGGGCGTGGCCGTGGGGCGCCGCGCCACGCCCGGGTCCGGCCCGGTCGGAGCCCGCACCGGCGAGGCGGGCTGCACGACCGGGTCTGTGCGGGGGGTCCGCTCGCTGGCGGTCCGGTGCGTCACCGGACCCGCGTGGGCGTAGGACCCGCCCGTCCCACCGCAGGTCGGCCCGGCCGAAGCCCGTACCGGCGAGGCGGGCTGCGTGAACGCGCTCGCGCGGCGCAGCCGTTCGCCCGCGACCCGGTGGCGACTCGCCCACGACCCGGCCGCGTCGCTGAAGGCGCGTGGCCGCTCGCAGCGCCACCCGGGTGGGCCCGGCCGCCACACCCCATCCCCTATGCACTGTTTTGTCTGATTAGCGCGTATCGTCGCCGCATGCCCACGCCATACGGATCCCGCGGCGGCCTGGCGTTCGGTGCGGAGGAGCTGCGCGTGCTCCGCCGCGCCCTCGCCCTCGCCCTGCACCCCGCCGCCGCCTCGGCCGACGACGTCCAGGACTGCCTCCGCCTCGCCGACGCGGTCGACGAGGCGACCAGGGAGAGCGCGAGGCTGCGCGCCTTCCTGGTGGCCGACCTCGGCCGCTACCGCGCCGCCCTGCCCGGCACGACCGCCGGGTACCTCACGCTCCTGGAGGAGGCGCTGGGCGCCGGTCACCGTCCCGGCCCGGACGACCTCGCCGCCCTGCGCGCGCTGCGCGGCAATCCGGTCGCCGCCGCCCTGCTGGAGCGCTGTCAGATGCTCGCGGAGCAGGACGTCCGGGCCCGGCTCGCCGGACGGTCCACCCGCGCGGGCGCCTCCGCGCCGGCGACGGTGCCCGCCTCCCGCACCCGGCTGATGGCCCTCCCGGGCGGTCAGGCGGCCTCCGAGCGCACCGAGAAGGACCGCTCCGAGAAGTCGCCGGGGCAGAAGCCGTCCCCCCGTCCGAAGCCCGCCCCGGCCCGCGCCGCCCCGAAGCCGTCCCGCCCCATCCCCACCCCGGGCGAGGTCTTCCCCCGCCGCAAGCCGGCCCCGCCCCCGGCGGACCAGCGGCTCGCGGCCGGCTGATCCGGGCGGACCGCGAACCGCCGCGGCCGCACCCCCACCCTGTGATCCACCGCCCGCTGGCTACTCTGGAGCCATGGACTACGTCTCCGCTCTGCTGCCCCCGTTCGTCATGGCCGCCCTCTTCATCGCCGTGATCCGGGTGATCGTGAAGACCCAGGGCGGCGCCAACAAGGCCAAGGAGGACGCCGCCGTGGACGCGGCCCTCTCGCGGGTGGAGGGCGCCCGGCAGCCCTCCGGCAAGGCCGACGCCTGACCTTCCGCCCGGTCCGGGCCGCCCGGCCCGGACCCCGCCGGATGTTGTGCGGCGTACGACTGCCACCGGCCTGCGGGCCGGTGGAACCGCCCTGCGGAGTCGTACGCCCTTTTGCTCCCGTTTGCCGGTGAAGGTGCCCGTCCGGCACGCCATTGTCCGGATCTCCCACTATTGTTCTGAGCTGTGCCTCGCCCATTGGGAGAACTCGAAGACGCGGTCATGACGCGGGTGTGGAAGTGGAACCGCCCGGTGACTGTTCGGGAAGTCCTGGAAGACCTCCAGAAGGAGCGGTCCATCGCCT
Source organism: Streptomyces sp. NPDC101219 (assembly GCF_044767675.1). Taxonomy (NCBI): domain Bacteria; kingdom Bacillati; phylum Actinomycetota; class Actinomycetes; order Kitasatosporales; family Streptomycetaceae; genus Streptomyces; species Streptomyces sp. NPDC101219. Next base: position 248,646 of record NZ_JBIWOK010000011.1, read on the forward strand.
ACACCACGGTGATGACCGTGCTGGACAATCTCCACCAGAAGGGCTGGGTGCGCCGCGAGGCGGAAGGCCGGGCCTATCGATATGAGGCCGTCTCGACCCGTGCCGCGTACGCCGCCGCGCTGATGAACGACGCCTGGTCGCAGAGCGACAACGCCGCGGCCGCTCTCGTCGCCTTCTTCGGCATGATGAGCGAGGAACAACGGCAGGCGCTCACCGATGCGGTCCGTGTCGTCCGGATCCCGGAAAGCACGGAACAGCCATCAGCCGCCGAACCTGCCCGACCCGTCGAACCCGAAGCCGCCGAACCCGCCGAACCCGGGACGGCCGGGGACGAGAACGACGAGAACGACGAGAACCCCGACTCGGCCCAGGACGGTCCCGGGCGATAGCGTCCGTTCATGTCAGCAGACAGCCCGGACGGTCCAGAAGTGAACGCGACCGCTAAAGCCATCACGGTCCGCCGTGCCCGCACCAGCGATGTGCCGGTCGTGCGCGGCCTCCTTGACGCGTACGTCCGCGGGGGCATCCTGCTCGACAAAGCAACAGTGACGCTTTACGAGGACATCCAGGAGTTCTGGGTGGCGGAACGGGACGACAACGCCGAAGTCGTCGGCTGCGGCGCCCTGCACGTGATGTGGGAGGACCTGGCCGAAGTCCGCACTCTCGCCGTGAAGCCCGGGCTGAAGGGCGCCGGGGTCGGTCACCACGTGCTGGAGAAGTTGCTGCAGACCGCCCGGTGGCTCGGTGTTCGCCGGGTTTTCTGCCTGACCTTCGAAGTCGACTTCTTCGGCAAGCACGGCTTCGTCGAGATCGGGGAGACGCCCGTCGACGCCGATGTGTACGCCGAGCTGCTGCGTTCCTATGACGAGGGCATCGCGGAGTTCCTCGGTCTCGAACGAGTGAAACCGAACACCTTGGGCAACAGCCGGATGCTTCTGCATCTGTGATCGTCGCCGATTCCCGAGCCCGTGTTCCGCGGCCCGTTCCAGGCGGCCTTCGGATCGGCCCTCCCGGCCCTCTTGGACGGGTGCCCTATGTCCGAAACGCGCATGTTTCCGGGGCATGGCCGGGCAGCCGGTCCCCGCCAGGGGTTTGTGTTTTTTCGTCAAAAGCGGTTTGCTTTCCGACGTACTGCAGTACTGCATATAACAGGGGACGGCGATACGGCGGACGCCGGCTCACCCCGGCCCTCAAGTTATCGATGAAAGGAATTACGGTGGCACAGAAGGTTCAGGTCCTTCTTGTCGACGACCTCGACGGCGGCGAGGCGGACGAGACCGTGACGTTCGCACTGGACGGCAAGACCTACGAGATCGATCTCACCACCGCCAATGCGGACAAGCTCCGCGGCCTTCTCGAGCCTTACGTGAAGGGCGGCCGGCGCACCGGTGGCCGTGCTTCCGGTGGGCGCGGAAAGTCCCGCGCGTCGTCCGCCGGCAGCCAGGACACCGCGGCCATCCGCGCCTGGGCGAAGCAGAACGGCTACGAGGTCAACGACCGCGGCCGTGTTCCCGCCTCCATCCGTGAGGCATACGAGAAGGCCAACGGCTGACCGTCGGTCGATGCACTGGTCCGCACCCGTCCCCATCCGGTTCCTCAGGGGCCCGAGAAGGCTTTCAGGGGCTTTCCCGGGACCCGCGGGCTCCCGACGGGCCAGGCTCGGCGCCCGCGCGCCGCAGCCGGACGCGGTGGCAGTGCGTGGCCACCGTGTTCACCAGTCGCGCCAGATCGGCGGCGCAACGACGGCCCCCCATCGCCGACAGCGTCGGCAGCGAGGACTCCACGTCGTCCCGCGATCCGGGGGGCCGCAGCCATACGGCGGCCCCCTGCGAGCCGTCACGGCCCGGGGGCGGCGGGGCGTCCATCAGGCCGCCCGCGCCGATCGCGACCAGGTCGAGCGCCAGACCGCCCCACTCGAGCCAGTCCAGCAGCCCCGGCACCTCCTCCGCGCTCCCCTGCGCGACCAGCAGCCGCAGCCGGCCGCCCTGCGCGGCCACCGGGAAGGCCGCACCCTCTCCGGCGCGGGAGAAGTGCGCCAGGGCCGCGTGTCCCGCCTCGGCCGGCACGTCCAGGACGTCGAAGCGCACGCCCACGACCAGGCGCGGCCCCGGGCCGGGCACGGTGGGCCAGCCCAGTTCGTTCTCGTACCAGGCGCGGATCCGGTCGCCGGATGCGAGCGGCCGGCGGGGCCCCGGCAGTCCGGCCCCCGTGGAGACGGTGACGACCATGCCCCTGGCAACCCCGGGAAGGGCCGTTGAGTTACGCTCGGTGTATACCTGTGTGCGTACCGTGCCGGATTCGGGGGAGTGCGGGAGCGCGTGGCGGCGCGGGGTTGTTCGCCCGTAGCGGAGGGAACCCGTGTACGCGGCATGGACGGTCCGTCGCAGCGGGTAAGACATCCCTAGTGGGAGAGGGCGACACGCAGAATGGGGCGGCCTCCGTTCGCCACGGGCGTACTGGCGATGGGGGTAACTGCCTGGCCTGCGGGAACATCGTCTCGCACCATCGGGTTGGAGCAGATGTCGGAACGTTCGGGGTCAGGAGGCCATCGACGGTGTCGGCAGTTGGAATGAGCGGTCCCCGCTTGCGGGACTAAGCTGCGGAAGGACAGGGAGGGGAAGTTCCCCCCACTGCCTGACCGCTCTGAGGAGCGATTAACGATGTTCGAGAGGTTCACCGACCGCGCGCGGCGGGTTGTCGTCCTGGCTCAGGAAGAAGCCCGGATGCTCAACCACAACTACATCGGCACCGAGCACATCCTCCTGGGCCTGATCCACGAGGGTGAGGGTGTCGCCGCCAAGGCCCTTGAGAGCCTCGGGATTTCGCTCGAGGCGGTCCGCCAGCAGGTGGAGGAGATCATCGGGCAGGGCCAGCAGGCCCCGTCCGGCCACATTCCCTTCACCCCCCGTGCCAAGAAGGTCCTGGAGCTGTCGCTCCGCGAGGCCCTTCAGCTGGGCCACAACTACATCGGCACGGAGCACATCCTGCTCGGCCTGATCCGTGAGGGCGAGGGCGTCGCCGCCCAGGTCCTGGTCAAGCTGGGCGCAGACCTCAACCGGGTGCGGCAGCAGGTGATCCAGCTGCTCTCCGGTTACCAGGGCAAGGAGACCGCTACCGCCGGCGGTCCCGCGGAGGGCACGCCTTCCACGTCCCTGGTCCTCGACCAGTTCGGCCGGAACCTCACCCAGGCGGCCCGCGAATCCAAGCTCGACCCGGTCATCGGGCGCGAGAAGGAGATCGAGCGGGTCATGCAGGTGCTGTCCCGCCGTACCAAGAACAACCCGGTGCTGATCGGTGAGCCCGGCGTCGGCAAGACGGCCGTCGTCGAGGGTCTCGCGCAGGCCATCGTCAAGGGCGAGGTGCCCGAGACCCTCAAGGACAAGCACCTCTACACCCTGGACCTCGGCGCGCTGGTGGCCGGCTCCCGCTACCGCGGTGACTTCGAGGAGCGCCTGAAGAAGGTGCTCAAGGAGATCCGCACCCGGGGCGACATCATCCTGTTCATCGACGAGCTGCACACGCTGGTCGGTGCCGGTGCGGCCGAGGGCGCCATCGACGCGGCCTCCATCCTGAAGCCGATGCTGGCCCGCGGTGAGCTGCAGACCATCGGTGCGACCACGCTGGACGAGTACCGCAAGCACCTGGAGAAGGACGCGGCCCTGGAGCGCCGCTTCCAGCCCATCCAGGTCGCGGAGCCGTCGCTGCCGCACACGATCGAGATCCTCAAGGGCCTGCGCGACCGGTACGAGGCGCACCACCGCGTCTCCATCACCGACGAGGCGCTGGTCCAGGCCGCCACCCTGGCCGACCGGTACATCTCGGACCGTTTCCTGCCGGACAAGGCGATCGACCTGATCGACGAGGCCGGTTCCCGGATGCGTATCCGCCGGATGACCGCGCCGCCGGACCTGCGCGAGTTCGACGAGAAGATCGCCGGTGTCCGCCGCGACAAGGAGTCCGCGATCGACTCGCAGGACTTCGAGAAGGCCGCCTCCCTGCGGGACAAGGAGAAGCAGCTCCTGGCCGCCAAGGCCAAGCGGGAGAAGGAGTGGAAGGCCGGCGACATGGACGTCGTCGCCGAGGTCGACGGCGACCTGATCGCCGAGGTCCTCGCCACGGCGACCGGCATCCCGGTCTTCAAGCTGACCGAGGAGGAGTCGTCCCGCCTGCTGCGCATGGAGGACGAGCTCCACAAGCGGGTCATCGGCCAGGTCGACGCCGTCAAGGCGCTGTCGAAGGCGATCCGCCGTACGCGCGCCGGTCTGAAGGACCCGAAGCGCCCCGGTGGTTCGTTCATCTTCGCCGGCCCGTCCGGTGTCGGTAAGACCGAGCTGTCCAAGGCGCTCGCCGAGTTCCTCTTCGGTGACGAGGACGCGCTGATCTCCCTCGACATGTCGGAGTTCAGCGAGAAGCACACGGTCTCCCGCCTCTTCGGTTCGCCCCCCGGCTACGTGGGCTACGAGGAGGGCGGCCAGCTGACGGAGAAGGTGCGCCGCAAGCCGTTCTCGGTCGTCCTGTTCGACGAGGTCGAGAAGGCCCACCCGGACATTTTCAACTCGCTGCTGCAGATCCTGGAGGACGGTCGCCTGACCGACTCCCAGGGCCGGGTCGTGGACTTCAAGAACACGGTCATCATCATGACGACCAACCTCGGCACCCGGGACATCTCCAAGGGCTTCAACCTGGGCTTCGCCGCCCAGGGCGACACGAAGACCAACTACGAGCGCATGAAGAACAAGGTCTCGGACGAGCTCAAGCAGCACTTCCGGCCCGAGTTCCTCAACCGTGTCGACGACGTGGTGGTCTTCCCGCAGCTCACGCAGGACGACATCCTGAAGATCGTCGACCTGATGATCACCAAGGTGGACGAGCGCCTGAAGGACCGGGACATGGGCATCGAGCTCTCCCCGTCCGCGAAGGAGCTGCTGTCCAAGAAGGGCTACGACCCCGTGCTGGGCGCCCGGCCGCTGCGCCGGACCATCCAGCGCGAGATCGAGGACTCGCTGTCGGAGAAGATCCTCTTCGGCGAGCTGCGCCCCGGTCACATCGTGGTCGTGGACACCGAGGGCGAGGGCGAGTCCCAGACCTTCACCTTCCGCGGTGAGGAGAAGTCGGCGCTGCCCGACGTCCCGCCGATCGAGCAGGCGGCCGGCGGCACCGGCCCGAACCTGAGCAAGGAGGCCTAGCGCCCGCGCTCGGCCGAGACACGACAGGGGTCTGCCCCGGGACGGAGAGTCCCGGGGCAGACCCCTGTCCGCGTCCGTGCGCCGCCGGAGCGGGTCAGGACAGCCGGCCGCCGTAGTCGGGCAGCTTGAAGGTCTTCTCGGCGTGGCCGCCGGAGAGGTCGGTGGCGCTGTTGCCGATGTTGGCGATGATCGTGTAGCCCTTCGCCTCGATGGCGACGCGCTGGGCGGTCTTGTAGTCGGCGACGTTCTTGAACAGGTCGAGGAAGCCGCGCACGTGCAGTCCGGAGGACTCGTAGCCGGCGTGGTCGAGGTTGAACGCGGTGGGCGCCCAGATGATGCCGGGGCGGGCCGTCACGAAGAACAGGTCGACACCGCGCTCCTCGGCGTACTGGGCGACCTCCAGGACCGGACGGTTGGCCGGCTGCGGGAAGCTGAAGCCGAAGTCGGTCTCCAGCGCGGTGTTGTCGATGTCGAGGACGATGGCCTGCTTCTCGCCCGGGAGCGTGCGGTCGATCCGCTCCTTGAGGTAGGGCAGGGCCTGGTCCATGACCGCCCGGCAGTCCCGCTGCCAGGTGTCGTAGTCGACGTCCGCGGCCGCCGCGGAGGCCGCCGTGACGGCCGTGGGCGGGGCGGCGGGGGCGGCGGGGGCGGTGGCCTGGGCCGGGGAGGCCAGGGCCATCAGGGCGGCCGCGGAGACCGCGGTCGCCGATGCGCGGCGCAACCAGGAGCGTCGGCTTCTCATGTCGTGGGGGGTCCTCTCACGTCCGTGACGCTGCCAACATGTCGTGTGCATGCTCGTCTGCCAGGGTGACGCGAGGTGAACCGTAGGGTTACCGCACGGTAAGTGCCTAGAGGCGTGCGCCACTTTTATGAATTGGCGCAGAGGCGACCCCGGTGACATGGCGCACAGGGTTCGCGAGGGGTACTAAGCGGAATAGTCGCCGGCGGCGAAATTTAAATCGGACATTTGGTGCGCTGTTCTGATCGATCAGCTTGAAATGGGGGGTTTCACCCCGTGCGACCCCCTCCGTCAAGAGATATGGGTCTCACGCCTGACCTACGGCCTTTCGTCGTAGGTCACACCTTTGCGGCTTTTGACCGGGGGCGGTTACCAAGGAACGGCCACCACGGCGCGGTCCTGTGCTCCGGGTGGTTCACCTTTGTCCCCATCCCGTGAGGTTTCGATGTCCCAGCGCGTCTCGTCCCGTTCCTTCCGTCCGGCCCGCCTCCGTACCCGCGCCGCCGTCCTGGTCGCCGGTTTCGGTGCCTCGGTCGCCCTGGGAGCCGGAGTCGCGACCGCCGCCGCCGACACCACCACGTCCGGTGCCACGAGCGCGGCCCAGGTCCAGCAGGCGGCGAAGAAGGCCGCTTCCTGGGTCGACCCGGTCAAGAAGTACAAGCTGTCGGCCAGCTTCGCGGCGAACGGCGGCATGTGGGCCTCCAAGCACAGCGGCCAGGACTACGCCATTCCCACCGGCACCCCGGTCGTCGCCGCCCACGGCGGCACCGTCGTCAAGGCCGGCCCCAACGGCGGCGGCGACGGCCCCGCCTACGGCAACGCCATCGTCATCAAGCACGGCAACAAGACCTACTCGCAGTACGCCCACCTCTCGAAGGTGAACGTCAAGATCGGCCAGGTCGTCAAGACCGGCCAGAAGATCGCCCTGTCCGGCAACACCGGCAACTCCAGCGGACCCCACCTGCACTTCGAGATCCGCACCACCCCGAACTACGGCTCCGCCGTCGACCCGGTCAAGTTCCTCCGCGCCAAGGGCGTCAAGCTCTGATCCGGAGCAGCTGACGGCGGCCGTGCGGGACTCCCGTGACGGCCGTCCGGCCTACCGGGGCAGCACCGGGCGGGCAGCGCCCTGGGGGACGCGTTCCCGGTCCGGCAGCGCCGGGTAGCTCCCCGTACTGGTCGGAGCGTGCTCCGGCAGCCACAGCACGCCGACCGCGCCCTCGGCCGGCACGTCGTCCGGGGCACCCGCCGGGCGGACGTTGCGGAAGGTCAGGCGGGCGCCCAGCACCCGGGCCTGGCCCGCCGCGATGGTCAGGCCCAGCCCGTGCCCCCGGCCGGCCCGGTCCTTGCTCCCGGTGCGGAAACGGCTCGGCCCCTCGGCGAGCAGGTGCTCCGGGAAGCCCGGCCCGTGGTCACGGACCCGGACGACCCGGCCCTCCACGGTGACCTCGATGGGCGGCCTGCCGTGCCGGGCGGCGTTGGCCAGCAGATTGAACAGCACGCGCTCCAGGCGGCGAGGGTCGGTGGTGACCTCCGACTCGTGCACCACCCGCACGGTGACGTCCGGGTCCTTGGCCGCGACCCGCCGGGTGACGAACTCGCCCAGCATGATGTCCTGCAGCTCCGCCCGCTCCGAGGCGCCGTCCAGCCGGGCCACCTCCAGGACGTCCTCCACGAGCGTGCGCATGGCCTTGGCCCGGTCCAGCACCAGTTCCGTGGGCCGGCCCGGGGGCAGCAGCTCCGCCGCCGTCAGCAGCCCGGTCACCGGGGTGCGCAACTCGTGCGCGATGTCGGCGGTGACCCGGCGTTCGGCCTCCAGCCGCTGCCGCAGCGCGTCCGCCATGGCGTCCACGGCACTGGCCAGGTCGTCGGTCTCGTCCCGCACGACCCCGCCGATGGCCTTGCGCACCCGTACGTCCGTCTCGCCCTTGGCGACCCGGTTGGCCGCGGCGGCCGCCTTGCGCAGCCGGCGCGACAGCTGGCCCCCGATGAGCACGCCGAGCGCGCTGCCGCCGAGGACGACCGCGATGGAGCCGATCACCAGCGCCTGGTCGAGGTCCTTGAGGATGTCCGAGCTGCGGTCGGTGAAACCGGAGTGCAGGGACATGACCTGCCCGTTCTTCAGCGGGACGGCCGCCCAGATGTCCGGTGTCCCGTCGGGCCGGTCGGTGACGTAGGTGGCCCGTCGGCCCGCCTCCACCTTCCGGCGCAGTTCCTCGGGCAGGTCCGGGTCGTCGACCCGGGTGTTGGGGAAGTTCAGCCGCCCGGACAGCTCGTAGTTGCGCTGCGCCACGGTGATCCGCTCGTCGGCCAGGTCGCGGGCGTTGTCGAGCATCGACACCCGGGCGGCGTTGTGCACGACCAGGCTCAGCACGACCGCGACCAGCGCGCCGACCAGGGCGATCGCCGCACTGAGCTTCCAGCGCAGACCGGTCCGGATGGCCGCCCGGTCCCAGAACGCGGCCGTCGGCCGCCGGAAGGTGCGCCGCATGTCCCCGCTCAGGCCTTCAACTTGTAGCCGAAGCCGCGGACGGTCTCGATGCGGTCCTGCCCGATCTTGGTGCGCAGCCGCTGCACATGGACGTCCACCACCCGGGTGTCACCGCCCCAGCCGTACTCCCACACCCGTTCGAGCAGCTTGTCGCGGGAGAGGACGGTGCCCGGCGCGGACGAGAACTCCAGCAGCAGCCGCATCTCGGTCGGTGTCAGCGCCACGGGGACCCCGGCCCTGCGCACCTCCATGCCCTCCGTGTCGATCTCCAGCTCGCCGAAGGCCAGCACCCCGCCGTCGGCGGACGCCGCCTCCTCCCGGCCGCCGGCCCGGCCGAAGCGGCGCAGCACCGCGCGGATCCGGGCGACCAGCACGGCACCGTCGAACGGCTTGGTCACGTAGTCGTCGGCGCCCGCCTCCAGCCCGAGGACCACGTCGATGGAGTCGGCGCGCGCCGACAGCATGATCACCGGCACCATCGACTCGTCCCGGATGCGCCGGCACAGGCTGACCCCGTCCAGCCCCGGGACCATGACGTCGAGGAGCGCGATGTCGGGGCGGTTCGTCCGGAACGCCTCCAGGCCCGACAGCCCGTCCGGCATCGCGGTGACCGCGAAGCCGTCCCGCTCCAGGGCGAGCTGGGTGGCTTCGCGGATGACATCGTCGTCCTCGACGAACAGCACGTGGGTCTGGTCTGCCATCCCGGTTCTCTCAGCTCTCGTGTGATGTCGGCGGTGCGGGCGGGAGTGTCCCTCCCTCTGGGCTGACGCGCGGGCCGCGTTCCCGGTTCATCCCTTCATCGGACGGGAGGGCCTCCGCGGTTCACCCCCGTGAGGCATGTCTCACTCCAGCGGCACCGGCGTCTGCTCCCCGCCGGCCACCCGTCCGTAGTCGTTGTGGGTGCGGAACTCCTCGACGAACCGGCCCTCGGACCAGCGGTAGGTGATGATGTTCTCGCCGGACGGGCTCGACACGGGGTCGCCCCGGTCGTACACCTGGTTGGTCACCACCAGGTCCCCGCGGTCCATCTCCGCGTACACCGGCGGCTCCTCGGCCGCGAACACGTTCTGGTAGGCGCCGTGCACGTCCCGGTACACGTAGGAGCCGACCCCCACCGCGTCCCCGCAGGTCAGCACGTTGACGACGATGTCGTCGACGGTGCCGCCGGTGAGGCGGCCGTAGCTCACGTCGACGGGGTACTCGTCGGCGACGCACGGCTTCAACTGCCGCTTGACCTCGGCGGACACCTCCGGATCGCCCTTCACGAGCCGGACGGGATCGACCCCGCTCAGCTGTCCGGCCGGCGCCTCGGCGGTCGGTGACGCGGCCGAGTACCCGTTGGCCGGGCCCTCGTCGCGCGCGCCGGTGCCGCCGGTGCCGCAGCCGGCGGCACACAGGGCGAGGGCGGCGACCACGACCGTCGTCGTGCTCGCCGCCTGTGGGGTGGTCCGGGCCGTTCTCGGCCTCGCGCCGGTCAGGCCGCGCACCGCTCCCGCTCCTCACGCTCCAGCGCGCGTGCGTCCAGATCGCGCGACTCCAGCTCCTCGCGGAGCCGGGCCAGCGCCCGGTGCAGCGTGCTCTTGACCGTTCCGGCCGACATGCCGAGGGCGGCGGCCGTCTCCTCCGTGGACATCTGCTCCCAGTGTCGCAGCACCACCACACTGCGCTGTTTCGGGGCGAGTATCTTCAGCACGTCCATCAGCAGGGCGCGGTCGGCGTGCTGTTCGGTGGCGTCGTCGACGCAGGCGTCCGGGAGCTGCTCGGTCGGCACCTCCTCCAGCTTGCGGGCGCGCCACCACTCGGTCCTGGTGTTGATCATGACGCGGCGCAGGTAGGCGTCGGCCAGCCGCTTGTCGGCGATGCCGTCCCAACGGCCGTACGTGCGGGCGAGAGCGGTCTGCAGCAGGTCCTGCGCGTCCACGGGGTCCGGGACCAGACGACGGGCACTGCGCAGCAGCGCGTCCTGCCGGGTGCGGACGTACTCCTCGAACTCGAGCACCTCTCCGTGCGCCATGTGAACCGCCTCCGCTCCCCGTTCCGGCGCGCCCCGTGCGCACCGGCTTCACTGCCTGTGGTCCGTCGTCGTGCCCCCGAGGGGCACGCGAACGAAAGTACGGACGCGTTGTCACGGCACGGTGCGGAGCAGCCTGCGGGGAGCCCTCGGCTGTCCGTCGGTTGTGTAACGGACGGCGAAAACCGGGCGAAGCGGAAGGGAGAACTGGGGCTGGTATGGGCGGTCGGGGCGGAGATGTCCGTCCGCGTATGTGTGACGCGTGCCCGTTCATGTGGGTGCGGCGCATGGTGGTGCGCCCGCGGTCATGTGGGGCGCCGCCATGCGGGCGGGCCGGGGCGCCGCGCGCCGCACCCCTGTGGCGGGGCGGCGCCGCGGCCGGGCGGACCGGCCTGGGTCAGGTCAGCGGGAGGCGGTACAGGCCGTCCGGCATCGGTTCCACCAGGCCGTCGGCGACGAGTCCGTCCAGGGCGCGGGCGCGCTGCACCGGCTCGTGCCACACCCGGTCCAGGGCCGCCTGCGGGACCGGTGCATGGGCCTCCCGCAGGACCGCCAGCAGCCGCCCGCGGACCTGCCGGTCGGTGCCCGCGTACGTCTGACCGCGGCGCGGCGGACCCTCGTGCGCCGGTTTGCCCGCCAGCCGCCAGGCGCACAGGGCGGCGATCGGGCAGCGGTGGCACGACTCGTTCTTCGCCGTGCACACCAGGGCGCCCAGCTCCATGGAGGCGGCGGCCCAGCGCGCGGCGGTGGCCTCGTCCCCGGGCAGCAGCTCGCGGGCGAGCCGGCGTTCGGCGGCGGTGGTGGCGTTCGGCGGGTACTGCACCCCGGTCACCGCGCGCGCGAACACCCGGCGGACGTTGGTGTCCAGCACCGCGTGCCGCTGCCCGTACGCGAACGAGGCGACGGCCGCGGCGGTGTACTCGCCGATGCCGGGCAGCGCGAGGAGCTGGGCGTGGTCGGCCGGGACGTCGCCGCCGTGCCGTTCGGTTATGGCGACGGCCGCTCCGTGCAGCCGCAGCGCGCGGCGCGGGTAGCCGAGCCGGCCCCAGGCGCGGACGGCCTCGCCGGGCGCCTCGGCGGCCAGGTCGGCCGGGCGGGGCCAGCGGGCCAGCCACTGCTCGTAGACGGGCAGCACCCGGTTCACCGGGGTCTGCTGGAGCATGAACTCACTGACCATCACCCCCCAGGCGCCGGCCTCGGGGCGCCGCCAGGGGAGATCGCGGGCGTGCTCGTCGAACCAGTCGATGACGGGGGAGTGCAGCGGCTCGCCGGGAGCGTGCGCGGACGCGGATTCGGTGGTGCCGCCGTGCGGGGGTTTCGTGGGAGCAGTCATGGCTCTTCGATCCTGCCACGCCGGGCCCCGCCTGAGGGTGCACCGCCACGGTGGTGACCGGGCGACCCCCTATCACGCACCGTGAGCAGGGAAGGCGAACGGTTGCACTCCGTGACCGGGCGTGCCGCGGAGCGGCAAAAGCGGGGCTGACAGGGCCGTTTCCGGGATGATGATCCGGAAAAGTTGTCGCTCCGAGCGGCGGGTGGGACCGGTGAACGCCCCGATCTCTCGTATGGTTTGCGCCGTGGGATCTTTGCGCAATCCGGTCGGGCCGCTTCCCTCCTCCATCTACTGGCGACGGAGGGCCGTACTGCTGTCCGTACTGGCCTTGTCGGCGTTGTTGATCACCTGGGTGGTCACGGCGGGCGGCGGGGGCGGCAACGGCCACGAGAACGGGGCCAACGGCAAGAATCCCGCGCCGTCCATCACCCCGGGACCGTCGAGTTCGGGTCCGGCGATCAGTCAGGCGCCGGGCGGCCGGGACGAGACGGGCGACGAGAACTCCGGTGGCGCGTCGTCCGGTACGGGTGACGACGGCGCCAACGGCGACCCAGGGGACGGCGGAGCGGCCGACGGTGGCGCCGACGGCGGGGCGGGCGGCGACGCCGGGAGCGGCACGTCCGCCGGGGTGGGCGCGGGTGACGCGCTGCCGGCGGGCACGGGGTCGGGCCTTCCCGACTGCACCGCGAGCGCGGTGAAGTTCAGCCTGCGCAGCGCCCGCAACCTCTACGAGCCCGGACAGACGCCGACCTTCCTGCTGACCGCGCGGAACGTCTCGGGCAGTGACTGCAAGGTCGACCTCGGGCCCGCGAAGGCGGTGCTGACGATCATTCAGACCGGCAGCGACGACGCCTACTGGTCGTCGGACCACTGCCCCAAGGGTGCCCGGAGCCTGGTGTTCCGCGTGCCGGCGGGTGACAGCATCACCTACAGCGTGAAGTGGGACCGCAAGCCGAGCGCCGCCGAGTGCGCCACGCCTCCGGCGGGTTCGGCGGGAGCGGGGACGTACCTGGTGGAGGCGAAGGCGCCCGGCTTCAGCAAGGTGCAGACGTCGTTCGTGCTGGAGCGCGACTGACACGACGGGTGAGACCGGCACGAGGGGCGCGCTCGGCACGACGGGCGAGACCGACGCGACGGGCGCGGCCGACGAGACGGGCGACCGGCGCGCGACGGCTGCGGCGGACGCGGCAGCCGGCCGGGGGCGCGGGTGCCGTTACGGCGCCCAGGGGTGCCGCTACGGCGCACGGCGGACGGCGGACGGCAGACGGCGGGCCGGGCGCGGGCGGTGACCCGCCGACGTCAGACGTACCGCTCGAGGATCGAGCTCTCGGCCAGGCGGGACAGGCCCTCCCGGACGCTGCGGGCGCGGGCCTCGCCGACGCCGTCCACCGTCTGCAGGTCGTCCACGCTCGCGGCGAGCAGCTTCTGCAGTCCGCCGAAGTGCTCCACCAGGCGGTCGATGATCGCGCCCGGCAGCCTCGGCACCTTGGCCAGCAGGCGGAAGCCGCGCGGCGACACCGCCGAGTCCAGCGTCTCGGGGGAGCCCGTGTACCCCAGGGCACGGGCCACGGTCGACAGCTCCAGCAGCTCCGCGTGGGTGAGCACGTTGAGCTCGTGCAGGGCCTCGTCGACGGTGCGGGAACGCTTGGCGGTGGGCTCGGGCACGTAGTCCCGGACGACCAGTTCGCGCTCGGGCTCCACGCCCGCGATCAACTCGTCGAGCTGGAGCGCCAGAAGACGCCCGTCGGTGCCCAGTTCGACCACGTATTCGGCGATTTCGGTGGCGATGCGGCGCACCATCTCCAGCCGCTGCGCGACCGCCGAGACGTCCCGCACCGTCACCAGGTCCTCGATCTCCAGCGCGGAGAGCGTGCCCGCGACCTCGTCGAGGCGGAGCTTGTAGCGCTCCAGGGTGGCCAGGGCCTGGTTGGCGCGGGACAGGATCGCCGCGGAGTCCTCCAGGACCCGGCGGTGCCCGTCGACGTAGAGGGCGATCAGGCGCATCGACTGCGACACCGAGACCACCGGGAAGCCGACCTGCTTGGAGACCCGGTCGGCGGTGCGGTGCCGGGTGCCGGTCTCCTCCGTCGGGATGGTGGGGTCCGGCACCAGCTGGACACCGGCCCGGATGATCTTCGTCAGGTCGGACGACAGGACGATGCCGCCGTCCAGCTTGCACAGCTCCCGCAGGCGCGTCGCGGTGAACTCGACGTCCAGCACGAAGCCGCCGCTGCACAGCGCCTCGACCGTCTTGTCCGAGCCGAGCACGATCAGACCGCCGGTGTTGCCGCGGAGCACGCGCTCCAGTCCGTCCCGCAGGGCGGTGCCGGGTGCCACGGCGCTCAGTGAGGCGCGCATCAGGCCCTCCGAACCGGCACTCCCACCGGACTTTCCGGGAGCTGCTGCCCGGTCGTTGGCTGCCACTGCACTCCTCCGGTCGCAGGTTCCTGGGCGCCCCCGCGGTTCGTACGGACGGGCGAGACCTGGGCAAAGTCTACCGGCGGTCCCCGTCTTCCCGTGGGGCCTCTCGACGACGGGAGCGGGGAAGGACCCGCAGTGCGTCCCCTATGTCCGCGACTTCCAGAACCTTCATTCCGGCGGGGATCCGTCCCGGATCGCCCGGTACCAGAGCGTGCGTGAAGCCCAGCCGGTGGGCCTCGGCGAGCCTGCGCTGCACGCCCGTGACGCGTCTGACCTCGCCCGCGAGGCCCACCTCGCCGATCGCGACGAGGTTCTTCGGCAGCGGGGTGTCGCTGGCCGCCGACGCCAGCGCCAGCGCCACGGCCAGGTCGGCCGCGGGTTCCGTGAGTTTCACCCCACCGACCGTCGCGGAGTAAATGTCCCGTTTGCCCAAGGCGCTGATGCGTCCGCGCTGTTCCAGCACCGCGAGCATCATCGAGACGCGAGAGGTCTCCAGGCCGGAGGTGGTGCGCCGGGGGGAGGGGATCTGTGAGTCGACGGTGAGTGCCTGGACCTCCGCGACCAGGGGGCGGCGGCCCTCCAGGGTGACGGTCAGGCAGGTGCCGGGGACCGGTTCGTCACGACGGGTCAGGAAAAGTCCGCTGGGGTCCGCGAGGCCCGTGATGCCCTCGTCGTGCAGTTCGAAGCAGCCGACCTCGTCGGTGGTGCCGTAGCGGTTCTTGACGCCCCGGACCAGGCGCAGGCGCGCGTGCCGGTCGCCCTCGAAGTGCAGGACGACGTCCACCAGGTGCTCCAGCAGCCGGGGGCCCGCGATGGCGCCGTCCTTCGTGACGTGTCCCACCAGCAGGGTGGACATCCCGCGCTCCTTGGAGGCGCGGATCAGGGCTCCGGCGACCTCGCGCACCTGGGCCATGCCGCCGGGGGCGCCGTCGATCTCCGGGGAGGCGACGGTCTGGACGGAGTCCATGATCAGCAGGGACGGCTTCACCGCGTCCAGGTGGCCGAGGACGGCGGACAGGTCCGTCTCCGCCGCGAGGTACAGGTGGTCGTCGATCGCGTGGATGCGGTCGGCGCGCAGCCGGACCTGGCTCGCCGACTCCTCGCCCGTCACGTAGAGCGTGGGGTGGTCGGCGCTTGCCGACTTGGCCGCCACGTCCAGCAGCAGGGTGGACTTGCCCACCCCCGGCTCACCCGCGACGAGCACCACGGCCCCCGGCACGAGACCGCCGCCCAGCACCCGGTCCAGCTCCGGCACGCCGGTGGGACGGGCGGTCGCCTGCCGCCCGTCGACCTGCCCGATCGGCAGGGCGGAGGTGGTCACCCGGCCGGGCGTGGTCGTGCGCACGGCCGGCACGCCGTACTCCTCGACCGTCCCCCACGCCTGGCACTCCGGGCAGCGGCCGAGCCACTTGGCCGTCTGCCAGCCGCACTCGGTGCAGCGGTAGGACGGGCGGTCCTTGGTGGTCTTGGTACGGGCAGCCATGCGGAAAAGGTATCCGGCCCCACTGACATTGATCCTGATACTCAGGTTCCGGTGGTCATGGCTCTGCCACTGACTGACGTCCTGCTGGACTGTCTTCTGGCTGTTCTGTCCGGCCACCGAGCGGTGACCGAGCACGTCCTGCGGGCCGGTGCCGCCCGGAGTGGTCGTGGCCCGGAACACGGCGCCGGGGACGGTGTCCGGGTGGTGGGCGGAGGGCCCCGCGGAAGGCCGGCCCGCCCGCGGAGGGGCGCCGCTCCTCGTTTGAGGGATCGTTTCACCCGTACGGATTAAAAGTGCGCAGGGCACCGGAAGGGGCCGTGCCGGGCCGCCTACGGTCGCCGAATGATGAGCAGTGGCCCGGAGACCTCGACCCGTACGACCGGCGCACACCGGACGCACCGGGAGGTGCGCGACCGAGGGGCCGCCCGCGCGGTGGCGCAGCGGTCCCCGCTGCGTGACGAGCCCTACCTGGACGGCCTGTTCACCTACTGCCTGTCCGTCCTGTGCGACCACGAGGCGGCGACCGCCGCGCTGGCCGACGTCCTCGCCCTCGCGGAGCGGCGCGGCCGCAACGTCCGGGACGCGATCGGCGACCGTCGCGCCTGGCTGTACGCGCTGGCCCGCTGGGCCTGCCTGCGCAAGCTGACGGAGGCTCAGCAAAAACGTCAGGCCACCCACGCGGCGGGCCGTACCGCGCGGCAGAAGCGCACGGCGCGCGGCGCCACCGTCCCGGCCGCCGCCGAGGACGTCCAGGAGCAGCGCCGGCGCGAACTGTCCCTGCTGGCCTGGCCGGAGGCCGCCGGTACCACCCCGGAGCAGCGGGAGGCGCTCGAACTGGCCGTACGCCACCACCTCGCCGCCCACGAGGTCGCCGCCGTGCTCGGCATGGAACCGGCCGCCGCGCGCGAACTTCTCGCCTCCGCCGCCTGCGAGGTCGAGCGGACCCGTGCGGCGCTCGCCGTGGTGGAGACCGGGGCCTGTGTCGGCGTGGCCCACCTCACCGGCGACCGGCGCGTCATCCTCAGCACCGCGGTGCGCCGGGAGCTCGTGCGGCACGTCGACGACTGTCCGCGCTGCCGCCGTACGGCCGAGCGGGCCATTCCCGGCCGCTGGCCCGGCACCAGCGTCACCCCGGCCGCCCTGCCCGTGCTGACCGCGCCCCGCGCGGCCCTGCGCGCGGTCATGGCGCGCCACCCGCGCGGGCGGGTCACGGCGCCCCGCTTCGACCGGCGGGGGTATCCGATGGACCCCAAGGACCTGGTCGCCCGGCGGGACCGCCTGCGCGCGCGGGCCGTCACCACGACCGTCGTCGCCACCGTCGTCGCGGCACCCGTGCTCGCGTTGTGGGCCGCCTACCGCGGCACCCCGGTCGGCGAGGCCGCGGACGGCCGGTCGGCGTCCGCGCGGGAGGCCGACGGCCCCGTCGACCTCGACGGCGAGGGGCCCGGCGGCTACGAGAACGCGGGCAACGCCAGCACCCGGCCGGACAGCCGCTTCGACAAGGACGGGAAGAAGAAGACCTCCGACGTGTCGGTGGAGGTCGTCGAAGTCGCCGGCGGCGACCGCAAGGGCGCGGCGGCCCTCGGGGTGACCGCGGGCCACCACGGGGACACCACCCTCATCACCCTGACCGCGACCGGCTCCGCACCCGTGCGCTGGTCCGCGTCCACGGGCGCCCACTGGCTCTACCTCAGCCGGTCCTCCGGAACCCTCCGCCCCGGCGCGTCGGTGACGATCAAGGTGTACGTCGACCAGCTGCGCGAGCCGTCCGGTCACTGGCAGGCGCGGGTGGCGATCGCCCCGGCCGGTGCCGTCGTCACCATCGACGGCCACGGCACCGCCCCGGCCCCCTCCCGGCCGGGCAGCCCGCACCCCGGCCACCCGGGCAGCCCGGGCACCTCGCACCCCGGCACGCCGAGCGCACCGCCGCCCACCACCGACCCGGACCCCACGCCGACGACGCCCACCGAGCCCACGCCGAGCGACCCGCCGCCGGCCACCGGTCCGGAGCCGTCGCCCGACGACCCCACGCCCACCGAACCGGCGGACTCCCCGCCCCCGGGCCCGGGCGGCAGCGGGGACCCGAGCCCGTCCACGTCGTGAGCCGCCGTCAGGCGGGGTCCGCCGGATGCGGCGCCAGCAGCGGCAGCTGCGACGCCAGCCGCGCCTCGCACAGCTCGGCCAGCCGGTCGTAACCGGCCTTGCCCATCAGCTCGGTCAGCTCCGCCCGGTAGGAGACGTAGACCGGCTCGCCCGCGCCGTGCGCCGACGTCGCCGACGTGCACCACCAGTGCAGGTCGTGGCCGCCCGGACCCCAGCCGCGACGGTCGTACTCACCGATGGACACCTGCAGCACGCGCGTGTCGTCGGGCCGGTCGATCCAGTCGTAGGTGCGCCGGATCGGCAGCTGCCAGCACACGTCCGGCTTGGTCTCCAGCGGTTCGCGGCCCTCCTTGACGGCGAGGATGTGCAGCGAGCAGCCCATGCCGCCGGAGAAGCCCGGCCGGTTCTGGAAGATGCACGACCCCTGGAACGGGCGGGTCTGGCGCTCGCCGTCCTCGTCCTGGGAGACCCAGCCGCGCCGGGTGCCCTCCTCGTGGTGCTGCCAGATGTCCGGAGTGAGCCTCGCCACATGCTCGGCGACGCGCTTCTCGTCGTCCTCGTCCGAGAAGTGGGCACCCAGGGAGCAGCACCCGTCGTCCGCGCGGCCGGCCTGGATGCCCTGGCAGCCGCTGCCGAAGATGCAGTTCCAGCGAGAGGTCAGCCATGTCAGATCGCAGCGGAAGACCTGCTCGTCGTCCGCCGGATCAGGGAACTCCACCCACGCGCGCGCGAAGTCGAGCCCCTGCTCGTCGTCCGCCCGCTGATCCGCCGGAGATCCCTCCGGCGCGTTCGCCCGCGAAGACATCTCGACCGGTTCGACCTTCCTGGCCTTCTTGTCCGACTTCTTGTCCTTCGCCTTTTTCGTCTTTGGCACGGGTCCAGGGTATGCCGCCCGCGGAGTTCACCGGGACCGGCCCGTATCCGGCGGACCAGGCAACACGGCGCGCCGCGGGCAGTAGCGTTCCGTACATGAGACTTGGTGTCCTCGACGTGGGGTCGAACACGGTGCACCTGCTGGTGGTGGACGCGCACCCCGGGGCCTGCCCGCTGCCCGCCCACTCCCACAAGGCCGAACTCCGGCTGGCCCAGCTCCTCGACGACGACGGGGCGATCGGCCCCCAGGGGATGGACAGACTGGTCTCGGTCATCCGTGAGGCGCTGGACGCCGCCGAGGACAAGGGCGTCGAGGAACTGCTCCCGTTCGCGACGTCCGCGGTGCGCGACGCGGGCAACGCCGACGACGTGCTCGCGCGGGTGCGCGCCGAGACGGGCGTGGAACTCCAGGTGCTCAGCGGCGAGGAGGAGGCGCGGCTCACCTTCCTCGCCGCGCGCCGCTGGTTCGGCTGGTCCGCCGGGAAGCTCCTGGTCATCGACATCGGCGGGGGATCCCTGGAGATCGCCTACGGCATGGACGAGGAGCCGGACGCCGCGGTGTCGCTGCCGCTGGGCGCCGGCCGCCTCACGGCCGCCTGGCTGCCCGGGAACCCGCCCGAGGCGGACGAGGTGCGCGCGCTGCGCCGCCACGTGCGCACCGAGATCGCGCGTACCGTCGGCGAGTTCAGCCGGTTCGGCCGCCCCGACCACGTCGTGGCCACCTCCAAGACGTTCAAGCAGCTCGCCCGTATCGGAGGGGCCCCCGCCTCCGCCGAGGGCCCCTACGTGCAGCGGGAGCTGAAGCGGCAGTCCCTGGAGAGCTGGGTGCCCCGGCTCGCCGCCATGACGGAGGAGGAGCGCGCCGAGCTCCCCGGCGTCTCCGAGGGGCGCGCGGGCCAGCTGCTGGCCGGGGCGCTGGTCGCGGAGGCGTCGATGGACCTGTTCGGCGTGGAACGGCTGGAGGTCTGCCCGTGGGCCCTGCGCGAGGGCGTGATCCTGCGCCGCCTGGACCACATGGACGGCGGCGTCCGGCGGGCCTAAGGGTGCCGGCGGGCGCGAGGGCGTAAGCGGGGCGGGGAGAGCGGGGCGGAGCGGCGGGGAGCGGGGCGGAGCGGCGGGGAGCGGGGCGCAGCGCCGGGCGCCGTCGCGGCCGCACGTGCCTATGGCAAACACCACAACGGCGAAGGCAGGCCCCCCGCCCGCCCAACCGCACCCCGTACCCTGTCCCTCGTGGCAGATCCAACGGTGCGCGTCCCGGATGCGAAGGTCGCACTGTCGACGGCCTCCGTGTATCCGGAGTCGACGGCGACGGCCTTCGAGATCGCCGCGCGGCTCGGTTACGACGGTGTCGAGGTCATGGTGTGGACCGACCCCGTCAGCCAGGACATAGAGGCCCTGCGCAGGCTCAGCGACTATCACCGCGTGCCCGTCCTGGCCGTGCACGCCCCGTGCCTGCTCATCACGCAGCGGGTGTGGTCGACCGACCCGTGGACCAAGCTCCAGCGGGCCCGGTCCGCCGCCGAGCGGCTCGGTGCCGACACCGTCGTCGTCCATCCCCCGTTCCGCTGGCAGCGGCAGTACGCCCGCGACTTCGTCGAGGGGATCTGGCGCATGGCCGACGAGACGGACGTGCGGTTCGCCGTGGAGAACATGTACCCCTGGCGCTACCGCGACCGCGAGATGCTCGCCTACGCGCCCGACTGGGACGTCACCCGCGACGACTACCGGCACTTCACCATCGACCTCAGCCACGCCTCGACCGCCCGCGCCGACGCGCTCGGCATGCTCGACCGCATGGGCGACCGCCTGGGCCACGTCCACCTGGCCGACGGCCGGGGCTCGGCCAAGGACGAGCACCTCGTGCCCGGCCGCGGCAACCAGCCCTGCGCCGAGGTGCTGGAGCGCCTCGCGCTGACCGGCTTCGACGGCCATGTCGTCATCGAGGTCAACACCCGGCGCGCGATGTCCGGCGCCGAGCGGGAGGCCGACCTGGCGGAGGCGCTCGAGTTCACCCGCCGCCACCTGGCCGCGGCGTCCCCCGCCTCCCCCGCACTGTGGGTGCCGCGGTCATGAACGGTCTCGCCGCTCCCGGCGGCCGAGGGGCGTCCGAGTCGCGCGACGGCACCGTACGGCGTCGCGGCCGGCCCCCGCGCACCGAGTCCGTGGGCACCCGTGACCGGATCCTCCGCGCCGCCCGCGAGGAGTTCTCCGAACGCGGGTACGAGAAGACCTCCGTGCGGGGGATCGCCAAGGCGGCCGGTGTGGACTCCGCGCTCGTCCACCACTACTTCGGCACCAAGGAGCAGGTGTTCGAGGCTGCCGTCGAGGTCGCCTTCGCGCCCGCCCTCATGGCCCGGGACAGCGTGCTCGACGGTCCGCTCGACGAGGTCGGCGAGAAGATGACCCGCATGATCCTCGGCCTGTGGGAGAACCCGGTGACCCGGACCCCGCTGCTCGCGATCGTCCGCTCCGCCGTGAACAACGAGACCGCCGCCGCCGTCTTCCGCCGCCTGGTCTCCACCCAGCTCCTGCGCCGGATCGCGGGCCAGCTGGACCTCCCGGACGCCGAACTGCGCGCCGAGCTGGCCGCCGCGCAGCTGGTGGGCATCGCGATGATCCGTTACGTGATCAAGGTGGAGCCGCTGGCGTCGGCGGACCCCGAGCAGATCGTCCGCCGGGTCGCCCCCGTCGTGCAGGGGCACCTCACCGGCCCCTGACCCGGCCGGACGCGCCCACCGACGCCGCCACGGGCCGGTGCCGGCACGCTGAGACACCGGTCTCGCATATCGGACACCGCGTCCCGAACCCTGGATGACCGGCGTACGCTCGACGGAAGTCAGCATTCTCTGACTCCGGAACCCCCCGGCACCCGAGAAGGTCCTGAAGGAGCGAGCGACGATGCCCGAGCTGAGGTCCCGCACAGTCACCCACGGCCGCAACATGGCGGGCGCCCGCGCCCTCATGCGGGCCTCCGGTGTACCGGGCGCGGACATCGGCCGCAAGCCGATCATCGCCGTCGCCAACAGCTTCACGGAGTTCGTCCCCGGCCACACCCACCTCGCCCCGGTCGGCCGGATCGTCAGCGAGGCGGTCGTCGCGGCCGGCGGCATCCCGCGCGAGTTCAACACCATCGCCGTCGACGACGGCATCGCGATGGGCCACGGCGGCATGCTGTACTCCCTGCCCTCCCGGGACCTGATCGCGGACAGCGTCGAGTACATGGTCGAGGCCCACTGCGCCGACGCCCTGATCTGCATCTCCAACTGCGACAAGATCACCCCGGGCATGCTCAACGCGGCCCTGCGCCTGAACATCCCCACGGTCTTCGTCTCCGGCGGCCCGATGGAGTCCGGCCGGGCCACGCTCGTCGACGGCACGGTCCGCACGCTCGACCTGGTCGACGCGATGTCGGAAGCGGTCAACGACAAGATCTCCGACGCGGACATCCTCCGCATCGAGGAGAACGCCTGCCCCACCTGCGGCTCCTGTTCGGGCATGTTCACCGCCAACTCGATGAACTGCCTGACCGAGGCCATCGGCCTGTCCCTGCCGGGCAACGGCTCGGTCCTCGCCACCCACACCGCCCGCAAGGACTTGTACGTCCGCGCGGCCCGGACGGTCCTGGACCTGACCCGCCGCTACTACGAGCAGGACGACGACTCGGTCCTGCCCCGCAGCATCGCCACCCCCGCGGCCTTCGAGAACGCCATGGCGCTCGACATCGCGATGGGCGGCTCCACCAACACGATCCTGCACCTGCTGGCCGCCGCCCAGGAGGCGGAGGTCGCCTACGGCCTCACCGAGATGGACGCCCTCTCGCGCCGCGTCCCCTGCCTGGCGAAGGTCGCGCCCAACGTCGCGGGGGACCGCACGTACTACATGGAGGACGTGCACCGGGCAGGCGGCATCCCGGCCCTCCTCGGCGAACTGCACCGCGCGGGCCTGCTCAACGAGGACGTCCACTCCGTCCACAGCCCGTCCCTGGCCGACTGGCTGAAGACCTGGGACGTCCGCGCCGGTTCCCCGTCCCCCGAGGCCGTGGAACTCTGGCACGCGGCCCCCGGCTGCAAGCGCTCCGCCGAGGCCTTCTCCCAGTCCGAGCGCTGGGACTCCCTGGACGTGGACGCCGAGGGCGGCTGCATCCGCTCCGTCGAGCACGCCTACTCCAAGGACGGCGGCCTCGCGGTCCTGCGCGGCAACCTCGCCGTGGACGGCTGCGTCGTCAAGACGGCCGGCGTCGACGAGTCCATCTGGACCTTCGAGGGCCCGGCGGTCGTCTGCGAGTCGCAGGAGGAGGCCGTCCAGAAGATCCTCACCCAGCAGGTCGAGGAGGGCGACGTCGTCGTCATCCGCTACGAGGGCCCCAAGGGCGGCCCCGGCATGCAGGAGATGCTCTACCCGACCTCGTACCTCAAGGGCCGCGGCCTCGGGAAGACGTGCGCGCTGATCACCGACGGCCGCTTCTCGGGCGGCACCTCCGGCCTGTCCATCGGCCACGCCTCCCCGGAGGCGGCCTCGGGCGGCACGATCGCCCTGGTCGAGGACGGCGACCGGATCCGCATCGACATCCCCAACCGCTCGATCGAGCTGCTGGTGGACGACACCGAGCTGGCCCGCCGCGAGCAGGCGCTGAACGGCACGTACGCCCCGAAGAACCGCGACCGCAAGGTCTCGGCGGCGCTGAAGGCATACGCGGCGATGGCTACCAGCGCCGACAAGGGCGCGGTCCGCGACGTGAGCAAGCTGGGCTGACCGCCACGGGGCCCGCAGCGGCCCGGCCGGGCGAGCCGACCGCCACGCGGCCCGCCAGGGACCCGGCGAGCGAGCCGACCGCCACGGGGCCGCTTCCGCACACCGCGGGAGCGGCCCTTCGGTCAGGTCACCAGGCGGCCGGGTCGCTCCCCGGCACACCGAACACGGTCCCGTCGGGTGCGCCGGCGTAGACGTGGCCGCCCGCGAGCACCGGCTCGGGCAGCGCGGCGGGGACCCGGTCGGAGTCGTCGCCGAGCCGTGGCCGGGTCTGCCCGAGCAGCTTCCCGGTGCGGGCGTCGACACCCAGCAGCCGCCCGTCGGGCGCCGTCACGTACACATGGCGTCCGTCGGCGGCGGGCCGGGAGCCCCGGCTCACCCCCGTCTCCAGCCGCCACCGCTGTTTCCCCGCCGCCATGTCGACGGCCACCAGGGAACCGCCCCCGCCCATCAGGTACACGGTGTCCCCGTGCACCCCGGCCTCCGCCTGCCCGACCGGCACGGGCAGCGTCACCCGGCGGGTGTCCGCGCTGCCGGGCGTGTAGCGGACCACGCCCGTGGCGTCGCCGTCGACGGCGCCCCCGACGAGCAGGTACACCGACCCCTCCGCCGCCCCCACGGGCGTCAGCGAGCCGGCGAGTTCCGCGTCCCACCGCACGTCACCCGTCGCCGGATCCACCGCGGTGATCCGGGTCCCGCTCCCGTCCGCGGACGGGCTCGTCACGTACGCCGACGGCTCGTCGGCCTCTCCCGCGAACGACGAGAAGTAGGGGACGGCCTGTCCCGGGACGCGGCGTGACCACGCGGTGTCGCCGGTGGCGCCGTCCACGCCCGTGACCGTGCCGTCGGCGTGGGTCAGCAGGAGCATGTCCCCGGCCGCCCGCACCCCCTCGTACGCGGGAACCGCCCGGTGCCACACCCGGCGGCCGGTGGCCGGGTCGAGTGCCTCCAGATCACCGGTGCGGTCGAGGGAGGGGTGGACGAGTCCGCCCGCGACGGCCGGCGGTTCGCTGCGGGGCGTCCTGGCCAGGTCGTGCCGCCACAGGGTGCGGCCGTCGGCCGGGTCCAGGGCGACGACCCGTCCGCGCAGCGCGCACAGCAGCCGCTCCTGCCGGTACGAGCACTGCGGCATGCCGCCGCGCCGGGCGGGCGCCGTCTCCCACTCCCCGAAGCCGGCCGGCGTGCTCTGCGCGGCGGTGGTCCGGCGGGCCGGCTGCGTGTCGTCGCCGGTCAGCTGAGCCGCCGTCAGGCCGCCGAGCACGGTGAGGCAGAGCGCTCCGGCCAGCAGAACCGTCCGCCGGCCGAGGCGCCGCGCCGGCCGCTCCCCGGCGCCGTCCGCCGGTGCCGGCTCCGCAGCCGCAGCCGCTGCCGTTCCCCGCTCCCGCTCTGCCTCAGGGCCGTCCGCCGCGGCCTCCGTCCGCTCCTCGTCCGGTGTGCGGGGCGGCGGGATGAACACCTGGGTGTCGTAGGCCGCGGCCACCGACCGCAGCTCGCGCATGAGTTCGTCCGGCGTGGGCCGGTCGTCGGGCTCCTTGGCGAGGCACCGCAGCACCAGCGGCGCCAGCGACTCCGGTACGCCGGTCAGGTCGGGTTCGTCGTGCACCACCTGGTAGGCGACGACGTACGGGCTGTCGGAGTCGAACGGGCCGCGCCCGGTCGTGGCGTGCACCATGAGCGAGCCGAGCGCGAACACGTCGGCGGCGGGCCCCACTTCCCGGGGCCGCCGGAACTGCTCGGGCGCCATGAACGGCGGAGTGCCGATCAACTTGCCGGTCTCGGTGCGCAGTTCGCTGTCCCGCGGCCGGGAGATGCCGAAGTCGATGACCTTCGGGCCGTCGTCGGCGAGCAGGACGTTGCTCGGCTTCAGGTCCCGGTGCACGACCCCGACCCGGTGGATGTCGCGCAGCGCCTCCGCCATCCCCGCCATCAGCCGACGGGACTGGTCCGGGTCCATCGGGCCGTTCCGCTTCACCTGCTCGGAGAGGGTGGGGCCGGGGATGTACAGGGTGGCCATCCAGGGCCGCCCGGCCTCCGGGTCGGCGTCGACGACCGGTGCCGTGAAGGCCCCGCTCACCTGCCGCGCCGCGGCCACCTCCTGCCGGAACCGCCCTCTGAACTCGGGGTCCATGGCATACCGGGCGTGCACGACCTTCACCGCGACGCGCATGCCGGAGGTGCTCCGGGCCAGATGGACGACACCCATGCCGCCCGAGCCCAGACACGATTCCAGACGGTAGTGACCGGCGTACTCCGGAAGTTCCGCTTCGGCGCCCGCCCCGGTGTTCCGCTGCGACGCCATGGAACCTCCCCCGTGCTGTTCGTCAGCGCGCGACGCTCGGAGCCTAGTCGATGGGATGTGCGGGACCCAGGCGGCGCCGCTGCCTTCCTGTGCGAAGGGAGAACTGGTGTTTCGGAACGGGTTCCCGGGGAATCAACGTGACCCCCACGACAGACGTGGGGTGCAACGGGGGAGGTTTTCTCATGTCGGTCGACCAGACACAGGAGATCGCGGGCGAGGGCGGCAAGGACACCGCGGAGGCCGTCACCACGGCGGCCGCGGCCACCTACCCGGTGGCTCCCGGCTACCGGCTGAACGTCCGCAGCGGCCCCGGCACCGGCTACGCGATCGTGCGGGTGCTGGCCGTGGGCTCCAGGGTCCGCATCACCTGCCAGACGACGGGCACGCGGGTGACGGGCCCGTACGGCACCTCGGCGGTCTGGGACTGCATCGGCAGCGGCCAGTACGTCTCCGACGCGTACATCTACACCGGCAGCGACGGCTACGTGGCCCCGCGCTGCTGACCCCGCCACCGCGGGACGGCCGGCCCGGCCGTCCCGCTTGCCCGGCGGGAGCGGGGCCCGAGACCGGATGCGCCGGGCGGCCTCGCGCCGAGCGGGACCGCGCCCGGCTGCCTCGCGGGCGGGGGCCCGCGCCGGCGCGCGGATCGGCCCCGGTTCACCGGTCGTCGTCAGCGGCCGCCGCCGTCCTGGGCAGCCCGAGCATCACGAGTGCCGCCACGACGTAGAGCACTGCGGAGGCGACGAGGACGATGCCGAACGCGTGCGCGTGGCCGGCCGGTCCCGCCCCGTCGGCCGCCGGACCGGCGACGGAGCGGAAGAAGAACGTGCCCAGCACGGCGATGCCGATGGCGCTGCCGATCTGGTTCACCGTGGAGAGCACGCCTCCCGCGGCGCCCGCGTTGCGTCCGGGGACGCCGGCGAGGACCACGTCGACCAGGATCGGCGCGGCCAGACCGAGCCCGAGGCCGCCGACGAAGAGGGCGAGGGCCAGCTCCCCGTACCCCGGGACGGCGCCGTCCTCGACGACCGCCCACAGCACGGCCTGGGACGCGGCGATGGTGAGGGAGCCGGTGATCAGCAGGGCCCGCCCGGCCTTCCGGGCCAGGGCGACCCCGAGGCCCGAGGTGATGACCGAGCCCACCGCGTTCAGGGTCTCGGCGGCACGCAACTACTGGGAGTTCCCCGCCACGCCGATCGACGCCGAGGTCATCGGCGTCATCGGCGCCGCGATCAGCCGCCGTCACGTCCTGCGCGCGGACCGCACGGGGGAGGGGGAACCGGCGACGCTCACGCTGGAGCCCCACCACCTCGTCGTGTGGGCGGGGCGCTGGTACCTCGTGGCGTTCGAGCCGGAAGCGGACCGGTGGCGCGCGATGCGCGTCGACCGGCTCACCCCGCGCATGCCGACCGGACGGACCTTCGACCGGCGTCCCGTCCCGCACGGAGACCCCGCCACCTTCGTGATGACCACCTACGACCGCGGGGACACACCGGCGGAGTGGCCGTGCCGGGGCTCGGCGCTCCTCGCCCTCCCCGCCTCCCTCGTCGCCCGGTTCGCCCCCGGCGGGTCGACGGTCGAGTACGTCACCGACTCCACCTGCCGCCTCACCCTCGGCGCGTGGTCCTGGGCCGGCCTGGCAGGGCTGCTGCTGACCTTCGACGCGGACCTCACCGAGACCGAGCCGGCCGAGGTCGGGCAGGCGCTGCACGCCCTGCGCGCCCGCATCGACAGAGGGATCGGGCCGGCCGGCTGCTGAGGACAGACCGGGGCGCGGACCGGCACGCGCAGCCCTCGGCCGACGTGGC
Organism: Streptomyces sp. NPDC101219; assembly: GCF_044767675.1. Taxonomy (NCBI): domain Bacteria; kingdom Bacillati; phylum Actinomycetota; class Actinomycetes; order Kitasatosporales; family Streptomycetaceae; genus Streptomyces; species Streptomyces sp. NPDC101219. The sequence continues at coordinate 276,142 of NZ_JBIWOK010000011.1, forward strand.
AGGGCAGGGGCCGACGGCGCCCGTCGGCAGGGGGGCTCCCGGGTGTCGCGGGGGACGCGTCACAATCGACACGTGAGCACAGCAGAGAACGAGACGAACGGCGCCCCGGGCAGCGCCTCCGACTCCCCGGGCACCCCCGCCGGTCCCCAGCCGGAGTCCATCCGCTTCTTCGGCACCACCTGGGTGGGCCACGACAACGGCTACGCGGCCCGCCGCGTCGGCGTCGCCGTCGGCTCCCTCGCCGCGGCGGCCGCCGCCTGCTTCGTGCTGCGCTTCGCCTACGAGGGCCTCGCGATCGCCGACGTCAGCAGCTTCGTCACGCTCCTCATGGTCGTGATGTTCGCCGTGTGCAGCTCGCTCGCCTTCCGCCACACCTGGGACAGCTTCCGCCGCCGCCCGGACCCGGACCGCCAGAACTCCCTGCGCGGCCTCCTGGCCATCGGTTTCGTCGGCTCCCTCCTCGCCTACTTCTTCCGCTCCCTGACCGAGGCGCCCGGCGAGAAGCTCCGCCGCGAGGAGTACGAGACCGCCCGCCAGCAGTACGCGAAGCGCACCGCGCGCCGCTCCGGCAACCCCAAGAAGCGCCGCCGCCCCTGAGCGCGGCAGTACCAGGCACCCCGTTCTTGTTTCGGTGCTCCTGAGCGCGGCAGCATCCGGCACCCTCCCCCTCCGGTGCTGCTTCGTGCCGTGACGGCGCGACCTCGCAGGTCCTGAGCCCGCCCGGCGATCACGCCGTGAGCGGGCCGCTCGGCATGCCCGCCCCGGCGCGCCCCCTCCCCCTTCTCCTTCCTTTCCCGTGCTTGACGCGGCGTGCCCTCGCGCGCATTATTCATCACATGATGAATTACACCTCCGGACCGGCCCACCCGGTCGCCGACCCCGGTGACGGGGGCCACGCCGACGGCACCCCGGCCGTCCGGGCGCAGGGCCTCACCGTCGTCCGGGGCCCCCGCACCGTCCTGCGCGACCTGGCCTTCACCGTCCCGCGCGGGCAGATCACGGGGCTCCTCGGACCCTCCGGGTGCGGCAAGTCGACGCTGATGCGGGCCATCGTCGGCACCCAGGCGAAGGTGGCCGGCACCCTGGACGTCCTCGGCCTCCCCGCCGGACACGCCGCGCTGCGCAGCCGCATCGGCTACGTCACCCAGGCGCCCTCCGTCTACGACGACCTGACGGTCCGCCAGAACCTGGACTACTTCGCCGCGATCCTCGACCCGGGCCGCGCCGCCGCCGACCGCCGCCGGGACAACGTCACCCGCGCGATCGCGGACGTGGACCTCACCGGGCACACCGACGCCCTCGCGGGAAACCTGTCCGGCGGACAGCGCAGCCGCGTCTCCCTGGCCGTCGCCCTCCTCGGCACCCCCGAGCTGCTGGTCCTGGACGAACCGACCGTCGGCCTCGACCCTGTCCTGCGCCGCGACCTCTGGGAGCTGTTCCACGGCATCGCCGCCGAGCGGAACGCGAGCCTGCTGATCTCCTCCCACGTGATGGACGAGGCGGAGCGCTGCCACAGCCTCCTCCTGATGCGCGCCGGCGCACTGCTCACCGGGGACACCGCCCGGCCGGAGGACGCGGCCGTCACCCCCGACGCCCTGCGCTCCCGCACCGGCGCCGAAACCGTCGAGGAGGCCTTCCTGCACCTGGTGGACCGGGCCGCCGCGGCCGACCGCTCGAAGGAGACCACGCGATGACCACGACCACCCGCACCCGCACGGCCCGCCCCTCGACCCCGGCCGGCGCCCTCAACACGGCCCGCACCCTCGCCACCGCCGGCCGGGTCCTGCGCCAGCTGCGCCACGACCCCCGCACCATCGCCCTGCTGCTCGTCGTGCCCTGCCTGATGCTGCTCCTGCTCCGCTACGTCTTCGACGGCAGCCCGCGCACCTTCGACAACATCGGCGCCTCGCTCCTCGGCATCTTCCCGCTGATCACGATGTTCCTGGTCACCTCGATCGCGACCCTGCGCGAGCGGACCTCCGGCACCCTCGAACGCCTCCTCGCCATGCCGCTCGGCAAGGGCGACCTGATCGCCGGCTACGCGCTCGCCTTCGGCGCCCTCGCGGTCGTCCAGTCCGCCCTCGCCACCGGTCTGGCGGTGTGGTTCCTCGGGCTCGACGTCGTCGGCAGCCCCTGGCTGCTGCTCCTGGTGGCGCTCCTCGACGCGCTCCTCGGCACAGCGCTCGGTCTCTTCGTCTCGGCCTTCGCGGCCTCGGAATTCCAGGCGGTGCAGTTCATGCCGGCCGTGATCTTCCCCCAGCTCCTCCTGTGCGGCCTGTTCACCGCACGCGACGCCATGCACCCCGTCCTGGAGGGCCTCTCCGACGTCCTCCCCATGTCCTACGCCGTCGACGGCATGAACGAGGTCCTGCGGCACACCGACATGACTGCCGCCTTCCTGCAGGACATCCTGATCGTCGCCGGTTGCGCCCTGCTGGTCCTGGGCCTCGGCGCGGCCACCCTGCGGCGCCGGACGGCCTGACCCGGGCTCCGTGCGCCCGCCCCGCACCCCGACCGCCGTTCCGCCCACCGGACAGCCGCCCCGTCCTCCCGCCCCCGGGTGGGAGGATGAACCAGGACGACGCACACCCCGGAGGGCACTTCCAGCCATGACCCAGAAAGTCGCAGTCCTCGGCACCGGAAAGATCGGCGAAGCCCTGCTCAGCGGAATGATCCGCGCAGGCTGGGCCCCCGCCGACCTCCTGGTCACGGCCCGCCGCCCGGAACGAGCCGAAGAGCTCCACACCCGCTACGGCGTCACCCCCGTCTCCAACCAGGAAGCCGCCAAGACGGCCGACATCCTGATCCTCACGGTCAAGCCGCAGGACATGGGCGCCCTCCTCGACGAACTCGCCCCGCACGTCCCGGCCGACCGCCTGATCATCAGCGGCGCCGCCGGGATCCCCACCGCCTTCTTCGAGGAGCGCCTCGCCTCGGGAATCCCGGTGGTCCGCGTCATGACGAACACTCCCGCCCTCGTCGACGAGGCCATGTCGGTCATCTCCGCCGGCAGCCACGCCACCGCCGAGCACCTCGCCCACGCCGAGGAGATCTTCGGCGGCGTCGGCAAGACCCTGCGCGTCCCCGAGTCGCAGCAGGACGCCTGCACGGCGCTCTCCGGCTCCGGCCCGGCCTACTTCTTCTACCTGGTCGAGGCCATGACGGACGCCGGCATCCTGCTCGGCCTGCCCCGGGACAAGGCGCATGACCTGATCGTCCAGTCCGCGATCGGAGCGGCGACCATGCTCCGCGACAGCGGCGAGCACCCCGTCCGGCTCCGCGAGAACGTCACCTCCCCGGCGGGCACCACCATCAACGCCATCCGCGAACTCGAGAACCACGGCGTCCGGGCCGCCCTCATCGCCGCCCTGGAAGCCGCCCGCGACCGCAGCCGCGAGCTGGCCTCCGGCAGCAAGGACTGACCGCCGGCCCGCCCCAGCACCGTGCGGGCTCGCGCGCCCGCGCGCCCGCGCGCCCGCGCGCCCGCGCGCCCGCGCGCCCGCAGCCGGTCACGGCTCATTTGACGGCGGTCAGCACCTCCTCCGTCATCACCACCGACGCGAACCCGCCACCGTGCAGCGACACCGCGGACGCCTGCGCCAGCTCGTCCGCGTTGCGCCGCCAGCCGAAGGGCCCCTCCAGGTCGAACGTGTACGTCGCGTCGAAGGCGACCACGACCTCGAACCCGAGGTTCCCGCCCATCCGCGCCGTCGTCTCGACGCACATGTTCGTCTGGATCCCGGCCAGCACCACCTGCTGGATCCCCGCCTCACGGAGCCAGGCCGCCAGGTCCGGACTGCCCAGGAAGGCCGAGTTCACCGTCTTCGTGACCAGGAGCTCCGCCCCGCCTCCCTTCCCACGCCGCCGCTCCACGTACTCCTTGAAACCATTGCCTTCGGACCCGGGACGCAGCGGCGACCCCGGCGACACGGAGTCGTGCCGCACGAACACGACCGGCCGGCCCGCCGACTGCCACGCGTCCAGGAGAGCGGCGATGTTGTCGTCCGCCGACGGATGGTTGCGCGTCCCCCAGAAACCGACCTCCTCGAAGCCCTTCTGCACGTCCACGACCACCAGTGCTGCGTTCCTCGCGATGTCCATGCACCCGATCGTGCCGCCCGACCGCCCCCCTTCCCAGAGGTCCAGAAGTCATCGATCGATGGTTTACTGCCACCCATGGCAGTGCCCTACCGCGTGGCCCTGGTGGCCATCCCCGGTATCCGCGGCTTCGACGTCTCCGTCATCACCGAGGTCTGGGGCGTCGACCGCACCGACCGCGGCGCCCCCGCCTTCGAACTGCGCCGGGTCGCCACGGACACCGACGCCGTCCCCATGCGCGGCGGCCTCACCCTCCTGCCAGACCGCCCCCTGGCCTGGATGGCCGACGCCGATCTGATCGTCGTCCCCGGACTGGACGACCACCTCACCCCCGCACCACCTCCCGTCCTCGACGCCCTGCGTCACGCCCACGCCCGCGGCACCCCCCTCGCCGCCCTGTGCGGAGGCGCCTTCACCCTCGCTCAGGCCGGACTCCTCGACGGCCGCCGCGCCATCACCCACTGGGGCCTCATCGACCTCTTCCGCGCACATCACCCCCACGTCCGCGTCGTCCCCGACGCCCTGTTCATCGAGGACGGCAACCTCTGGACAGCGGCCGGCACCGCCGCCGGCATCGACCTCTGCCTCCACCTGATCCGGCTCGCCCACGGATCCGAGGCCGCCGCCACGATCGCCCGGTCGATGGTCACGGCCCCCTTCCGCACCGGCACCCAGGCGCAGTTCATCGAGCACCCCACGCCCCGCACCGACCGCGACGCCGACACCCTCGCCGCCGTCCGCGAGCACGCCCTGCGCCACCTGCACGAACCGCTCACGGTCGCCGACCTGGCCGCCCACGCCGGCATGTCCCCGCGCACCTTCGCCCGCCGCTTCACCGCGGCCACCGGCACGACCCCGCTGCGCTGGCTCCTCGACCAGCGCATCGCCGCGGCCCAACGCCTCCTGGAACGCACCGACCTCCCCATGCCCGAGGTCGCCCGCCGGTCCGGCTTCGGCAGCGAGGTCACGATGCGCCAGCACTTCGCATCGCGCCTCGCCACCAGCCCCCGGGCCTACCGAGCGGCCTTCAGCACGGGCTCCCCGCTCTCAGCACCCGCCGGCAACAGCCCGATCGCCCGGTAAGCGGCATCCACGGTCGGCCGAGCCATGCCCCGCGCCCGTTCCGCACCATCCCGCAGCACCCCCTCCACATAGCCGGGATCCGCGCACAGCTCCTTGTGCCTGAGCTGCACCGGCCGCAGCATCTCGATCACGGCCTCCGCGGTGTCCCTCTTCAAATCCCCGTACGACTCGTATACACCGCCCAACGCCTCCGGGTTCCCACCCGTGCACGCCGCGAGGATTTCCAGCAGATTCGCCACCCCCGGCCGGGACTCCCTGTCGTACACGACGTCCCGCCCGCTGTCCGTCATCGCCCGCATGACCTTCCGGCGCACCACATCGGGCTCGTCCAGCACATAGACGATCCCCGGCCCGGCATCGTCGCTCTTGCCCATCTTCGACCGCGGATCCTGAAGGTTCATGACCCGTGCCGCCACCTTCGGGTGCGTCGCCCTCGGCACCACGAACGCCTGCCCGTAACGCTGGTTGAACCGCACCGCCAGGTCCCGGGTCAGCTCCACGTGCTGCGTCTGGTCGTCCCCCACCGGCACCTCGTCCGTCCCGTACGCCAGGATGTCCGCCGCCATCAGCACGGGGTACGTCAGCAGCGACAGCCGCACACTCCCGCCCCGGCGCTGCTCCCGCGCCGCCTTCTCCCGGTACTGGATCATCCGGCGCATCTCGCCGTCCGTGGCCACGCACTCCAGCAGGTACGACAGCCGCGCGTGCTCGTCGACGTGGCTCTGCACGAACACCGTGCAGACCTGAGGATCCAGCCCGGACGCCAGCAGCAGCGTCGCCGCCTGCCGGCTCAGCCTGCGCACCCGTGCCGGATCGTGCTCCACGGTCAGCGCGTGCAGATCGACGATGCAGAACAACGCGTCCGCCCGGTGCTGGTCCTCCGCGGCCCACTGCCGCATGGCTCCAAGGTAGTTCCCGAGCGTCAGGTGCCCGGTCGGCTTGACCCCACTGAAGACCCGCTTCATCTCTTCTCTCCGTCTCCTGGCCGGGGCCGCCGACTCCGGCCGGCCGCCCCTCGGAGCTCCGGAGGGAGAAACAAGAACGGCCGCCGAAGCGGCGGCCGTGTGCGCATACGTAAGGACGGCCGCCGTCAGGCGGCCCACCAGAACTGGCGGTACGTACGCGTCGTCATGCACAGGAGGATACGCCCCGGGGGCGGGCCGAGCAGGCGGTTTGACACGCCCAGGACCGATCCGTAGTGTTCTCCGGGTTGCCCGACGTGAGCACCGACTCCGGTCGGTCCCCGGGCGGCTATTCCGCAAGCACCACCACTACTCAGCGGCAGACGTATGTCCGCCCCCAGGTAATGGCTATGCGTGTGCGCGAAATGAGGAATCCACGCTCGAAAGGGCGCAGGACCCCGATTAGCTCGGGAGCCGGGAATCCGCTAAAGTCTCACTCGTCGGAACGGCCCAACGGCCGGGAAGACGGACCCCGCTGACTGGGGGTCAGGTCGAGAAAAAGATCTGATAGAGTCGGAAACACCGAAGGGAAGCGCCCGGAGGAAAGCCCGAGAGGGTGAGTACGAAGGAAGCGTCCGTTCCTTGAGAACT
>NZ_JBIWOK010000012.1:0-14601 GCF_044767675.1 Streptomyces sp. NPDC101219
AGACTTCGAACACCTCCCTCAACGGCGCGGGTGCCTCGTGCGTTGTGCCCTCGCCGCTGTCACCCCATCGGTGGCCACTCTGAAAACGCTCAGTGAGAGAGAGCAGCACGGCGGCGCGAAAGGAGCGGCGCGTCCTGCGTCGCCGCTCCTGGCCTGTCATGAGCTGGGGGGCGATCGTCCTGCTCTGGGCTCTTTACCTTGTTGTACTGCTGGCGGCCCTGGCTCGGGAGGACTACCGCAACGGGCTGCTCCTCGCATCGACAACCGCTGCAGTCATGTTCGTGCTGCGCCGAGTCGGAAGCTGCCGGGTAGTGCTGTTGGAAGGTTTCATGCTCGTAGAGAACCCCATCATGCGCTACCGCATCCCTTATGAGGCTGTGCACAAGGCGCATTCGACACCCGTCGGGGGCCTGGAGATTGAAACTTCGCAAGGCGCTACGGTCTCGTGCTTCGCTTTTGGCGGGTCACTCATAGACGTCGCCTTCAAGACAAGCGAGCGAGCGGCAGCAGAGATCCAGGAAAGGACAACCGCTGATCACCCAGGGTCCACAAAGGGGAAGTTCGACCTCGCACGCAGCTTCCGCTACTGCCCGTCAGCGGATGTCCCTCTTCTACTGGCGGCACTCCTCGCTCTGGCGGCGATGACGACTACGCGTTGAACAACTCTGCCTCTACGGGCGCGATCCCGACCACGGACCACCGCCGGCAACTCACGCCGCCCTCATCTCCCACAGCAGCAGTTCCGGCTCCGAACTCGCCGTCGCCGCCAGCCCCTCCGCCTCGGTGATCCGGGCCGCGTCACCGGGACCAGGTGCTGCCTGTTCCGCGGCTACGCCCTATGCCCGGCCCAGCCGGGAGCGCGACTGCCCAACCCGGTCCTTTAACCTGATCGCGTGCTCGACTACGACGATTCCGGCCGCCCTGTGGTCCTGGTGGGGGACTCCGAGCCCGCACCGCTGATGCTCTCGGAACCGACCCGGCGGTACGAGGACGAACCAACGCTCGACTTCCTCATCACAGCCCGCGGGCCCTGGGGACATGTCGAGACCTCAGTGGAGACCCTGGGACGGCGACGGTCTCGACACCTTCCTCGCCTCACTTGCCGAAGACTTCCGGGGCTGGCAAGGAGCGCGTACGTGGCACTCCCTCTGCTACGACCTGACTCTCTCAGCGGAACACCACCCTGGCGGTCACGTCCGACTGGCCTGGGGGATCCGTGACAGGGCCCCCTCGGAGGAATGGCAGTTCGAGGCGACCACGTGGCACGCGGCTGGGGAGGACATGCGCAACCTCACCGCCGAGATCCACACGTTCATCACGAACGTCGCGGAGTAGCTCGGCCTGCATCGGCTGGCCGATGGCCGTTGCTTCCTCGCCTAGCAGCTGCGCGGCCCGCGTTGCGCTGATACGCCCAGAGGAAGCGCTCAGGCGGTGCCGCCGGGGCGCCCTCCCTCCCGGGTCACCGGCACTCGAACCACACCGTCTTGCCGTGTCCGCCGGGCGGGACGCTCACCCCCCATCGGTCCGTCACCGCGTCGACGATCACCATCCCGCGCCCACCCTCACCAAGCCCGTCCCCGGCACCGCGCACCGGCAGCTCCGGACAACCGTCGGCGACCTCCACCCGCACCCCACCGGGCAACAGCAGAAAGCAGATCCGACAGCGCCGGCCGGGCACGTGCCGTACGACGTTGGCGACCAGTTCCGTGAGCGCCAGCTCGGCGGCGTCGGCCACCTCGGCCAGCCCCGAGCCGACGAGATACAGCCGCAGGATGCGGCGCAGATGCCGGGCCGAGTGCTCGCCCACGACGAACTCGGCACGGTACTCGCTGGGGACGCCCGCCGCCTGCGGGCCAATTGCCTGATTCACACCACGATGCTGCAACTCATTGCTTACGCTCTGCTACGGAACGAAACGAACGCCGCAAGGCGTTGAACCGAGGTGCCGCCGTGGTCAACATCCAGTCGCTCGACCCCACCGCCTCCCCACTCGACTACTACGGCTGGGAGTTGCGCCGCCAGCGCGAGGCACACGGCCTCAAACAGGGTCAGCTCGGCGAGATCATCTTCTGCACGGGCTCACTGATCGGCCAGATCGAGACCACCAAGAAGGTCCCCACCCGCGACTTCTCCGAACGCGTGGACGCCGCGCTCGGCACGGACGGCCTGTTCTCCCGCCTGATCGGCCTGGTCCTGCGCAGCCAGCTCCCCACGGTTTCAGCCGTACGCGGAGATGGAGGCGAAGGCGACGTACATCTCCACGTACCAGGCGCAGTTGGTACACGGCCTGTTGCAAACGGAGGAGTACGCACGGGCTGTGCTCAGCACCGGCGTGCCGGACGACCTTGAGGGCCTGGTCGCAGCCCGTATGGAGCGTCAGCGCATTACGGCACGCGAACACCCGCCGCTGACATGGGTCGTACTGGACGAAGCCGTGCTTCACAGGCCGATCGGTGGTCATGAGGTGATGCGGAGCCAACTTGCCCATTTGTTGAAGTTCACCGACCACCGCTGGGTGCACGTGCAGGTACTGCCGAACACGGCAGGCGCACACTCCAGCCTGGCCGGCTCGTTCACCGCCATGCGCTTCGCGGACGACCCCGACATCGTCTACACCGAAGACCTCATCTCCGGCCACATGACGGCCGATCCCGAGACGGTCAAGGAAGCCGCCCTCCGTTACGCTCGCGTGCAGGCCGCTGCTCTCTCCTTGAAGGAGTCGGCGGAACTGATCGCCCGCCTGACGGAGGACCGCTATGGAGACCGCTCCCAACCCGAGAAGCATCCAGTGGCGTAAGTCCAGTTACAGCGGAAACACCGGAGGCGAGTGCGTCGAGGTGGCACCCGCCTGGTCCACCGGCACCGTCCCCGTCCGCGACAGCAAGAACCCGGCCGGGCCGGTCGTCACCGTCGGCGCCGACGCCTGGCAGGCGTTCGTCGACGGTCTGCGGTGACCAGCGGCGCGCCGGTTGAGAAGGTTCGGGGCCCCGCGCGGAGGTGGGACCCCGAACCGTAGTTGTACGTCCCCGTTCAGCTCATGGCCCGGAAGTCGAGCCAGCCGCTGGTTCCGACTGCGATGCCGCTGCCGGAGATGTTGGGGTAGAGGTAGAGCTTTCCGTCTCCGCCGGTGGCGATGACGTCCGCTGGTAGCGAAATGACGCCGCATCACCTGAGGCAGTAACGGCACGGCAGCAGCCGGAACAGGGCTATCGAAGTTGACAGCCTCGAACCTCTCGGTTAATCACTCGGCGGACATGTGAGGTAAAAAAAGTGTCGTTCTATTTCGAGGCAATTGCAGCCTCTCCCGCGGAGGGAACCTCATATTTCTACGCCGCAGGGCAGGGCGTAATGGGGTGTATCGGAATTCTCTTGGCACTGAATTGTCGCGATTCTGCCTATCGGGTCTACAGTTTCTTTCTGAACTGGGGGACAATTGGGCCCGGCCGCGGTTTCAGCCCTACCATTGTCCGGCTTACTGGCGGTCTACTGGGGGTGGCGCTGATTTGGGCGAGTGCAAGCAAACTGCTCGCGTAGGCCGTTCGAAGTCGGACGGAAGGTCTTGATTCCTGTGCAAATAGGACTAGCAGCCTACTGATCCCTGCGGTATCCCGAGTACCTGATAAGCCATGGCCGTTTGGCCTGACCGATGAGAAACGAGCCTTTCGCGAGAGGTTACGGATACAGACAGCCGAGCAGCTCCAGCAGAACGGGAACATCGCCCACGACTCGCGGGGCAGCGTTCGCCGGTGCAGGGCGGGCCCAAGGCGTGGTCACGGGGCGGGCTTTACACGCATAGTCCTGATCAGCGGCTGGGTAAGTCCGTAGCATGCCGCACCTCTTCGCAAGATTGAGGCCAGCCATCAGTGCGGCTTTTCTGTGAAACACGCTATTACACGGTCGAAGACAACGAGGCATGTCACCCGCCCCGCATCTCCCACAGCAGCAGCTCCGCCTCCGAACTCGCTGTCGTCGCCAGCCCCTCCGCCCCTGTGATCCGGGCCGCGTCGCCCGCGCCGAGGCGCTCACCGTCCAGGGTCACCTCGCCCCGCACCACGTGCACGTACACGTACGCCGCGTCCGGTACCGCCGTGCGCTCCCCCGCTGTCAGGCGGCGGACGTGGAGCATGGCGGCGGCCTCGGGGAGGGCGTAGGGGGTGGAGTCGGCTATGCCGCGGACGACCTCGTAGAAGGGTTCGCCGCCCGGTTCGAGCGGGGCCAGCCACATCTGGAGGAAGACGAGGGGGTCGGGGCCGGCGTTGCGTTCGACGTGGCGGACGCCGGAGGCGGCGCTCAGGCGTTGGACGTCGCCGGGGCGGATCACCGTCTCCTCGCCCGTGGAGTCGCGGTGGGTCAGCTCGCCCTCCACGACCCAGGTGACGATCTCGGTGTGGCTGTGCGGGTGCTCGTCGAAGCCGGCGCCGGGGGCCAGGTGTTCCTCGTTGCAGGCGATCACCGCGCCGAAGCGGAGGTTGTCGGGGTCGTAGTGGGGGCCGAAGGAGAAGGCGTGCCGGGTGGTGATCCCGGCGTCCGGGTCGCCCCCCGGGTAGCGCTCGTCCGCGCGCCGTACATGCATCACGCCGTCCACCGTAGTCCTGGGTCCCGGGCCGGCCGCCGTGGACCCGGGAGACCACCCCGTTGCCCGGATGAGGCAGGCTTGTCCCCGTGCCCGAACCCGAAACCAGTAAGCCCGACGCCGCCGCGCGCCCCGTCCACCCGCATGCCGCGACGCTGAAGCGGCTGGAGCAGTCCTCCGGCAGCCTCGCCGCGCAGGCCATCGCGCGCATGGACGAGACCCTGCCCTGGTACCGGGCGATGCCACCGGAGAACCGGTCCTGGATCGGGCTGGTCGCCCAGGCGGGTATCGCCGCCTTCACCGAGTGGTTCCGGCGTCCGGACGCCCCGCAGGCCATCTCCACCGACGTCTTCGGCACGGCGCCGCGCGAGCTGACCCGGGCGATCACGCTGCGGCAGACGGTGGAGATGGTGCGCACGACGATCGAGGTCATGGAGTCGGCCATCGACGAGGTGGCCGCCCCGGGCGACGAGTCGATCCTCCGTGAGGCGCTCCTCGTCTACGCGCGGGAGATCGCCTTCGCGACCGCCCAGGTGTACGCGCAGGCCGCGGAGGCACGGGGTGCCTGGGACGCGCGCCTGGAGTCGCTGGTGGTGAACGCCGTGCTCAGCGGGGAGGCCGACGAGGGGGCGGTGTCACGGGCCGCCGCGCTGGGGTGGAACTCGCCGGAGCACGTGTGCGTGGTGCTGGGGACCGCGCCGGACGGCGATTCGGAACTGACGGTGGAGGCGATCCGGCGGGCGGCCCGGCACGCCAAGCTGCAGGTGCTGACCGGGGTGCTCGGCCACCGGCTGGTGGTGATCGCGGGCGGCAGCGACAATCCGCTCGCCGTCGCCAAGTCGCTGATCGGCCCGTACGCGGCGGGGCCGGTCGTGGCGGGGCCGGTGGTGCCGGACCTGCTGGCGGCCACCCGCTCCGCGCAGGCCGCGGCGGCCGGACTGAAGGCGTGCGCCGCCTGGCAGGACGCTCCGCGCCCGGTGCTGGCCGACGATCTGCTGCCGGAACGCGCCATGGCCGGAGACCCGTCCGCGCGCGAGCAGTTGGTGGAGGAGATCTACAGACCGCTGGAGGAGGCCGGGGCCGCTCTGCTGGAGACGCTGAGCGTCTATCTGGAGCAGGCGAGCAGTCTGGAGGGCGCCGCGCGGATGCTGTTCGTTCACCCCAACACCGTGCGGTACCGGCTCCGACGTGTGACGGACGTCACCGGTTGGTCACCCTCCGATGTACGCTCTGCGTTCACACTGCGGATCGCCCTGATCCTGGGGCGTCTGGCCGATGGCGATCTTCAGTCATAGTCTTTTGTCGGGGCTCCACAAAAGCCCCTCGTGTTCTTCGTCCTTGTCCTCACGGGCGGCCCCGGCCGTCCCCAAGAGAGAGTGTGAGAGTGCTCGTACTCGTCGCTCCCGGCCAGGGCGCTCAGACGCCCGGCTTCCTGACTGAATGGCTCGACCTGCCCGGTGCCGCGGACCGCGTCGCCGCCTGGTCCGACGCCATCGGACTCGACCTCGCCCACTACGGCACGAAGGCCGACGCCGACGCGATCCGCGACACGGCCGTCGCCCAGCCGCTGCTGGTGGCGGCCGGGCTGCTGTCCGCGTCCGCGCTCGGCGAGCTGTCGGACGTCCGGCCCGGAGCGGTCGCCGGTCACAGCGTCGGTGAGATCACCGCCGCCGCCTTCGCGGGCGTGCTGGACGACACCGCGGCGCTCTCCCTGGTCCGCAAGCGGGGCCTGGCCATGGCGGACGCGGCCGCGATCACCGAGACGGGCATGGCGGCGCTGCTCGGCGGCGACCCCGACACCACCGTGGCGCACCTGGAGAAGCTGGGGCTGACCCCGGCGAACATCAACGGCGCCGGCCAGATCGTGGCGGCCGGCACCAAGGAGCAGCTGGCCGCGCTGGAGGCGGACAAGCCGGAGGGCGTCCGCCGGGTCGTGATGCTCAAGGTCGCCGGTGCGTTCCACACCCACCACATGGGTCCGGCCGTCGACACGCTGGCCAAGGCCGCCGAGGCCCTCACGCCGGGCGACCCGAAGGTCACCTACGTGTCGAACAAGGACGGCCGTGCGGTCCCGACCGGCGACGAGGTGCTCCAGCGCCTGGTCGGCCAGGTGGCGAACCCGGTCCGCTGGGACCTGTGCATGGAGACCTTCAAGGAGCTCGGGGTCACCGCGCTGCTGGAGGTCTGCCCCGGCGGCACGCTGACCGGACTGGCCAAGCGCGCCCTGCCGGGTGTGAAGACGCTGGCCCTGAAGACCCCCGCCGACCTCGACGCGGCCCGCGAGCTCATCGCCGAGCACGCCGCCTGATCGCCTTAAGGAGCCCCGCATGGCGAAGATCAAGCCCAGCAAGGGCGCCCCGTACGCGCGCATCCTCGGCGTGGGCGGCTACCGGCCCACGCGCGTGGTGCCCAACGAGGTGATCCTGGAGACGATCGACTCCTCCGACGAGTGGATCCGCTCGCGCTCCGGCATCGAGACCCGGCACTGGGCGTCGCCTGAGGAGACCGTCGCGGCGATGTCGGTCGAGGCGTCCGGCAAGGCCATCGCCGACGCCGGGATCAGCGCCGACCAGATCGGCGCCGTCGTCGTGTCCACCGTGTCCCACTTCGCCCAGACCCCGGCGGTCGCCACCGAGATCGCGGACAAGCTGGGCACGGACAAGGCCGCCGCCTTCGACATCTCGGCGGGCTGCGCGGGCTTCGGCTACGGACTCACCCTCGCCAAGGGCATGGTCGTCGAGGGATCCGCGGAGTACGTGCTGGTCATCGGCGTGGAGCGGCTCAGCGACCTGACCGACCTGGAGGACCGGGCCACGGCCTTCCTGTTCGGCGACGGCGCGGGCGCCGTCGTGGTCGGCCCCTCGCAGGAGCCGGCGATCGGCCCGACCGTGTGGGGCTCGGAGGGCGACAAGTCCGAGACCATCAAGCAGACCGTGTCGTGGGACCGCTATAGGGTCGGCGACGTCTCCGAACTCCCCCTGGACAGCGAGGGGAACATCAAGTTCCCGGCGATCACCCAGGAAGGCCAGGCGGTGTTCCGCTGGGCCGTGTTCGAGATGGCGAAGGTCGCCCAGCAGGCGCTGGACGCGGCCGGCATCAGCCCGGACGAACTGGACGTCTTCATCCCGCACCAGGCCAACGTGCGGATCATCGACTCGATGGTGAAGACCCTGAAGCTGCCGGAGCACGTCACGGTCGCCCGTGACATCCGCACCACCGGCAACACCTCGGCCGCCTCGATCCCGCTCGCGATGGAGCGGCTCCTGGCGACCGGAGAGGCGAAGAGCGGCGACACCGCGCTCGTCATCGGCTTCGGGGCGGGTCTCGTGTACGCCGCTACGGTCGTTACCCTCCCCTAGGCACTCCGTGCCGGATCACCCGGTCCGGTACGGGAACCGCAACACCTGCCGCTGACGCGGCGGGCGCCACACCCTCTGGAATCACTGCGAAGGAGCGCCATCATGGCCGCCACTCAGGAAGAGATCGTCGCCGGTCTCGCGGAGATCGTGAACGAGATCGCCGGCATCCCGGTTGAGGACGTCCAGCTGGACAAGTCCTTCACCGACGACCTGGACGTCGACTCGCTGTCCATGGTCGAGGTCGTCGTCGCCGCCGAAGAGCGTTTCGACGTCAAGATCCCCGACGACGACGTCAAGAACCTCAAGACGGTCGGCGACGCGACCGAGTACATCCTCAAGCACCAGGCCTGAGCCCTGCTTGGGCCGGGAGCCCCCGGCCCCGCCACCCGGCGGTGGCGCCGTACGAATCCTCGTAGATCCGTTGGAGAAAGAATTCCGATGAGCCCGACCAATCGCACCGTGGTCGTCACCGGTATCGGCGCAACCACACCGCTGGGTGGCGACGCAGCCTCGACCTGGGAGGGCCTGGTCGCCGGACGTTCCGGCGTCAAGCCCCTGGAGCAGGAGTGGGCCGCCGAGCAGGCGGTCCGTATCGCGGCCCCGGTGGCCGTGGAACCCACCGAGGTCATCCCCCGGCCGCAGGCCCGCCGCCTGGACCGCTCGGCGCAGTTCGCGCTGGTCGCGGCCAAGGAGGCGTGGGCCGACGCCGGTTACGAAGCGCCGGCCGGTGAGGACCCCAAGGTCGACCCGGACCGGCTGGGCGCGGTCATCGCCTCCGGCATCGGCGGCGTGACGACCCTGCTGGACCAGTACGACGTGCTGAAGGAGAAGGGCGTCCGCCGCGTCTCCCCGCACACCGTCCCCATGCTGATGCCGAACGGCCCCTCGGCGAACGTGGGCCTGGCCGTGGGCGCCCGTGCGGGCGTGCACACGCCGGTCTCGGCGTGCGCGTCGGGTGCGGAGGCCATCGGCTACGCCATCGAAATGATCCGCACCGGCCGTGCCGACGTCGTCGTCGCGGGCGGCACGGAGGCGGCGATCCACCCGCTGCCCATCGCCGCGTTCGGCAACATGATGGCGATGTCCAAGAACAACGACGACCCCGAGGGTGCCTCGCGCCCCTACGACGTCGCCCGGGACGGCTTCGTGCTCGGTGAGGGCGCGGGCGTCATCGTCCTGGAGTCGGCCGAGCACGCCGCCGCGCGCGGCGCCCGCGTCTACGCGGAGGCCGTCGGCCAGGGCATCTCCGCCGACTCGCACGACATCGTGCAGCCGGAGCCGGAGGGGCGGGGCATCTCGCACGCCCTGCAGAGCCTGCTGGACCGCACCGACCTCGACCCGGCGGAGATCGTGCATGTCAACGCGCACGCGACGTCGACGCCGGCCGGGGACATCGCCGAGCTCAAGGCGCTGCGGAAGGTGTTCGGCGACGACGCGGACCACATGGCGGTGTCCGCGACGAAGTCGATGACCGGGCACCTGCTGGGTGGTGCGGGCGGTGTGGAGTCGGTGGCGACGGTGCTCGCGCTGTACCACCGGGTGGCTCCGCCGACGATCAACGTGGAGAACCTCGACCCCGAGGCGGCCGCGAACGCGGATGTCGTGCGGGGGGAGGCGCGGAAGCTACCGGTGGACGGGCGGATCGCCGCGCTGAACGATTCGTTCGGGTTCGGGGGGCACAACGTGGTGCTGGCGTTCCGCACCGTGTGACTGCCGTCGGCTTGACGGGTGGGGTTTCGCTTCCGGTGGGGGCGGGGCCCCATCTGTCGTTGGGGAGTGTGCGCGGTTCCTCGCGCCCCGGGGGGGGTGACGTTTTCCGTCGGGTGCGGGGATTTGTTGCTCCGTGCGCGGTTCCCCGCGCCCCTGGAGGCTTGACGTTTCCCGTCCAGTGCGGGGCGTTGTTGCTCCGTGCGCGGTTCCCCGCGCCCCTGAGAGCGTGACGTATCCCGTCCAGTGCGGGGCGTTGCTGAGCTGTGCGCGGTTCCCCGCGCCCCTGAGAGCGTGACGTATCCCGTCCAGTGCGGGGCGTTGTTGCTCTGTGCGCGGTTCCCCGCGCCCCTGAGAGCGTGACGTATCCCGTCCAGTGCGGGGCGTTGTTGCTCTGTGCGCGGTTCCCCGCGCCCCTGGGGGTTGGCGTTTTCCGTCCCGTGCGGGCGGTTGTCGCTCCGTGCGCGGTTCCCCGCGCCCCTGGGCCCGTGGCCGTGGGGGTGGGTCAGACGACCTGGTGGAGCCAGCGGACGGGGGCTCCTTCGCCGGCGTGGCGGAAGGGTTCGAGTTCGTCGTCCCAGGGCTTGCCGAGGAGCTTGGCGATCTCGGCCTCGAGGTCGGTCTCGCCGGTCGTGGAGCGCAGGAGGGCGGCGCGCAGACGGTCCTCGGGGATGAGGATGTCGCCGTGGATGCCGGTGACCGCGTGGAAGATGCCCAGGTCGGGGGTGCAGCTGTAGCGTTCGCCCTCGGCGCCGGGGCTGGGCTCGGCGGTGACCTCGAAGCGCAGCATCTGCCAGCCGCGCAGCGCGGAGGCCAGCTTGGAGGCGGTGGCCGCCTGGCCCTGCCAGGAGAACTCCGAGCGCCAGGTGCCGGGGGCGGCCGGCTGGCGGATCCAGTCGAGGCTGACGCGCGTGCCGAGCACCCCGGCGACGGCCCACTCGACGTGCGGGCACAGCGCGCGCGGCGCGGAGTGCACGTACAGAACTCCACGTGTCGTCACCGGAACCTCCGGACAGAGCGGGACATCTTGTAGGCGGGCGGAACGGCCGTGACCGGGGCGGCCACGTTGATGGCGAGGCTACCGTGCGTCGGCGCAAGGAGTGTGACGTACCGTCGGTCCGGCCGCCCGGAAACACCCGCCATTCACCCGGCAGGACGCCTGTACGGGTGGGTGGCGTTCCCTCCGTCCGGGTGGGAACCCTGTGTCGTTGCCGCGAGTTGGGAACGATGGGGGGACCACACGTCCGCGGCGCGGCAGGCCCGCGCGGTGACACGACCGGATCACGGCGACACGCGGGGAGGCGGCCGGAATGGAGCAGGGCAGGCGACGGCGCGGGGGGCGCGCGTGGGCCGTCCTGGCCGCGGTGGCGGCCGCCGTGCTGGGCGCGGCGGGCTGCGACGCCGTGGGCGGTGACGCCCCGGCACCGTCCGGCTCGGGGGCGCAGCGGGGGAGCCCGGCGCCGAGCCCCACGCCCCTGTGGGACACCAGCCCGGCGTCCGTGGCGGCCGTCGGTGACTCCATCACCACCGGTTTCGACGCCTGCGGGGTGCTGACGGACTGCCCGGAGGTGTCGTGGGCGACGGGCGACAGTGAGCAGGTGGACAGTCTCGCCGTGCGGCTCCTGGGCCGGGCGGGGGCCGCCGGGCGGAGCTGGAACTACGCGGTGACGGGTGCGCGGATGGCGGACCTGCCCGGGCAGATCGACCGGGCGGTGCGGCGGTCCCCGCAGCTGGTGACGGTGATGGTGGGGGCGAACGACGCCTGCCGGGCCACCCCGTCCGCCATGACCCCCGTCGAGGAGTTCCGCGCCGACTTCGAGGACGCGATGCGCCGCCTGCGCAGCGCGTTGCCGAAGACGCAGGTGTACGTGGCGAGTGTGCCGGACCTGAAGCGGCTGTGGTCGCAGGGGCGGACCAGCGTGATGGGCAAGCAGGTGTGGAAGCTGGGCATCTGCCCGTCGATGCTGGGCGATCCGGACGCGCTCGACGCGGCGGCGGTCCAGCGCCGGGAGACGGTGCGGGAGCGGGTGGAGGATTACAACCGGGTGCTGGCGGAGGTGTGCGCCGAGGACCGCCGGTGCCGTGACGACGGCGGCGCGGTGTACGAGTACCGCTTCGGCACCCGGCAGTTGAGCCGCTGGGACTTCTTCCATCCGAGCGTCGACGGCCAGGCCAGGCTCGCGGAGATCGCCCACCGTGCGGTCACGGCGAAGGAACCCGTCACCTAATGTTCCGCACATGAACGAACTCTTCGGCACACTTCCCGACGGCACCCCCGTCCACCGCTGGACCCTGGAGCGGGCCGGGACCCGGGTCCGGGTCCTGTCGTACGGCGGCATCGTGCAGGACGTCGAGGTACCCGACCGTGCGGGCCGGGCGGGCAGCGTGGTGCTGGGGTTCCCCGGCCCGGAGGGCTATCTCGCGCACCGGGGCCTCTTCCTCGGGGCTGTGATCGGGCGGTACGCCAACCGGATCGGCGGCGCCCGCTTCGAGCTGGACGGGCGGACGCACACGCTCACCCCCAGCGAGGGACCGCATGCGCTGCACGGCGGCAAGGGCGGCTTCGACCGGCGGACCTGGGACGTGACGCCGGTGGAGCACGGGCTGCGCCTCACCCGGGTCAGCCCGGACGGCGAGGAGGGCTTCCCCGGCCGGCTGGAGGCGGCGGTGACGTACACGCTGGACGAGCGGGGCGCGCTGCGCATCGGCTACGAGGCGGTCACGGACGCACCGACGGTGGTGAACCTGACCAGCCACTCGTACTGGAACCTGGCCGGCTCCGGCAGCGCCGGCGGGCACGAACTGCGGCTCGCCGCCTCCCGGTTCACCCCGGTCGACGCCGGTCTGATCCCGACCGGTGAGCTGCGGGACGTCACCGGTACCCGCTTCGACTTCCGCCGGCCGCGGCCGGCCGGCTCCGGCTACGACCACAACTTCGTGCTCGACAATGGGGTGACGGCCGCGGCGGAGGAGGTCGCCGAGCTGTACGACCCGGCCTCGGGGCGGGTGCTGACGGTGTCGACGACCGAGCCGGGGATGCAGGTGTACACGGCGGACCACCTGGGCGGTCCGTTCACCCCCGGTGACGGCGTCGCGCTGGAGACGCAGCACTTCCCCGACTCCCCGAACCGGCCGGACTTCCCGAGCACGGTGCTGCGGCCGGGCGAGGTGTACCGCTCGGAGACGGTGTACGCGTTCTCCGTGCGGTGACGGCGGCGGCCGGGACAGCACTGAGCCCCGGTCCGGGGTCAGGGTCCCGGACCGGGGCTGCTCATATGGCTACCACCCGGATCAGACGCTAATCCTCGAGGTGACCCCCGGTTACCCGATCAGTGCTCCGGGCCGGGATCCCGTACGAACCCTTCACAAACGAACCGCTTCCCGCCGCCCCCGGGACCGTCACGGCCCGCACCGGCCCCCTCCGGCACCATGGCGTCGGCTGCTTCCGTCACGCGATACTGCGCCCCTCCGGCATCACGTACGTACCCCACGACGACGGAAAGGCCCCCACCCCCGTGAGACTGCTTCCTGTGCGCGCCGGTGTGCTCGGACTGGCGCTGCTGACCGCTGTCGCCACCCCAGCCACCCCAGCCACCGCCGCTCCCGCCGCTCCCGCTGGGCAGGCCGCCGCCGGGAGCGGCGCCCTCTCCCCCACCGTCGAGGAGCAGCGCCTGGACCGGGCGGCGCCCCGGGAGATACTGCGCCGCTCCGGATTCGACGACGTGGCACCGGACTTCGCGCGGGCGCTGGACCGGGCGCGCTCCGTCCCGCAGGCCCGGAAGGCGGTGCTGCGCCACGGCGGGGCGCTGTGGCGGCGGGCGGTGGACCGGGGGCAGGGCCGCGGCCCGGCGGGCGGCGACCTGAGCCGCGACGACGACCGGCCGCTGTACTGGGCGCGGCTGGGGATGACCCGGGAACTGCGCACCTGGGAGCCGCGGTTCGCACTCGGCGAGCAGGAGCGGGCCCGGCTGATCGGGGAGCTGGAGCGGTCCTCGCGCGGCCAGGACGCGATCCGCTTCCCGCACGGCAAGGGCCTCAAGCGGGTGCTGGTCACCGGGTTCGACCCGTTCACGCTGGACCGGGACGTACGGATCTCGAATCCGTCCGGGGCAGCGGCGCTCGCCCTGGACGGCACGGTGATCGACACGGCGACCGGTCCGGCGCGGATCGAGACGGCCGTCTTCCCGGTGCGCTGGCAGGACTTCGGGGACGGCGCCGTGGAGCGGGCGCTGCGACCGCACCTGCCGCGGACCGACCTGTTCACCACCGTCAGCCAGGGCCGGGTGGGCCGGTTCGACGTGGAGCGCACCAACGGGGCCTGGCGGGGCGGCTTCCCCGACAACGACAACGTCTCGCGCACGGAGACCGTCCCGGTGGACGACCCGGCCACGCAGCCGCAGTGGACGACGACGACCCTGCCGTACGCGGACCTCGTGGCCGCGGACACCGGGCGGTTCCCGGTGTACGACAACACGAGCGTGACCGAGATACCGGCGGGTGCCACGCGGCCCGTGGAGCGGCCGGACGGGCCGACGCCCGGCTCGAAGGCACGGGCCGGGGGCGGCGGCGACTACCTGTCGAACGAGATCGCCTACCGGGCGACGCTGCTGCGGGACCGCCTCGGGCTGCACGGCACCCTGCCGGGCGGGCATCTGCACACGCCGGTGCTGGAGTTCGGGGCGGGGAACACCGATCCGGCCACGGGGGCGGTCACCGACCCGGCGTTCGTGCGGAACCGGCTGGACATCGTGGCGCAGGTGCGGTCGCTCGTGGCAGTGGCTGTGGGCTCGTCGGAGCGTTCCGGTGGCCCGGAGGGCGGGGCGGACGCCCGCGGCTGAGACGCGCCGGCCGCCCGCCGGCCGCCCCCCCGGGGGGGGCCCCCCCCCGCGGGGGGGGGGGGGGGGGGGGGGGGGCCGCGGGCTGCCGTCCTGACCGTCGTGCCTGCAAGGTTTGTCTCGCTCC
>NZ_JBIWOK010000012.1:14611-82599 GCF_044767675.1 Streptomyces sp. NPDC101219
GGGGGGCGGGGGGTGTGGGCTCGGCGGCGCGGCGGGGGGCCCGGGGGGGGGGGGCGCCCCCCCGGGGCGCCCCCGCCCCGCCCCCCCGCCGCCCCCCGGGGGGGGGGGGCCCGGGGGGGCGCCCGGCGCGGTGGGGCGCCGGCTCAGGACGAGAGGCAGTTGTCCGGGCTCAGTCCCATGATGTGACGGAGGCGCCGTCCGGGCGCGGGCTCAGGACGTTACAGCCGCCGTCCGGGCGCGGGCTCGGGTTCAGGACGTAGGACCGCCGCCCGGGGCCGCCCGGGCTCAGGACGTGAGGTCGCCGTCCGGGCTCGGGGCCGGCTCGGTGCGGCCGGTGCCCTCCTCGTCGATCTCCTCGCCGCGCAGCTCGCGCGCCATGAGGGTGGCCCCGGCGACCGCGCCCGGCATCAGGAACACCGCCACGAAGGGCACCAGGAAGGCCAGCCCCAGCGGTGTTCCGAAGCCCCAGACGAGCCGCTTGCGGGTCCGCAGGAGGGCGAGGCGGTCCCGTAGTTCCACACCGCGCCGCTGGAGCGCGACCGCGGTGAGCTCCTCGGTGAGGAAGAAGCCGGTGACGAAGAACCCGACGACGGGGACGACTGTCTGGCCGACGACCGGGATGAAACCGAGCGCGAACAGCAGCACCGCCCACAGCAGGGCCCGCGCGATGATCCGCAGGCTGTCGCGGGCGGAGATCCACAGCTCCCGCATCAGCGGCAGGTCCGACTCGGGGGCGGTGCCGTCGGGCGACACGTCGCGGTCCACCTTCTCGGAGAGGCTCTCGTAGAAGGGCTGCCCGACGAGCAGGGTCATCGCGGTGAAGGTGATCACGGACAGCAGCAGGGCGAGGGCGAACAGCACGGCGGTGAGGAAGCCGCGGAACAGGCCCTGCCAGGGGCTCGACCAGTCGTCGGCGAAGGGCGTCGCCCAGCCGACGGCGTCCTGGCCCCAGAGCGCGAGCGCGACGAGCGCCGCCGCGTAGAGCACCAGGGTGATGAGCCCCGGCAGCAGCCCGAAACCGTACTGTTTGCCGTGCCGGGCCACCCATCGCTGGCCCCTCAGCAGATATCCGAAACCCACCCCGAGATCGCGCATGGGGGCACTGTATCCGGCCCGTGCGCGCGGCCGCGGGGCGCCGTTGAGTCGAACGGGCCCGCCCCGCCGTACCGCTTCGAGGGGGAGCCCATCGGCGGCCGTTCTGTTGAGGAGGGCGCATGACCCAGGAGATCCATGGCACCGTGGCCGACGGTTTCGAGGCGGTCCGGGAGGAGTTCGCGGCGTTCGCGGCCGGGGAACGGCCGGACCACGAGAGTCAGTTGTGCGTCCACGTGCACGGCCGCAGGGTCGTCGACCTGTGGACCGGGGGCATCGGCCCGGACACCCTCTACGGGGTCCACGAGGCCACTCAGGGCGCCGTGTTCCTGGTGGTGGCGGTCCTCGTGCAGGACGGCACCCTGGAGCTGGACCGCAAGGTCACCTACTACTGGCCGGAGTTCGCCGCCGAGGGCAAGGGCGGGCTGACGCTGCGCGACCTGGTCGCCCACCGTGCGGGCGTGGTCGGCACGGACACCGGCTTCACCCTGGCGGAGCTGGCCGACGACCGCGCGCTGGCCGAACGGCTCGCCGACCAGCGCCCGTTCTGGCGGCCCGGTACGGCCTGCGGCTCCCATCCCCTCGTGATCGGCGCGCTGGTGGGCGAGGTGGTCCGCCGCGCCACCGGGCACCGGCTCCAGGCGGTGTACGAGGACCGGGTCCGGGTGCCGTACGGGCTGGACCTCCACCTGGGTCTGCCGGCGGCGCAGGAGCCCCGGTTCCGTGCGACGCAGCCCATGGCGCCGACGCCCGCGCAGCAGGTGCGGCTGGACGCGCTGGCCAGCGGGCCGCACACCCTGGAGGCGATCGCCCTCAACCGCCACGCCGACGGGGCGGTCGATCCGGCGCTGCTGCCCAACGAGCGGCTGGTCCGCGCCGCCGGCCCGGCGTCGGCGGGCGGTATCGCCTCGGCCCGCGGCCTGGCCGGGCTGTACGCGGCGGCGATCAGCGGGACGGGGGAGCACGAGCCGCTGCTGAAGGCGGACACGATCGCGGAGGTCGGTCAGCTGCACGCGGCCGGCCGCGACCCGGTGACCGGCGGCCACGCGGCGTACGGGCTCGGGTTCGAGGCCGTCGCGGACGTCCGGTACCGCTTCCTGGGCGCGGGTGCCTTCGGGCACGGCGGGGTGGCGGGCGCCCTGGGCTTCGCCGACCCGCGCAGCGGCCTGGCCTACGGCTGCACCCGGCGCCGCTGCGCCTTCCCCGGCGGACCGGCCCCGGAGAACGAGCGGCTGGTGCGGGCGGCGCACCGGGCGGCCCTGGCGCTGTGACCGGCACGAGGGCCGCACCCCGGGATCCTGGGTGCGGCCCTCATGGTGGCCGGGCGGGCGGGGCCGTCAGAGCCTGACGGTGCCGTCAGAGCTTGACGATCATCTTCCCGGTGTTGTCGCCGCGCAGGACCCCGAGGAACGCCTCGAGGTTGTTCTCGATGCCCTCGACGACCGTCTCCCGGTACTTCAGCTCGCCCGAGCGGATCCAGGGGCCGACCTCCTGGACGAACTGCGGCTGCAGGTCGTAGTGGTCGTTGACCAGGAAGCCCTCGATGCGGCCGCGGGTCTGGATGAGGCGGGCGAGGTTGCGGGGGCCGGGCGCGGGCTCGGTGTTGTTGTAGACGGAGATCGCGCCGCAGACGGCGATCCGGCCGTCCCGGTTGAGGGAGCCGATGGCCGCCTCCAGGTGGTCGCCGCCGACGTTGTCGAAGTAGATGTCGACCCCGTCCGGGGCGGCTTCGCGGAGCTGGTCGCTGACCTTGCCGTTCTTGTAGTTGAAGGCGGCGTCGAAGCCGTACTCCTTCACGAGGAGTTCGACCTTCTCGTCGGAGCCGGCGGAGCCGATGACCCGCGAGGCGCCCTTGAGCTTGGCGATCTGCCCGACCTGGCTGCCGACGGCGCCCGCGGCACCGGACACGAACACGGAGTCGCCCTCCTTGAAGGAGGCGGTGCGCAGCAGCCCGGCGTAGGCGGTGAGCCCGGTCATGCCGAGGACGCCCAGGTACGCGGACAGGGGTGCCGCCTCGGGGTCGACGCGGACGGCGTTCTTCGCCTCCACGACGGCGTACTCGCGCCAGCCGTGGAAGTGCAGCACGTGGTCGCCGACGGCCACGCCCTCGGCGTTGGAGGCGATGACCTCCCCGACGGCGCCGCCCTGCATGGCCTTGCCGAGCTCGTAGGGGGCGACGTAGGACTTGGCCGCGCTCATCCGGCCGCGCATGTACGGGTCCACCGAGAGGTACGCGTTGCGGACCAGCACCTCGCCCTCGCCGGGTGCGGGGATCTCCGACTCGACGAGGTCGAAGTCCTTGGGCTCGGGCCAGCCGACGGGGCGGCTGAGCAGATGCCATGCGCGGCCGGTGGCGGGGAGTGCGGTGGCGTCGGTCATGCGGGGCACCTTTCCTGGAAATACTTCAGTACCTGAAACAACCATGCGCCTGAATATTTCAGGATGTCAAGCAAGTGGGTACCCTGGACGGCATGGCCGCACCGCACAGCTCCCGACCCGACGCCCTGACCCTGGAGGTCGTCGAGCTCATCGGCGCGGTCGTCGCCCGCTACCACGAGGAGTACGAGTCGGCCGCCGCCGAGCACGCACTGACCGGCGCCCAGGCGCGGCTGCTGAGCCTGCTGTCCCTGGAGCCGCTGCCGATGCGCCGGCTGGCGCAGCGCCTGAAGTGCGAGCCGTCGAACGTCACCGGCATCGTGGACCGGCTGGAGGCACGGGGCCTGGTGGAGCGCCGCCCCGACCCGGGCGACCGACGGGTGAAGCTGGCGGCGGCAACGCCCGAGGGCCGGCGGGTCGCGGGCAGCCTCCAGGAGTCCCTGCGGTTCGCCCGCGAGCCGCTGGCGGGCCTGTCCGACCAGGAGCGCGTCGCCCTGCGGGACGCGCTGCGGACGATGCTGCGGGACGGCTGACCAACGCGCCCCAGCATTTCGACGATCACACGGGAAGGCCCGGATGCCCGACCTCATGGCGGGCGTCGAGCGGTGACTTCTGCGCTCAACGGCCAGAGTGCCCTGTCGGTCTGGCCGGACATACGGCGATCGTCGAGACGTTCACGAGCGATATCGGCGGTCACGGTCGGACCGACCGGCTCAAGGATGACGGGTTCGCCACGGCGGATTAAGGAACTGCTGTCGCACACAAGGCAGTTCGCCGATTCGGGCGTCAGGGCCATGTTGCATCACCGGGCTGATGGATCCGGTCCGGCGGCGCACCCCTGTGATCCATGAAACCAAGTCGCGTTGTTAGCCTGGCCCGTGCACGCCAATCAACTGAACGGGGGCGGCTGTGGCGTACGGAGACGGTGGGGGCCCGGGGCGGCCGGTCGGTATGGAGCTGAACGGGTATCCGGCCGATGCCGGGGGTTCGTCGGGCCCCGCGCGCGGTGGTTCGAAGGACCTGGCGTCCAGTCCCGCGCAGAAGAAGGCCGCCGCCAAGGCGATCCAGGACCACATCGAGCCCGACACCCGCAAGGCCGGTGACTGGGCGGACGAGGAGACCGGCGCCGCGGTCAAGGCGTTCGCCGCGAAGGACGGGCACGGGTGGGTCACCTCGACGGCGCTGAAGAAAGCGCACAAGACCTGGGGTGAGCAGGTGCAGAACCTGATGAACCGCCTGAGTTCCGAGAAGGAAGCTCTGCGGAGCACCGGCATCCTGTTCCAGAACACCGACTTCGGCATCGGGCAGGGCATCCGCAAGTCGTCCAACCTGGACGGCTACTGAGCCGTCCGCCGCGCCTTCAGCCAGTCACACCGACGCTGCACCACGGGGAATTCATGCCGACGTACCACGAAATCATGACGACCGATTTGGCCACCCTCACCACGGCGGCCAAGAGCTGGGACGACATGGCCAAGGAATTCGGCAAACAGGAGAAGGCCTACAAACGGGATGTCCACGGCATCTCCATGGGCCCGGGCTGGCAGGGACTGGCCGCGAACGCCGCCAACCGCCGCTTCGACACCACCCTCAACGAGTACCGGAACGCCCAGACCGAGGCGAAAGCCATCGCCTCCCTTCTGCGTGACGCGCACACCCAGTTCACCGACCTGCGCGGCAAACTCAGAACCGCCCGCCAGGAAGCCATCGACGCCGGCATGAAAGTGTCCGACCAGGGCCGCGTCTCCTTCGACACCCAACGGCTCAGCGAAGGCGCCCGCACCGCCTACCACCACGATCCCGACTACCAGGAAGACGTCCGCAAGAGCGTCCGCTCCTGGCAGGACCGCATAGACCAGCTCGTCAAGGACACCACCGACGCCGACAAGGGCGTCGAGATCGCCTTGAATGCGGTGGTCGTGGATACCAACGTCTTGGACGGGACGACTGCCGGATTCAACGGACAAGCCACAGGCACCATTGACTTCTACGAGCGGGCCGCCGAGAAGGAGCAAGCAGAGCGTAAAGCGGAAGCCGAACAAAAAAAGAAGGAGAAGGACGAGCAAGACAGCGTCAAGAAGTCGATCATACGGGGGATCGCGAGCGCAGCGCGTGGCCTCCGCAGTCCCGGAGATATCGGCACCAAATTCCTCTCCGCCGGCATTGAAGGGCTGGCAGGCGCAACGGGATACAACACCACGCAGGGAGTCACACTCGGAGTAGGTGTTGGATGGGGAGGCGCCGGCGTAGGCTATGAGGTTTCACTCGCGGGCACCACGACTCCTGACGGCAAGACTCAAATTGGCATTCTGACATCCAAGTCTGTTTCCTCTTCCGGTTTCGATTTCGGCCTGTCAGGAACAGTCGGGACATTCAAGAGCAACGCCGACGACATCAGCCAGCTTGAAGGAAAGGGGTGGGACAAGGGCGGTTCCCTGAAGGCGGGTGTGGGATTGTACGGGAGTCATCAGACGGCTATCGGTACAACCAACTCCAAGGGGGAGGGCGTTAACAGCGTATCCTACGGGCTGGGAGTTGGCCTGGGAGCCGAGGTCAACGGCGGGTACAGTAATGCCGAAACGCTCTGGCGCAAGGAAGTTGGGGGGAAAAAGTGACCGCGATTGACCCGGCAGCACTTCTCTTTTTCGTTTTCGGCTGGCTCTTTGCGTTGAACATCGCGGGTCTCGCCGACCGCGTACACCAGCTCGCATCCCGCCATGTCAGGATGATCGGAACATCGGTCACATTTCGCATCATGGGGGGGATCTGGGTTCTGGTCGGCGGTGTACACCTCTTGCGTCCGCTGTTGAGCTGATCCCGGCGGGCTTACAGTTATGTCATAGGCACTCTGGGTCGGGGCACTCCCACGTACTTCTCCACGGGGTCGACCTTGGACACCTCTGCGGGGAGCCGACTGGTACCGGCACATCACCCGGGCCATGCTCGCCCACGCCGTCGTCGCCACGACGGCCGCCGCCGCGGAGACCAGAAAGGGCGGCAGAAACGGTCCCGACGACCCCTGGCCGCTCGCCATGGCGGACGTCCGGCGACTCCTGGCAACTGGTCACCCCGCGCCGACGCACCTACGGCATACCGGTCACGCGCTGAACTGGTCCCGCGTGCGCCGCCCTCGGCAGGCCACGGCCCGCCGCTGCCATGACCACCGTCGCACCCGAAGTGACGAACTAACGCCACCTGCCGACGTGTCAGCCGATTGCCAGCCACCGCAGTGCCCTGCCCAGCGGGACGGGCAGGACTGTCCCACCCCTCCAACGAGCGACCGGCACGCCACCGGCGCCTTCGTGACCGGTGCCGCCCTACGTGCACCACCACAGGAAGCGGTTGCAGGTCTTCGTCGGTTCCGGTTCCGGCTCGGGGTCCGGTTCCTCGGTCGTCGGCTCCGGGTCGTCCGGCGTGCCCGGGTCGGCCGGGGCCGTGCGGGTGGGGGCGCTCGTCGGGCGGGGGGCGGAGGTCTCCTGCGCGGGCGGCGCGCTCTCCTCGTCGGCCGGGTCCGTCTCCTCCGGCTCCGCGTCCTCGGACTCCGACGCGGACACCGAGGGCGAGGCCGATCCGGATGCGTCCGCGGACGGTGACGACTGCGGCGCGCCGGCCCCCGGGCCGCCGTCGGCCGTGCGGGTGGGCGGGAGTTCGGTCGCACCGCCGTCCGGCGTCTCGTCGGCCGCGGTGGCGGGGCGGGGGTCGGCCCCCCGGGCGTCGATCCCCAGCTCGGCCAGGCTCAGGCCGCCCGCCGCAAGGACGAAGCCGGCGGTAACGAACAGCGTGCGGCGCCGCCGCCGGCGGTGTGCGGCGGCCTTGCGGTCCCGGCGGCTGCCCTCCGTCGCCGTCCTGCGCGCGGCCCGCCCGGGTTCCGGCCCCGGCTCCGGTTCCGGCTCCGGTTGCGCTTCCGGCTCCGGCTCCGGCTCTGCCTCCGGGGCCGGTTCCCCGGCTGCGTACCCGGCGGGTCCGGCGGGCCCGGCGGCCCTCTCCGCGGCGGTGCGGAGCGTCTCAACGGGAGTGCCGCACCCCGGGCACGCGAGCGCGCCGTTGAGGTGCCGTCGGCAGGGGTGGCAGTAGTCCATGACGCGGGAAGGTTAAGTTCCGTTCGGGTCGGGTTCCCAGGACTCTCCGTGAAGGTTTGGTGAGGACCCTTGCCCAATGGTTTGGAATCCGCCGAAACCGCTGCGTGCGTGACCCATTGACACCCCGCCACCCCGTCCTTATTGTCGCGCCAACATTTCGAACGCCTGACGAAATATCGAACAAGAACGAACGGGGCGACTCCGAGCCGCCCGGGGCCGGGCCGAGAACACGAGGGGCAACTGCCGTGCGCATCACCGGAATCAGCACACACGTGGTCGGAACGCCGTGGCGCAACCTGACCTACGTCCAGGTGCACACCGACGAGGGCCTCACCGGAGTCGGTGAGACCCGGATGCTGGGCCACACCGACGCCCTGCTGGGGTACTTGAAGGAGGCCGAGGCCAACCACATCGCCGGCTCCGACCCGTTCGCCGTCGAGGACCTCGTGCGCCGCATGAAGTACGGCGACTTCGGCCGCGCGGGCGAGATCGTGATGTCCGGGATCGCGGTCGTCGAGATGGCGTGCTGGGACATCAAGGGCAAGGCCCTCGGCGTCCCCGTCTGGCAGTTGCTCGGCGGCAACGTCACCGACCGGGTCAAGGCGTACGCCAACGGCTGGTACACCACAGAGCGCACCCCGGAGGCGTACCACAAGGCGGCCCAGGCGGTGATGGAGCGCGGCTACCGGGCGCTGAAGATCGACCCCTTCGGCACCGGGCACTTCGAGCTCGACCACGGGCGGACGCGCTACGCCGTCTCCCTCATCGAGGCGGTGCGCGACGCCATCGGCCCCGACACCGAGCTGATGCTGGAGATGCACGGGCGCTTCTCCCCCGCCACCGCCGTGCGCCTGGCCCGGGAGCTGGCGCCGTTCGCCCCGGCCTGGCTGGAGGAGCCGGTGCCGCCGGAGAACCTCAAGGCGCTGGAGAAGGTCGCCGCGAAGGTCGACATGCCGGTGGCGACCGGGGAGCGCATCCACGACCGCATCGAGTTCCGCGAGCTGTTCGAGAGCCAGGCGGCCGACATCCTCCAGCCCGACGTCGGCCACATCGGCGGCATCTGGGAGACCCGCAAGCTGGCGGCGACCGCCGAGACCCACTACATGCTGGTCGCCCCGCACAACGTCGGCGGTCCGGTGCTCACCGCCGCGAGCCTCCAGGTCGGCTTCACCACCCCGAACTTCAAGATCCTGGAGCACTTCAACGACTTCGCGGACGCGGAGATCAAGAAGGTGGTCAAGGGGGCGCCGCAGGTGGACCCGGAGACGGGCTGCTTCCACCTGTCCGACGCCCCCGGCCTCGGGGTGGAGCTGGACGTGGACGCGGCGGCCGAGTTCCCGCAGCAGCAGGCGCGGTTCGACCTGTGGGCCGAGGGCTGGGAGCAGCGCCGGCCGAAGGGCATGGCGTGAGCGCCCCGGCGGGCGCGGGCCCGGCCGGCGGCGCCGTGAGCGTCGTCGTCGAGGCACCCGGCGAGCACCGCCTCGCCCCGCACGAGCCGCGCGACCCGGCCCCCGGCGAGGCCCTGGTCCGGGTCCACGCCACCGGCATCTGCGGCAGCGACCGCGAGCTGTACCAGGGCAACCGCCCCGAGGGCTACGTGCGGTACCCGCTGACGCCGGGCCACGAGTGGTCCGGGACGGTGGAGCGGGTGGGCTCCGGGGTGCCGGCGGCCCTGCTCGGCCGCAAGGTGGTCGGCGAGGGGTTCCGCAACTGCCAGGTCTGCGACCGCTGCCACGCCGGTGAGAGCACCCTGTGCACGGCGGGCTACGAGGAGACCGGCTTCACCGAGCCGGGCGCGATGGCGCCGACGCTGACCCTGCCGGCCCGGCTGCTGCACGTCCTGCCCGACGACGCCGACCTCACCGCCGCCGCCCTGCTGGAGCCCGCCGCGTGCATCGCCGCCGCCGCGCTCAAGGCCCGTGCGGTGCCCGGGGAACGGGTGGCCGTGGTCGGCACCGGCACGCTCGGCATGTTCGCCGTGCAGTTCCTGCGGGCGGCCTCCCCGGCCGAGCTGCTGGTGGTCGGCACCCGGCGGGACCGCGAGGACCTGGCGGTGCGGTTCGGGGCGACGGACTTCCGGACCAGGGACGAGGAACTGCCCGGCGGTTTCGACGTGGTGATCGAGACGGCCGGGTCGGCCGAGGCCGCGCGCACCTCCGCCGCCCTGCTGCGGCGGGGCGGGCGGCTGGTGCTCACCGGTATCCCGGCGCCGGGCGCGGCCGGGCTGGACCCGACGGACCTGGTGGTACGCCAGCTGGAGGTGCACACCGTCTTCGGGGCGCCGCCCGCCGCCTGGGCGCACACGGTGCGCGTGTTCGCCGCCGGGCTCCTCGATCCGCTCCCGCTGGTGACCCACCGGCTTCCGCTCACCGCGTTCGCGCGCGCCATCGAGCTGGTGGGCTCGGGCGACCCGGCGGTGGGCAAGGTGCTGCTCCACCCCGAGGAGGCCGAGAAGCCCGAGGAGCCCCAGGAGCCCCGGGAGTCCGCGAAGCCCCAGGAGCCCCGGGAGCCCGAGGAGCCCTGCTGACGGTGCGCCGGGCCGGGGGCTACTGACGGTCCCCGGCCCGGCGCACGACCCGACGGCCCCGGCTCGTACCCCGAGCCGCGAACACCGTCCGGGATACCGAACGGCAAACCGAACACAAAAGGACACCCCGTGACCGACGCTGTGACCGTTGCTTCCGCCCGGGCGGCCCGCAGGCCCGGTGAGCAGGCACTGGCCGCCCTGGGGCTGGGCGCGCCCGCCCCGGACCCGGCCGACTCCTCCCCGCACACCTTCCCCGGCGGCGGCCGCTGGCGCACCGAGATCCCGTCCTGCGAGGGGCCGGAGGCGCTGGCGGTGGTGCTGAAGGAGGCGTCGCGGCTGGACGTGCCGATCCACCGGATCAGCCAGGGCAGCGGCGTGTGGATGCTGACCGACGCCGAGATCACCGAGATGGCCGAGGCCACCGCCGAACGGGGCATCGAGCTCTGCCTGTTCACCGGCCCGCGCGGCACCTGGGACATCGGAGGCTCCACCCGTACCGACTCGCGGGGCGCGGGGCTGCGCGCCCGGGGCCACGACGCGGTCGCGGGCTGCGTGGAGGACGCCCTGCGGGCCACGGAGCTGGGGGTGCGCTGCCTGCTGGTCGCCGACGAGGGGGTGCTGTGGACGCTGCACCGGGCGCGGGCCGCCGGGCTGCTGCCCGCCGACACCACCTTCAAGGTCTCCGCACTCGTCGGACCGGTCAACCCGGCCTCGTACGCGGTGTACGAACGGCTCGGCGCCGACTCGATCAACGTGCCCAGCGACCTGACCCTGCATCACGTCACGGAGATACGGCGAGTTTCGGCCACCCCCATGGATCTGTACATCGAGGCGCCGGACGACCTCGGCGGCTATGTGCGGATGTACGAGGTCGCCGAGCTGATCCGGCGGGGTGCCCCGCTGTATCTGAAGTTCGGTCTGGCCAAGGCGCCCGGGATCTATCCGTACGGCCACCACCTGCGCGAGCTCGCCCTGGCGACCGCCAAGGAGCGGGTGCGCAGGGGCCGTCTCGCCCTGGACCTGCTGGCCCGGCACGGCGCCGACGGGGACATGGCCCCGCTCGGTTCGCGGCTTCCGGGTGATCTGAGCCGCTTCGACGTCTCGTCATAACGTTCTGGAAATCTGACTTCACAGAAGTAGACACAGTCGCGCACAATCCCACACAACCCTTCGTGGGCCCGCCCGGCATCCCGTCTCCTCACGCCCTGCCGCACCACCCGTCCTGCCCCGCACACACGTCAAGGATGATGATCATGCGTAACCGCAGAGCCGCGTTCACCGCCCTCGCCGGAGCCGTCTCCCTCGCCCTCGCCCTGTCCGCCTGCGGCCAGAACAGCGACGGCGGCAGCAAGGAGGACAAGTCGGGCGCCGAGGGGGCCGTCATCGGCATCGCGATGCCGACCAAGTCCTCGGAGCGCTGGATCGCCGACGGCAACAACGTCGTCAAGGACCTCGAGTCCAAGGGCTACAAGACCAAGCTGGTCTACGGCGAGGACGACCCCGACCAGCAGGTCTCCCAGGTCGAGAACCTGATCACGCAGGGCGTGAAGGCCCTCATCGTGGCGTCCATCGACAACAAGTCGATGAACAACGTCCTCCAGCAGGCCAAGGACGCCGACATCCCGGTGATCTCCTACGACCGCCTGATCCTCGGCACCGAGAACGTCGACTACTACGCCTCCTTCGACAACGAGAAGGTGGGCGAGCTCCAGGGCAGCTACATCGTCGAGAAGCTGGGCCTGAAGGACGGCAGCGAGAAGGGCCCCTTCAACATCGAGCTGTTCGCCGGCTCCAACGACGACAACAACACCCGCTACTTCTTCCAGGGCGCGATGAACGTGCTCAAGCCCTACATCGACAAGAAGCAGCTCGTCGTGCGCTCCGGCCAGACCGACCTCAACCAGGTCACCACCCTGCGCTGGGACGGCGGCACCGCGCAGAAGCGCATGGACGACATCCTGACCTCGGCGTACAAGACCGAGCGGGTGGACGCGGTGCTCTCGCCGTACGACGGCATCTCCATCGGCATCCTGTCCGCGCTGAAGTCCGACGACTACGGCTCCAAGTCCAAGCCCCTGCCGATCGTCAGCGGTCAGGACGCGGAGGTCGCGTCGGTGAAGTCGATCATCGCCGACGAGCAGTCGATGACCGTCTACAAGGACACCCGCGAACTCGCCAAGGTCGCCTCGAACATGGTCGACGCGCTGCTGAACGACAAGAAGCCCGAGGTCAACGACGAGAAGACCTACGACAACGGCGCGAAGGTCGTCCCGGCCTACCTGCTGGAGCCGGTCGCCGTGGACAAGTCGAACTACCAGGAGGTCGTCGTCGACTCCGGCTACATCAAGGAGAGCGACCTCAAGTAACCGTCCCCCACGACCCACCACCGACTGGAAGGCACGACCATGGCGGGACCCGTCCTGGAGATGCGCTCGATCGTCAAGACCTTTCCCGGCGTCAAAGCGCTGTCGGACGTCACACTGACCGTCCGGCAGGGCGAGGTCCACGCCATCTGCGGCGAGAACGGCGCCGGCAAGTCGACCCTGATGAAGGTCCTCTCCGGCGTCCACCCGCACGGCACCTACGAGGGGGAGATCCTCTTCGAGGGGGAGCCCTGCCGGTTCAGGGACATCCGGGCCAGCGAGCAGCGCGGTGTGGTGATCATCCACCAGGAGCTGGCCCTGGTGCCCTACCTCTCCCTCGCGGAGAACATCTTCCTCGGCAACGAGCACGCCACCCGCGGCCTGATCGACTGGAACGAGACGCTGCGGCACGCCACCGAACTGCTGCGCCGGGTCGGGCTGAACGAGCACCCGGAGACCCGCGTCGCCGACATCGGCGTCGGCAAGCAGCAGCTGGTGGAGATCGCCAAGGCCCTGTCGAAGAAGGTGAAGCTGCTCATCCTCGACGAGCCGACGGCGGCCCTCAACGACGAGGACAGCGGCAAACTCCTCGACCTGATCCTGCAGTTGAAGGAACAGGGCATCACCGCGATCATCATCTCGCACAAGCTGAACGAGATCCGCAGGGTGGCCGACTCGGTGACGATCCTGCGGGACGGGCGCACCATCGAGACGCTCGACGTGAAGGACCCGGCCACCACCGAGGACCGGAT
This sequence comes from Streptomyces sp. NPDC101219, assembly GCF_044767675.1. Classification (NCBI taxonomy): domain Bacteria; kingdom Bacillati; phylum Actinomycetota; class Actinomycetes; order Kitasatosporales; family Streptomycetaceae; genus Streptomyces; species Streptomyces sp. NPDC101219. Next base: position 27,801 of record NZ_JBIWOK010000012.1, read on the forward strand.
CATCAGCGGGATGGTCGGCCGCGACCTGGAGCACCGCTTCCCCGAGCGCACCCCGCACCATCCGGAAGAGGGCACCGCACCGGCGCTGGAGGTCCGCAACTGGACCGTGCACCACCCGATCGACCAGCAGCGCAAGGTCGTCGACGACGTGTCGCTGACCGTGCGGCGCGGGGAGATCGTCGGCATCGCGGGGCTGATGGGCGCCGGGCGCACCGAGCTGGCGATGAGCATCTTCGGCCGCACCTACGGCCGGCACGCCTCCGGGACCGTCCTGAAGGACGGCGAGGAGATCCGGACCCGCACGGTGCCGGAGGCGGTGGCGCACGGCATCGCCTACGTCACCGAGGACCGCAAGCACTACGGCCTGAACCTGATCGACACCATCAACCGCAACATCTCGCTCAGTGCCCTGGGCAAGGTGGCCCGGCGCGGGGTGGTGGACGAGCACCAGGAACGCCAGGTCGCCGAGGGCTTCCGGACGTCCATGAACATCAAGGCGCCCACGGTGTTCGAGCCGGTGGGCAAGCTGTCCGGCGGCAACCAGCAGAAGGTCGTCCTCAGCAAGTGGATCTTCGCCGGTCCCGAGGTGCTGATCCTCGACGAGCCGACCCGGGGCATCGACGTCGGCGCCAAGTACGAGATCTACACGGTCATCGACCGGCTGGCCGCCGAGGGCAAGGCGGTCGTCTTCATCTCCTCCGAGCTGCCGGAGCTGCTCGGCATGTGCGACCGCATCTACACCATGGCCGCCGGACGGCTGACCGGCGAGTTCTCGCGCGCCGAGGCCTCCCAGGAGTCGCTGATGCGGCAGATGACGAAGGACAAAGAGGTATCCCGATGAGCACGGAAGTCACCGACAAGAGCCCGGCCGCCGCGCCGCCGGGCAAGAGCGGGCCGGGCGTCGGTGACGGCCTGCTCCGGCTGATGCTGGACGGCATGCGCCGCAACATGCGGCAGTACGGCATGCTGATCGCGCTGGGCCTGATCGTGGCGCTGTTCGCGGTGTGGACCGACGGCGACCTGCTGCTGCCGCGCAACGTCTCCAACCTGGTGCTGCAGAACAGCTACATCCTGATCCTCGCGATCGGCATGATGCTGGTCATCATCGCGGGCCACATCGACCTGTCGGTCGGCTCGCTGACGGCGTTCGTGGGTTCCATGGCGGCCGTGTTCATGGTCCGCAACGACATCCCGTGGCCGATGGCCGTGGTGCTGTGCCTGGCCGTCGGCGCCATCGCGGGGGCGATCCAGGGGTTCTTCATCGCCTACGGCGGCATACCGTCGTTCATCGTGACCCTGGCGGGCATGCTGACCTTCCGCGGGCTGACCGAGATCTTCCTGGAGGGCCAGACGCTCGGCCCGTTCCCCAAGGGGCTGCAGAAGGTCGCCAACGGCTTCATGCCGGAGGTCGGTCCGGAGACCAACTACCACAACCTCACCCTGTTGCTGGGGCTGTCGCTGATCGCGCTGGTGGTGTTCCAGGAGGTCCGCGACCGCCGCCGGCAGCAGGAGTTCGCCCTCGACGTGCTGCCCGCCCGGCTGTTCCTGCTGAAGCTGGTCGCGCTGTCGGCCGCCGTGCTCACCGTCACGCTGCTGCTGGCGAGCTACAAGGGCGCCCCGATCGTGCTGCTGATCCTGGGCGCGCTGCTGGTCGGCTTCGGCTACGTGATGCGCAACGCCGTCATCGGCCGGCACATCTACGCGATCGGCGGCAACCTGCCCGCGGCCAAGCTGTCGGGCGTGCGGGACAAGAAGGTGACCTTCCTGGTCTTCCTGAACATGGGCATGCTCGCGGCCCTGGCGGGTCTGGTGTTCGCCGCCCGCTTCAACGCGGCCTCTCCCAAGGCCGGCCTCAACTTCGAACTGGAGGCGATCGCGGCCGCGTTCATCGGCGGCGCGTCGATGAGCGGCGGTGTGGGCACCGTGCTCGGCGCGATCATCGGCGGTCTGGTCCTGGGCGTGCTGAACAACGGCATGAACCTCGTCGGCATCGGCACCGACTGGCAGCAGGTCATCAAGGGCATGGTGCTGCTCGCGGCGGTCGGCTTCGACGTGTGGAACAAGCGCAAGGTCGGTTCGTAGGTCCCATCGGGCCCCGCCGGACGGCGGGGCCCCTCCTCGACGGAGTAGTTCATGGAACTGAACAGACGCACCATCATGGCGGGCGCCGCGGCGGCCGGCCTGGCCGCCGCCACCGCGACCGCGACCGGGGGCACCGCGCACGCCGCGCCCGGCCGGCCCGGCGGCGGGGGCGGGCGCGGGCCGGTGCGGACGCCCTTCGGGCGGCTCGCGGACGGCACGGAGGTCGACAGCTGGGCGCTGGAGAACGGCGGGACCCGGATGCGGGTGCTGTCCTACGGCGGCATCGTGCAGTCCCTGGAGATCCCGGACCGGCGCGGCCGGTACGCGAACGTCTCCCTCGGCTTCGGCAGCCTGGAGCCCTACGTCTCCTCCAGCCCCTACTTCGGCGCCCTGATCGGCCGCTACGGCAACCGCATCGACCGGGGCCGCTTCACCCTGGACGGCCGCACGTACCAGCTGTCCGTCAACGACGGGGAGAACAGCCTGCACGGCGGGGAGAAGGGCTTCGACAAGCGGGTCTGGGACGTGGAGCCGTTCACCCGGGGCTCCGACGTCGGTCTTCACCTGAGCCTGACCAGCGCCGACGGCGAGATGGGCTACCCGGGCACGCTGCGCGTCCGGGTCACCTACACCCTGACCCGCCAGGGCGACTGGCGCGTCGACTACGAGGCCCGCACCGACCGGGCCACCGTCGTCAACCTCACCAGCCACGTCTACTGGAACCTGGCCGGCGAGAGCAGCGGCACCGTCCTGGACCACGAACTGTCCATCGATGCCTCCCGGTTCACGCCGGTCGACGCGGGGCTGATCCCCACCGGCGAGCGGGCCCGGGTCGCGGCCACCCCCTTCGACTTCCGGCGGGCCAAGCCGATCGGCCGGGACATCCGCACCGCCCACCAGCAGGTGCTGTACGGGCAGGGCTTCGACCACAACTGGGTGCTCGACAAGGGCATCACCTCCCGGCCGGGGCACGCGGCGACCCTGCGCGACCCGTCCTCGGGACGCACCCTGCGGATCACCACGAACGAGCCGGGCCTGCAGTTCTACTCCGGCAACTTCCTCGACGGCACCCTGGTGGGCACCGGCGGCCGGGTCTACCGGCAGGGCGACGGGCTGTGCCTGGAGACCCAGCACTTCCCGGACTCGCCGAACCAGCCGTCGTTCCCGTCGACCGTGCTGCGGCCCGGCGAGACGTACCGCACGACGACGGTCCACTCGTTCGGTGTGTGACCCCCGCGGGGGCGCGTGACGCGCAACACGCGCCCCGCGTTCCCGCCGTCACAGTTTTTTCACACCGGTTGAACGGCGTCACACGCCCCTTCGTATGTACCGGTGGCCCGTGCTCCCCCGCGCGGGCCACCCACGCATGACGGGCCCGGTTCGTCCCCGGCGGGCCCGCCGTACACGGAGGTTCCATGGCCGACAACGTCACCTCGTTGTTCCGCAGCACCGCGGCGCACAGTCCGTCGATGGCGGCGCTGACGCGGGAGAGCGACGGGGCCGGGCCGGTGGACTTCTGCATCCCCTGCAATCCGTACTTCCCCACCCCCGCCATGTTCGAGGAGATGGCGGCGAGGCTGCGCGAGATCGTCACGTACTACCCGAGCGGCGCCGACACGATCACGGCCGAGCTGTGCAGCCTGCTCCAGCTGCCCCCGCAGTGCGTGGCCATGGGCAACGGCTCCACGGAGCTGATCACCTGGATCGACCACCTCCTCGTCCGCGAGTCGCTCGCCGTCCCCGTGCCCACCTTCGGCCGCTGGACCGACCAGCCCATGGAGACCGGCAAGCGGGTCGACATGTACCCGCTCCAGGAGTCCAGCAGATTCGCCCTCGATCTCGCGCAGTACGCCGAGTTCATCCGGGCGCGCGGCACCCGGGTCGCCGTCATCTGCAACCCCAACAACCCCGACGGCGGCTTCCTGCACAAGCACGCGATCGTGCAGTTCATGGACGCCATGGCCGATCTGGACCTGGTGGTGATCGACGAGTCGTTTCTGGAGTTCGCCGACGCGGAGAACGAACCGAGCGTGGTGCAGGAGGCGATGCTGCGCCCCAACGTGATCGTGCTGCGCAGCCTCGGCAAGAACTTCGGCCTGCACGGCATCCGCTTCGGCTACCTGGTCGCCAACCCGGCGCTCGCCGGACGGGTGCGGTCCATGCTCCCCAAGTGGAACCTCAACTCCTTCGCCGAGCACGTGGTGTTCATGCTGAAGGAGCACGGCGCCGAGTACGCCCAGAGTCTGCACCAGGTCCGCCGCGACCGGATGGACATGTCCGGCCAGCTCTCCTCGCTGCCCGGGCTGACGGTCTACCCCTCGCAGGGCAACTTCCTCTTCGTGCGCCTCCCCGTGGGCGCCGAGGGCACCGTGGTCCGGGACCGGATGCTCACCGAGCACCGGATCCTGGTCCGCGAGTGCGGCAACAAGATCGGTTCCTCCAGCCGCTTCCTGCGTCTCGTGGTGCGTCCCCAGGTGGATGTGCGTCGCCTGGTGTCCGGCCTGGAACAGGTGCTCTACGGGACGTCCAGGAGGGGAGCCGCCGTGCCCGAGCCGGCCACAGGGACCGGCTACAGCTCGGGCACGGCGGCGGTGGACCGCCTGGTGAGCGAGACCAACGGGTCCGGCACCCGGGGCCTGGCCGCTCAGGCCGTCGGGTCGGGCACCGCCCCCGGCATCGCGGCCGCTCCGGCCGCCGGCACCGGCATGCCGCTCCCCGCCGCCGCGTCCGCCGCACCGGCGGACACGTTCGGCGGGATGCCGATGCCGGCGGCAGCCTCCCCGGCTCCGCCGCAGCCGCAGCCGCCCCTGCCCGCGCCGGCCCCGGTGCCGCAGCCGGTGCCCGCCGCGCAGGCCGTGCCGCAGCCCGCGGCGGCCCAGGGGCCGGTCACCTACCCGGAGCCGGTGTCGCTTCCGGTCCCGGAGCCGGTGCCGGCGCCGCAGCCGGTGCCCGCCGCGGCGGCGGCGTTCGCGGCGCCCCAGGTGCCGCAGCAGCCCTCGGGGCTCACACCGCCCGGTGTGCCGGCCCGCGGCGGTCTCACCGCCGCCCAGGTACGGGGCACCGACGGCCTCTCCGCCGCCCCGGCGACGGGCTGGCCGGGGGCGCAGTCCTGGCCGAACGCGGCGGGCTGACCGGGGCGCTGCGGCCGGGTCGCTGCGGGCGGGCGGGAAGCGCTGCCGGTCCCGCGTGCGGGCGGGCCGGCGCGCGTCCCCGCGGGGTGCGTGCCGGCCCGCCCGGTCACGTCAGGACCTGCCCGGGCACTGCTTCCAGGCGAGGTGGTAGATGGTGCTGATGTCCCCGTCGGTGGAGTCCATGGTCATGAAGCTGACCTTGTGCGGGGACGAGGTGCCCGCGTTCAGCCGCAGTTCGGTGTTGATGTTGAAGTTGCGCTGCACTCCGCAGGGCGCCCAGACCAGCTGGGCCCAGTCGGTGGTGTCCGTGGCCTGCCAGTTGTCGTTGTAGGGGCCGGCGTAGTTGTGGGTGCGGTACTCGGTGTTCGGTGAGCCCTGGAAGTAGTACGAGGCTCTCTGGGTGCCCTTGGCGCCGGGCTGGAGCGAGGCGAAGCCGCGGTAGTCGGCGCTGGCCACGGCGTAGGTGAAGCCCTGGGGCACGTGGACGAGCAGGCTGAGCTGGCAGTTCTTGCGGAAGTCGGTGGGCCCGGAGTTGCCGCCCACCTGGGCGAGGTAGTCGCTGTAGGTCACCGTGAACGCGGTGTTGTCCGCCGAGACGGCGACGGCGGCGGTACCCGCGGGACAGCCGGAGCCGTTCACCGTGGCGACCTTGATGACGATCTTGTCCGGGGGCGGGTCCTCGAAAGAGGACGAGGCGGGGTTGTGGGCGGGTATCGCGGCGGTGAGCAGCGCGGCCACCGCGGCGCTCATGAGCAGGCCACCAGCCATGGTTCTCCATCCGGATCGGTGGGGGGTGCGCCGCCCGGTCACGGACCGGGCGGCGCCTTGTCGCACGACACTCGTTGAAGCGTCATGTACATGCCAAACATGCGGACACGAGCCCCCGGCCCCGTGAAGGAGGCATGAAGGTGCTGTGAAGGCCGGGAGCGGTGGAATCGTACGGAGCGCGGCGGACCGGGGACAGAGCGAACTCCGGCCATTCACGTCCGGCGGACCGCAAAGCGGCAAACAGGACGTAACGGGACCGCGCGTGAACGACGGGGGTCCGGTTCGTAGACAATGGCCCACCAGCACCACCAGCAACCCCCGGCGCCCCGCCGCGACAGCGGGCGGCGGGCAGCACGGCAGGAGGCGCTCCCTTGGAGCTCAGCAGGCGTACCTTCACCGCCCTGGCCGGGACGGCGGCGCTCGGACTCGCCCTGGCCGGCAGCGGCGGGGCGGCGACCGGTCCCCGCGGGACGCGCGCCGTGCCGACGGGTCCGCCTCCCCCTCCGCCCACCGCCGACGGCAGGCGGCACCGGATCGGCCACGACCGGTACTCGCTCCTGGTCGACAACCGGCGCCTGGTGCTGTGGTCCGGCGAGGTGCACCCCTTCCGGCTGCCCAGCCCGTCGCTGTGGCGCGACGTCCTGCAGAAGCTGCGCGCCCACGGCCACAACGCGGTCACCGTCCCGGTCGCCTGGAACTACCACTCCCCCGCCCCCGGCGAGCACGACTTCAGCGGGGTGCGCGATCTGGACCTGTTCCTGCGCACCGCCGCCGAGGAGCGCCTGTACGTGGTGCTGCGCCCCGGCCCGCACCTCGGCGCCGACCTGGACGCCGGCGGGCTCCCGGGCTGGCTGACGGCCACCGGGGCCACCGCGCGCGGCGACGACCCGGAGTACCTGCGGCACGCCGACGCCTGGCTCGGCGCGGTCAACTCCGTGGCGGTGCGGCACCTGTACACGGCGGGCCGCGGCACGGTGCTGCTGTACCAGCTGGAGGACGCGCGCGACGCCGCCCCCGCCGAGGCGCGCGCCGCCACCGAGCGCCTGTACGCGCGCCTGCGCGCCGACCGCATCGACGTCCCGGTGTTCCGCACGGGCGGCACGCCGGACACCACCGGCGAGCCGTGGCTGTACGCCGTCGACGCCGACACCGCGCCCGACCGGGTCCCCGCCGACCCCGTGCGCCTCGCGGGCGGCGCCGCGTCCCGGCCGGGCACCCCCGGCATCGTGGCGTCCTCGGCGGCCGGCGCGGCCGACCCGTGGGGCGGGGCGGCCTCCGGCGGCAAGGGCTACGGCGAGGTGCGCCGGATCCGCGACGCGGCCTACGAGCGGCGCACGACGCTCACCCTCCTCGCCGGCGGGATCACCGTCCACAACGCCCGGACGGCGTTCGGCGGCACCTCCTGGGGCTGGCTCCCCGGGACGAACGTCTACACCTCCTACGACCACGGTGCGGCCATCGACGAGGCCCGCCGCGTCTCACCCAAGCTGGCCCCGATGCAGCAACTGGGCCACCTGCTGCGGACCGTGCCGGACCTCGCCCGGCTCGACCCGGCGAAGGAGGTCCGCGCGCAGGACGACCGGGTGACCGTGTACCACCTGGCCAACCCCGACACCGGCGCCCAGGTGTACGTCCTGCGCAACGACTCCGACGAGCAGGTCACCACCGCCCTGCCGGGCACCGCCGTGAACGCCCCGGTGAGCATCGGACCGCGGGACGCCAAGCTGCTCCTCGGGGACGTCCGGCTGGGGCACCGCAGGCTGGCCCACTCCACCGTGCAGCCCATGCTCAGCATGACCGCCGGCCGGCACGACCTCGCCGTGTTCGCGGGCCGCCACGGCGAGATGGCGCAGGTCGCGCTGGACTGCGACACCCAGCCGCTCACCAACCGCCTGGACGAGGAGCCCGCGTGGTCCTACGACCAGGGCCGGCTCAACGTGGCGGTGCCGCTCGGGGCGGGCGGACTGGCCCGGGTGCTGGTGGAGAACGGCGACTCCGACACGCCCATGGTGCTGCTGTTCGTGGACGACGCGGGCGCGCAGCGCATGTGGCCCTACGAGACGCCGTCCGGCCCGCTGCTGGTCCACGGCCCCGCCCTGCTGCGGTCGGCCACCGTGCGCGGCTCCACCCTCCATCTCACCGGGGACACCGCCGGCGAGACCGGCCTGGAGGTGTGGGCGCCGCGCGGCACGACCGCCGTGACCTGGAACGGCCGCCCGGTGCGCACCACCGTCAGCCGGGCCGGCAGCCTGGTGCTGGAGGGGCTGCTGCCGGGCGTGGACCGGCCGGAGCTGCCCGCCCTGACGGGCTGGCGGCGGCGAGCGGAGAACCCGGAGGCCGACCCGGGCTACGACGACTCCGGATGGCGGACCGCCGACCTCACCGCCTCCCACAGCACCACGCCCGTGCCCGACGGGCAGCCGGTGCTGTTCGCCGACGACTACGGCTTCCACTACGGCGACGTCTGGTACCGGGGGCGGGTCGCGGACGCCCGCGGCCTGGAGACGGTGTCCCTGTCCTACCGCACGGGTACGCAGGGGCTGTTGATGGCCTGGCTGGACGGGCGCCCGCTGGGCACGCACCGCATGCCGGTGCCCGGCGCGGACACCGCGGACCGGGGCACCTGGAAGGCCACGGTGTCCTTCGCCGTGCCCGGGGAGCTGCGCGGGCGGGAACGCCACGTGCTGTCCGTGCTGGTCCGGCCGATGCAGCACGCGGACGGCGAGGAGCCCTCCGCGTACCGGGCGGGGCGCGGGCTGCGGTCCGTCGCCTTCCAGGGCGCCGACGCCACGGTGACCTGGCGGATCCAGGGCGCCCGGGAACCGGACCCGGTGCGCGGACCGCTCAACCACGGCGGGCTGTTCGGGGAGCGCGCCGGCTGGCACCTGCCGGGGTACGACGACGCGGACTGGCGCCGCGTCGACTCCCTGGGCGCGCGGCGGCGGCAGGGAGTGACCTGGTACCGGACGCGGTTCCGGCTGGACGTCGACCCCGGCGTGGACGCCTCCGTCGGCCTCACCCTGGACGACGACCCGGGGCGCGCCTACCGCGTCCAGATCTTCCTCAACGGCTGGAACATGGGCCAGTACATCAACGACGTGGGCCCGCAGCACACCTTCGTGCTGCCCAACGGGATCCTGCGCACCCGCGGTGCCAACACCCTGGCCCTGGCGGTGCTGGCCGACGGGACCACCCCCGCGGGGCCCCGCGACGTACGGCTGACGCTGATCGGGGCGGCCTCGGGGGGCGTTCCGGTGAAGGCGGTGGACTCGCCGGGGCGGTGAGCCCCGCCCCGGCCCCCGCCCGCTCCCGTCCCCAACGGTTGGCGCGCCCGGCGGATACGGCCCCGCCCCGCCGGGCCGGTGCGATCCTCACGCCGGTCCCCAACTCGCCCTCCCGCGCGGCCACATGACCCCCTCCGGGCGGAACAGCGGTCACCGGTTCGCCTGACGCGGACGCGCGCGGGCGCGTAGTCTCGAACGACTGTGACCACGGCGGTGACGAGAGCGGGGGACGCGATGGAGTCCGCGGACGCGGCCCTGGGCCCGGCCTCGTTCCTCAGCGACTTCTACCCCTCGTTCTGGTGGATCCCGGCCGCCGTGCTCGCCGCCGCCCTCGCCATCAAGCTGCCGACGATCATCCGGCTGTGGACGGATCCGCTGCTGCGCGCGGTCGGCGGGCTGCTGCTGCTCGCCTGCGCGGTCTTCGTGTTCGTCGCGCCGTCGACCATCGTGTGGGTCAACCGGGTCACCGGCGTGCCCAACATCTCGGCACCCTGGGTGTATTCGCTGCTGACCGCGTTCTGCGGCTCCTGCCTGGTGCTGATCATCGCCTGGCGCAACGGCCTGTCGGAGCACTCCGCCTCCACCCGCCGCGCCACCCGCTGGGTGCTGTCCTGCTACGGCGGCGTGATCGTGCTGCTGTGGGTGCTGTTCGCCCTCGCGGACGTGCCCGTGGAGCGGACCCGCGACCTGGACACGTACTACGCCACCACGCCGTTCATGCGCGAGGAGATCCTGCTGTACCTCCTCGCGCACACCGTGGCCGTGCTCATCACCTCGAAGCTGATCTGGAACTGGATCCGCACCGACGGACTCGACGCCCTGCTGCGCTGGGGACTGATGTTCCTGGGCGTCGGCTACGCGCTGAACCTGGGCTTCGACGCAGCCAAGCTGACGGCGGTGGGCGCCCGTTGGGCGGGCCGGGACCTGGACTGGCTGAACCTCCACGTGGCCCCGGCGCTGGCCTGCCTGTCCGCGGTGTCGATCGCCGTCGGCTTCATCCTGCCGCACGCCGGCCAGTACCTGCACGAGCGGTGGCGGCTGCGTCTGGCCCACCACCAACTGCGGCCCCTGTACCTGCTGATGCGGCGCGTGCACGGCTCCGGGGTCCCCTTCGTGCTGCGCGCCAGCATCGAACTGCGGCTGACCCGGCGGGAGACCTTCATCCGGGACGTCCTGCTGCCGCTGGCCCGGCGCATCGACGAGCGGCTGCACGAGCGGTCCCACGCCGCCGCCCTCGGCCTGGGACACCCGCCGGAGCGGGCCAGGGCGCTCGCGGCGGCCGTGGTGATCCTGGACGCCGTGGAGGCCGGGCCCCGGGCGGACGACGGCGGGGCCGCCCGCGACCGGGACACCACGGACCTGCTGCGGGGCATCGGGGCGGTCTCCCGCGCCCTGCGGCGCCCCGACGACCTGCGCACGGTCCGCGCCCGTGCCGACCGGACGGTGCCGGTCACCGAGTGACGCACCCGCAGAGGTGGCCGGAACGGCACCTCGCTTGGCATATTGCACGGGTGACCGAACCAGGCCCAGGGGTTCCGGGAGAACAGGGAGACACCGGTGCGTACCAGGAAGGAGATGCGACGCCTCGCCGACGCCCTCATCGACCCCATCAGGGTGGCCGTCCCGGCCGAACCGGAGGACCTGTTCGACGCGCTGGTCGCCTCGGTCAGCGCCTGGCGCGGGCGTGACGTCGTCGTCCACCGGGCGGCGTTCCCGCCGCACACGGCCAGCGGACTGTGGCTGGACCGCGAGAGCCACGACGACGTGGTGGTGGACGAACGGGCCGCGGTCTGGCACCAGATCGTGATCCTCTGCCACGAGGTGTGGCACATGCACCGGCGCGGACTCGACCCCTCCCCCGCGGCCGGGCCGGGTGAACGCGTCGCCGCCCGCACCGACTTCAGCGAGGCCGAGGAGCAGGAGGCGGACCGCTTCGGCATGCTGATGGGGCGCCGGCTGCGCACCTGGCTGGAGGCCACCCCCGACTCGGTGTTCGCCACGGAGGGCGGTACCGGGCAGGAACCCCAGGACCTCGCCGCACGCATCGGGGCCGCGCTGAACCACCGCGGGACCCGGCGATGAACGGCCTCATCAACTACGTCAGTTGCGGCGTGCTGTGGCTCGGCCTGCTGGTCAGGGCGCCGGACCTGCTGCGGCACCGGCGCGACCCGTACCTGCGGGCCATCTGCGCGGTGCTGGGCCTCGCGGGACTGTGCTTCGCCCTGGGGGCGCCGCCCACGGTCGGCGCGGTCAACCGGCTCAGCGGCGTGCCGAACCTCGCGGCACCCGTGACGTACGCGGCGATCACCGCGTACTGCGCCGCCTCCCAGGTGCTGATCGTCCACTGGCGGGGAGGACCCCGGGTGCACCGCACCGCCCGGCGCTGGATCCTCGCCTACGCGGGCGTGGTCCTCGGGATCGCCGTGACGTTCACGCTCGCCGACGCGCCCGAGGAACGCCGCACCGACCTGGACACCTACTACGCGACCACGCCGTGGATCGCGCAGATGATCGTGCTGTACCTGCTCGCCCACCTCGTCGCGGTCACCGTCACCACGGTGTCGTCGCTGACGTGGGCGCGCCGGGTGCGCGGCCGGCTGCGGGCGGGACTGACCCTGTTCGGGGCCGGTTCCCTGTGCGGCGCCGGGTACAGCGTGGCCAAACTGATCGCGGTGGGCGCCCGCTGGACCGGGCGGGACTGGTCGGCGCTCGGCACCGCCGTCTCCCCGGCCGCGGCGGGCCTCGGCGCGGTGATGACGGTGACCGGGGTCCTCGTCCCGCTGGTGGGGCCGCGGGTGACGGACTGGCGCACGGCGCGCCGCACGTACGCCCGGCTGGCACCCCTGGAGCGGGTCCTGGACGGGCTCCTCACCCGGCGGTCGCTGCGCCTGCCCCGCCCCCGCTGCTGCTCCCCCGCCACCCGGCTGATGTGGCGTCAGACCAGCATCCACAACGCGCTGAGCCACCTGGACGCCTACTTCGACCGGCACCTGTACGACCGGACCCGCGCCGCGGCCCTCGGCACGACGGGCGACCCGGAGTGGGCGGAGGCCGCCGCCTGGGCGGCGGTGATCACCGCCGCGGTACGGGACGAGGCGGACGCCCGGACCGGCACACCCCCGCCCGACGGCGCCGGACGCCTCCTCGACCGGGTCCCCGGACCGGCGGGGCTGGCCCGGATCGCCGACGCGCTGTCCGCCGTGGCCCCGCCCCTGCGGGCGGCGCCGGTGGCCGGCGGCACGAGCCCTGCGGGGACCGCGTGAGCCTCCTCGTGTACCTCGGCGGCCTGATGTTCGGCCTGACGTCCGTGCTGCTGGCCCGCCGTCCCCGCGCCGCGCTGCGCAACCCGCTCACCCTGTCCACCTGGCTGGCGATCGTCCTGGGCGCCCTGGTCTTCGTGTGCGCCGCCCCGCCCACCCTGGCCGCCGTCAACGACCTCACCGGCATCCCCAACTTCGGCGCGCCGCTGACCTACGGCATGCTCAACGCGTACAGCTGCGCCGTGCTGGTGCTCCTCATCAACTGGCGGGGCGGGCCCCGCGCCCGGGTGCGGCGGCTGGTGCTGCGGACCGTGGCGGCCTACGGGGTGCTCACCGTCGCCCTCGTGGCGCTGTTCGCGCTCGCCGACCCGGACAGCGAGCGGCTGACCGACCTCGACACGTACTACGCCACCACGCCGTACCTGCGGGAGATGATCCTGCTCTACCTGCTCGGGCACAGCGCCGCGATGCTCGCGCTGTGCCTGGTGTGCCTGAAGTGGGGTCGGGAGGTCACCGGTTCCCTGCGCACCGGGCTGCGGCTGATCGTGCTGGGCGCGCTGCTGGACCTGGTGGGCTTCCAGCTGGCCAAGTACACCGCCGTCGTGGCGCGTTGGACGGGTAACGACCTGGACGTCCTGTCCACGCGCGTCGCCCCGCCGATGGCCTCGCTGGCCGCCCTGCTGTGCTCGGCGGGCTTCCTGCTGCCCCGGCTGCTGCCGCCGGTGCTCGCCCACCGGCGGGCGCTGGTGGACCACCGGCGCCTGGAGCCGCTGTGGGCGCTGGTGGGGCCGGCCTCCACGACTCCCGGGCCGCCCCCGGTCAGCCGGCTGCTGCCGCAGGAGCGGCTGCAGTGGCGGGAGGTCGCCATCCACGACGCCCTGCTGGCGCTGGCCCCGTACTTCGACCACCGGCTCAGGGAGCGCGTGCGGGACGCCGCCCTGGCCGCCGGCAGCACCCCGCACCGGGCCCGGCTCACCGCGGAGGCGGCGATGCTCACCGAGGCCGCCCGCCGGGCCGCCGCGCGCGCGGAGCCGCCCGAGGGCTCCGGCACGTACCGGCTGCACGCCACCGAGGTCTCCGGCACGGGCGGACTGGTCGAGCTGGCCCAGGCGCTGACCCGTCCGCCCGCCGCCCCCGACGGCACCGTGCCGTCCGCCATGGCCGATCCCATGGCCGAACCCGAGGAGCCCCATGTCGCGTAGAGCTGTCGTCATCGGTGCGGGCCTGGCCGGCATGCTGGCCGCCGCCGTCCTGTCCGGCGCGGGCGTGGACGAGGTGATCGTGCTGGACCGCGACGAGCTGCCCGACGGCCCGGAGCACCGCCGGGGGCTGCCGCAGGGGCGGCACGCGCACCTGCTCATGGCCGGCGGCGCGAACGCCCTGGAGGAACTGATGCCGGCCGCGCACCTGCGCAAGCGGCTGCTCGCCGCCGGGGCGCACGAGATATCCCTCGCCCACGGCATGCTCGCGCTGACCTCGGAGGGCTGGCTGCGGCGGTGGCGGCTGGACGGCCCGAGCATGATCACGTGCAGCCGTGCGCTGCTGGACTGGGTGGTGCGCTCGGCGGTGCTGGACCAGGCGCCGGGGGTGCGGTTCCGCAAGGCGGCGGTGATCGGCCTGACGGGCTCCCTCGACCGGGTGACCGGGGTGCGGCTGGCGACGCCGGGCGGGGACACCGACCTGCCTGCGGACTTCGTGGTGGACGCCGGCGGGCGCGGCACCCGGGTCGTCGGCTGGCTGGACGCGCTGGGCATGTCGGGCGTGCAGGAGCGGACCGTGGACGCCGGGCTGGTCAACGCGACCCGCATCTACCGGGTGCCCGAGGGCGCGGGCCGGTTCCCGCTGACCGTGGTGCAGCCGAACCCGTACGCGTCACGGCCGGGGCGCAGCGCGATGGTCATGCCGATCGAGGGCGATCGCTGGCTGGTGAGCTGCGGCGGCACCCGCGGCGGCGAACCCCCGGCGGACCCGGAGGGGTTCCTGCGGTACATGCTGGCCCTGCCGGACCCGATCGTGGGGCGGCTCGTCTCGGGGGCCGAACCGCTCACGGACGTGCACCTGAGCCGGTCGACCAGCAACGTGCGGCGGTACCTGGAGAAGACGCCGCGCTGGCCCGAGGGCTTCACGGTGATCGGCGACGCGCTGGGGACGTTCAACCCGGCCTACGGGCAGGGCATGACGGTGGCCGCGTTCGGGGCCCGGGCGCTGGCCCGGGAGCTGGGGCGTGCGGAGCTGACCGCGCCCGGGCTGGGCCGGCGGGTGCTGCGCGGCGCCGCCCGGGCGGTGCACGCCGCGTGGTCGTCGGCCATCAGCCAGGACGTCCACTACCCGGGGGTGCGGGGCGGCCGGCCGGGGACGGCGGACCGGGTCGTCGGGGCGTACGCGCGCCGCATGATGCGGGCGGCCACCGGCTCCTACCCGGCGGCCCGGGCCGTCTGGGACGTCACCAGCATGCGCACCCCGGCGGTCCGCATGTTCCGCCCGGACACGGTCCTGGCCGTCCTGGCCGGTTCCCCGCTGCCGCCGTCGGCCGAGCCGCCGCTGACCCGTTCCGAACGCGAGCTGCTGCGGCGGCTGGACCGCACCGGCCGGTGAGCCGCTGCGGCGGCTGACGACCGCACCGGCCGGTGAGCGGGGGCCCGGCCGGGCCCCCGGCCCTCGCTCAGCCGCCGAACACCGGCTGGACCAGGCCCCGTCCGGCATCGAGGACGACCAGCAGGGAACCGGCCAGCGGGTGCGGGGCCGTCAGTCCCACGCGGGCCGTGGTGACGTACAGGTCGCCCAGGCCGGGCCCGCCGAAGGCGCAGGCGGTGACCCGGGGCACGGGGAGCGGGATCACCCGGTCCAGGGTGCCGTCGGGGGTGTAGCGGCGGACCGCCGCGCCGTCCCACAGGGCGACCCAGACGCAGCCGTCGGCGTCGACGGTGAGGCCGTCGGGGAAGCCCGCGCCCTCCTCGACGACGGCCAGGGGCCGGCGGCCGGTGACCCGCCCGTCGGGGCCGACGTCGAAGACGTCGACGCGGCGGGTCGGGGTGTCGATGTAGTACATGCGCCGGCCGTCGGGGCTCCAGCCGGTGCCGTTGCTCACCGTCACGTCGTCCAGCACCGTCTCGGCGGTGCCGTCCGGCAGGAACCGGGTGAGGGTGCCGCCGCCGGCGGCCTCGTCATAGCGCATGGTGCCGGCCCACAGCGTGCCGTCGGGGGCGACACCCGCGTCGTTGCCGCGGCGGCCGGGGACGGGCTCGCGGTGCAGCCAGCGGAAGGTGTCGTCGGGGTCGAGCAGTCCGATGCCGTCGCGCAGGTTGAGGACGAGGCCGCCGCCCGCGCGGGGGCGGGCCGCGCCCACGTGCTGGTCCACGGTGCGCACGGTGCGCCGGCCGGTGGCCGGATCGTAGGTGTGCAGGCGGGCGGCGAGGATGTCGATCCACCGCAGGCGGCCGGCGGCCGCGTCCCAGACGGGCCCTTCGCCCAGGGTGGCCTCCGCGCGGACGGCCACCTCCAGGGCGGTGCGGGAACGGGGGGTCATGGCGTACTCCGGTGGCCGAGCCGTTCGGACAGGTCGGCGGCGCCCTTCACGGCGAGGCGCTCCAGCTCGGCCTGCCGCTCGCGGCTCCAGCGGATCATCGGTACGGAGATGGACAGCGCGGCGACCACCTGCCCGGTGCGGTCGCGCACCGGCGCGGCCACACAGCTGACGTCGGGGTTGGACTCCCGGCTCTCCACGGCGACGCCCCGGCGCCGGATGCCGGCGAGGGTCTCGCGCAGCACGGCCGGGTCGGTGATGCTGTTGGGGGTCATCGCGGGCAGCTCGGCGCCGTCGGGCAGGCGCGCGGCGAGTTCCTGCTCGGGCAGCGAGGCCAGCAGCATCTTGCCCACGGAGGTGCAGTGGGCGGGCAGTCTGCGGCCGGCCGCGGACACCATCCGCACGGCGTGCGTGGAGTCCACCTTCGCGATGTAGATGACGTCGGTGTCCTCCAGGATGGCCACGTGCACGGTCTCGTCGCAGGTCTCGGCGATCGTGCGGGCCACCTGCTGGCCCTCGGCGGCGAGGTCGAGCTGTTCGGCGTAGCGGGCGCCGAGCTGGTACGGGCGGACCCCCAGCCGGTAGCGGCCGGGCTCGCCGGCCACGGGCACCAGGTACTTGCGGGCGGCGAGCGTGGTGACCAGCTCGTGGACGGTGGTGCGCGGCAGCTGCAGCTTGCGCACGATGTCGGGGGCGGAGAGCGTCCCGTCCCCGTCGAGGAAGAGCTCGAGGATGTCCAGAGCCCGGGTCACGGCTGGTACGAGGCGTCCCACGGCCGGTCCCCCTCCCTGTGTGTCTCAGGCGCCCGCTGCCGTTCGAGACGTCGGGTGGCCGGAGAGGCGGCTCCCGGTGCGTTCGATATTTCAACAGGCGATCGGAATGGCGAACACAGGCTAACCATCCATACCGGCACGGGCAATGGGACCGGTGTGCTGGACGGCGGGCGGCAGCCCCGGACGCCGCGGCCGGGGCGGGGCCGTGCGGGCCGTGCGCGGCGGCGCGCACGGCCCCGGCAGCACGCGGCTGCGGTCAGCGGCGCACGCGGGGATCCCCCAGTCCGCCCCGCAACCGCTGGGCACGCAGGACGAGTTCCAGCTCGAAGCGGCGGTCCGGGTCGTCTATCTCGTCGCCCCACAGCTCCCGGATCTGCCGCAGCCGGTAGCGGACGGTCTGCGGGTGGACGCCGAGCCGCGCGGCCACCTCGGGCGCCCCGCCCCGGGTCTCCAGCCAGGCCAGCAGCGTCTCCGCCAGCCGGCGCCCGTGGGTGGGGCCGCAGTGGGCCAGCGGGGCCAGGCACCGCTGCGCCAGGTCGTCGATCAGCTCCTCGGGCTGGAGCAGGACCAGGGCCTCGGTGTGCTCGGTGCAGTGCAGCACCTCCCCGGCGGGCAGCAGCCGGCGTTCCATCAGGCGCACCGCGGCCTCCGCCCAGTGCAGCGACTTGGCCGCGTCGGCGACCGGCACCGGCGGGCCGATCGCGCCGGACCAGCCGGCCAGGGCACGGTGCAGCAGTTCGGGGCGTCCGGCGGCGTCGGGGTCGGGGACGACCATGCGGGGCTGTTCGTACTCCATGTCGAGCAGGACGCCCTGCCCGACCGCGGGCGCCACCGCTTCGCGCGCGGGGCGCAGCAGGACTCCGACCGCGACCTTCTCCGGCAGCGGCCAGCCGATCCGGGCGGCGCGTTCGCCGAGCGCCTCGGCCGGGTCGCCCCGGTGGTGCTCGGCGAGCAGCAGTTCCAGCAGCCGCCGTTGCAGCCGCAGGCGTTCGCCGGCCCGGCGGGCGGCGGCCTCGGCGTAGCCGCGCACGGACTGGTCCACCAGGCCGTCGAGGTACTCGTAGCCCGCGTCGACGAGTTCGTACATCGCGGGCGGCGGGATGTCGACGCGCTGGCCGATCTCGGCGAACCGGCGCCAGGCCAGCCGGACCCCCAGCCGGTAGATGGCCTGGAGGGAGTCCAGGGTCCGGCCGTGCAGGCCCTCTCCGCGGCCGAACTCCTGGAAGACGCCGGGCGGTACGGTCGGCCGGCCGGCCGAGTAGTCCGCGTGCTCCAGGTGGCCGACGAACACCTCGATGGCGCGCCGGATGCCGATCAGGGCCATGGGCTCGCCGGAGTCGTCGAGGACCACGGGCAGGTGCGGGTACTCGCGCCGGATCTCGTCCATGATCTCCTCGGCGAGCGAGGGCGCCTCGGCCATGGCGATCTCGGCGAACCGGCGCACCTGGTAGCGCGGTACGTCGTGCCAGGCGGAACGGGAGGTGACCGTCCTGACCGGGCCGGAGGGGGCCGTCACGGCTCAGCTCCCCTGCCCGGCCTGCTCATAGGTGATCATCGGGGTGTTGGGCTGGTCGGGCACCGCTTCGAGCAGTGCGACCACGCCGAACGCGGCGGCCACGGCCAGGGCCGCGCCGAGCGCGACGGTCAGCGCGGCGGCGAACAGTCTGGGCATCGCTGGGTCAGCCTCTCTGTCGGAGGTTCCCCACCCCCGCAACCGACCGGCCACCCCGCCCGTCCCGGCTCCAGTGTCGACGTGACATTGACACTCCGTCAAGGGGCGCATACCGTTCCCGGCCCATAAGGGGTGTCGGGTGGACCAGCCCTCTCGCATGCGCTCATGCCCACGGTGCCGCCCGTCGGCGTCGCACCGTCCCAAGCCCCTGGAGTGCCCGGATGCGTCGTACAGCTTCCCCGTTTTCCCTGATCCTGCTGGGTCTCGGCACGTTCCTGCTGGTGCTGGCGCCCTTGCTGGCCTGGTACGTGAAGCCCCGTGCCGCGGTGAACCCGGTCGACATCGACACCACCGCGGTCTACACCGGCCGTGGCAGCGTGTTCGACACCGGGAAGATCGAGACCGTGCCGGACCAGCGGATCACCGTCACCCAGCGGGTGCGCGGCGACGTCGAGGCGAGCGAGCGCAGCGGAAACGCCGTGTGGGACGTGATCACCACGGTCGACACGGACGAGTCGCTGCCCGCCGCGGACCCGCACGACGCGCTGGACTTCAACCCGCACCGCTGGGTGCTGGACCGCCGGACGACCAAGCCGGTGCACTGCTGCGGCGAGACGCCCCGCATCGAGGGCGAGGCGTACCTGAAGTTCCCCTTCGACGTGCAGAAACGCTCCTACCAGTGGTGGGACAACACGCTCGGGGACACCGTCGTGCTGACGTACCGGGGCACGAAGAAGGTGCAGGGTTACACCGGCTACCGGTTCACCGGTTCGGTGCCGCCGACCAAGGCCGGCACGCGCCTGGTGCCGGGCAGCATCGTCGACCGGCCGGGCCGGCCGCAGGTGCTGGCCGAGGAGTGGTACGCCAACCACGGCGTGGAACTGGTCGTCGACCAGCGCACCGGCCGGGTGATCTACGCGCAGACCGGGCCGAAGCGCACCCTGCGGGCGCCGGGCGCGGACACGGACGCGGCGGTGCTGCTGGACGCCGACAAGATCTCCTTCACCACCGCCACGCAGCGCGAGGCGGTCCGGCAGGCGAAGCGGGACAGCGGCCAGTTGCGGATGGTGGGCGAGACGCTGCCGCTCGTCGCGGTGGTGGCCGGTTCGGTGCTGGCGCTCGCCGGCGGGCTCCTGGTGGCCCGTGGGCGAAAGGAAGAGGACCGGCCCGATTCGACCGGTACGACCGATTCGCCCCAGCCGGTGCTCACGAAATGACATGGCGTCAGCTTCAACAAAGCCGGAAATTGTCACATCGGTGAGTAGCCCTGGCGGACGAGTGGGCGAAAACTGTCCAACTCCACCCAAGCACTGCACGCCCACACCCCCCGTCCCGGCCGGTCCGGGCAGAGCCCTCACGGGACCTCTCCGGACCGGATCCCGACCCTCACCGACCGCACCACCCGTGCCGCCGACCTCATCCACCCCACCCCTGGCGCAGCTCGCCGCGTTCCACCCCCCTCGCACCGCGTCCCGCGTTCCCCACGCAGAGTTCCGCACCCCGAGACGAGTTGGAGCACCGATGCCCCAGCACGTGCCGTCCCACCCGCCGCTCCCGGCCCCGGCCGGGCCGGCGGACCCCGCGCGCACCGCGTCGCCGGTCGCGGCGCCGCACCCTCCGGCGCTCCCCCCACAGCCCCGCCGGATCGTCTTCCTCGCCCACCGCGACCTGGCCAACCCCTCGGCCGGCGGCTCCGAACTGCTGGTGGACCGCCTGGCCGACGGCCTGACCCGGCTCGGCCACCAGGTCACCCTGCTGTGCGGAGGGCCGGCCTCCTTCCGCGACTACCGCGTGGTGTCCGCGGGCGGCGCCTACGGCCACTACCTGCGCGCCCGCTCCGCCTTCACCCGCCAGGTCGGCGACTGCGACCTGCTCGTCGAGGTGTGCAACGGCATGCCCTACCTGGCCCCGCTGTGGCACCGCGGACCCACCTTGTGCCTGGTCAACCACGTGCACACCGACCTGTGGGCGATGCGCTTCGGCGGCCCGCTGGCCCCGGCCGCCCGCCTCGGCCGGCGCCTGGAGCACTGGGCCCTCACCGGAGCGCGGCAGCGCGGCCTGCTGGTCGCCGTCTCCCCGTCGACCGCGCAGGCCCTGCGCGGGATCGGGGTACGGCGCGACCGCATCCGGGTCGTCCACAACGGGGTGGAGGAGCCCGGTCCGCGGACGGCGCGCTCCGCCGAACCGCTGTTCGTGGCGGTGGGCCGGCTGGTCGAGTACAAGCGCATCGACCTGCTGCTGCGGCTGTGGGAACGGGTCCGCCCGGTCACCGGCGGCCGGCTGGTGATCGTCGGCGACGGACCGGAACGGGAACGCCTGGAGCGCCTGGCCGGACCGGGCGTCGAGTTCACCGGACACGTCTCCGAGGCGGAGAAGCACCGGCTGCTGTGCGCGGCCTGGCTCCTGCTGCACCCGTCCGCCGTGGAGGGGTGGGGCCTGGTGGTCACCGAGGCCGCCGCCCGCCGCACCCCGGCCGTCGCCTTCGACGTCCCCGGCCTGCGGGACTCCGTGGTGGACGGCGAGACGGGCGTCCTGGCCTGCGGCGAGTCCTCGTTCGCGGCCGCCTGGTGCACTCTGGCGCTGTCCGGGGCCCGCCGGGAACGCATGGGCGAGGCGGCCCGGGACCACGCCGCCCGGTTCCGCTGGGACCGCACGGTCCGGCAGTTCCGCGCGGTCGCCACCGAGGCGGTGCGGAGCTGGCAGCCATGAGTGACAGAGGGCCGAAGGACCCCTCGATACGCCGCTCCCTCGCCCTCTTCCGCGCCTTCCTGCGCGAGCAGGACGACCCCGACGCCTGCTACGCCCTGCTCGCCCGGGACGCCGCCGACCAGGTCGAGGCGTACGACGGCCCGGTGGCGGGCCGGGTCGTGGTGGACGTCGGCGGCGGCAGCGGACACTTCACCCAGGAGTTCCGCGCCCGGGGCGCGCACGCCTACCTCTTCGAGCCCGACGCGCGGGAGCTGGCGGAGAAGCCGCCCGAGGGGACCGTGATCGCCGACGGCTATCTGCTGCCGCTGTGCGAGGGCGCCGCGGACGTCACCTTCTCCTCCAACGTGCTGGAGCACGTGGCCGATCCGCAGACCTTCCTCAGTGAACTGGTCCGGGTCACCCGGCCCGGCGGGCTGATCTACGTCTCCTTCACCAACTGGCTGTCCCCGTGGGGCGGCCACGAGTGGGCCCCCTGGCACTACCTCGGCGCCGGACGGGCCCGCGCCCGCTACGAGCGCCGCACCGGCAGGGACGCCAAGCACCGGCTCGGCGAGAACCTGTTCCGCGTGCACATCGGCACCACCCTGCGGCTGGTGCGCGCCCGCGACGACGTCACGGTCGTCGCGGCGCGGTCCCGCTACTGGCCGTTCCTCACCCGGGCCGTGGTCACCGTGCCCGGTCTGCGCGAGTTCGCTACCTGGAACCTCCTTCTCATCCTCCGGCGGTGTCCCGAATGACGACCACGGTCCAGGCTCCCCCTCCGGCAGCCGTCCCGACGCGCGCGGCCACCGCGGGCCCTCCCGAGGGCCCGCGGTCGCGCCGCTGGCTGCTGGGCTTCTGGGCGGTGGTGTTCGTCCTCCTCCTGGCGGTGCAGCCCGGCCGGCAGACCTTCGACACCAAGCTGGGCGTGACGGTCGCCCCGCGGCGGTTCTTCTCCGACCTGGGCCAGTTGTGGCACGACCAGAACGCGTTCGGCGGCATCCAGGACCAGTACATCGGCTACGCCTGGCCGATGCTGCCGTTCCACTGGCTGGCCGACCTGGTGAACCTGCCGGTGTGGCTGGCGGAGCGGCTGTGGATGTCGCTGATCGTGGCGGTCGCCTTCTGGGGCGCCCTGCGTCTGGCGGAACGGCTCCGCGTGGGCAGCGGCGCCTCCCGGCTCCTGGCGGCCACCGCCTACGCGACGTGGCCGGTGTTCACCGCCGTCATCGGCTCCACGTCGGCCGCCGCGCTGCCCGGCGCGTTCCTGCCGTGGGTACTGCTGCCGCTGGCCGACGAGCGGTACACGGCGAGGGTGGCGGCGCTGCGCTCGGCGCTGATCGTGCCGTTCATGGGCGGGGTCAACGCGGCCTCCACGCTGGCCTCGCTGCTGCCGGTGGGCCTGTACCTGCTGTCCCGCCCGGCGGGGCCCCGCCGGCGCAAGCTGATCGCCTGGTGGACGCCCGCGATGATCGTGGCGACGGCGTGGTGGTGGATCCCGCTGCTGCTGCTCGGCGTCTACGGCGAGAACTTCCTGCCCTTCATCGAGACCGCGCGCACCACCACCGACACCATGTCGGCGACGGAGGCGCTGCGTGGCGGCGGCAACTGGGTCGCCTACCTGCACCTCGGTGAGGCGTGGCTGCCGGCCGGCTGGACCGTCGCCTCCTCGGTGCTCGTCATCGTCTGTTCCGCGCTCGCCGCCGGACTGGGCCTGGCGGGCCTGGCCCGGCGGGACATGCCCGAACGGCGCTGGCTGGTACTGACCGTGCTGGTGACGGCGCTGGTGCTGCTCGCCGGGTACGGCGGCGCGTCCGGCGCGCCCTTCCACGGTGTGGTGCAGGACTGGCTGGACGGCTGGCTCTCGCCGTTCCGCAACATCTACAAGTTCCAGACCGGGCTCGCGCTGGCGCTGGTGCTCGGACTGGCCCACCTGGTGGGTGCCGCCGCCGCGTCGCGCAGCGCCCGCCGCCCGGTGCGCGGCCGCCGCTTCGCGCCGCTGGCCGCCGCGGTCCTGGTGCTGCCCGGGCTGGTGTTCCCGTACCTCAACGGCTCGATCCTGAGCCCCGGTTCGTTCCAGGAGATCCCGAAGTACTGGCACGCGACGGCCGACTGGCTGAAGAAGTACTCCCCCGACTCCCGCGCCCTGGTCGTCCCGGCGACCGCCCACGGCATCCACACCTGGGGCTCGACCATCGACCAGCCGCTGGACGTGACCGCGAAGTCCCGCTGGGCGCAGCGCGACTACGTCCCGTTCGGCACCCCCGGCAACCGGCGGGCCATGGACGCCGTCGAGCAGGCCCTGCTGACCGGCTCGCAGGTACCGGGCCTGGCCGACCACCTGAGCCGGGCGGGCATCTTCTACGTGGTGGTCCGCAACGACCTCGACCCCGACCAGATCGGCCAGGTGCCGACCGCGACCGTCAAGCGCACCCTGGAGCAGTCCGGGTACGAGCGGGTCAAGGGGCTCGGCCCGGTGATGACCGGCGGGGTCATCCCGCAGGGCGCCCCGCTCGCGGTCGAGGGCCTGTACCCGCGGCACCGGGCGGTGGAGATCTACCGTCCGGCGGGTGAGGACGTGCCGCGGCCGGGTCAGGCGGGGCTCGCGCCCGTCGCCCACACCGCCGTGGTCTCCGGCGGCCCGGAGGCGCTGCTGCCGGTGGCCGGCGCGCTGCGCGGCCGGCCCGCGGTGCTGACCGGCGACCGGCACCCGGGCCTGGGCACCGCGCCGCTGCAGGTGACCGGCGACGGCATGCGGTACGCGGACACCCGGTTCGGCCTGCTCAACGCCAACACGTCGTACACATACACCCGCGACGAACGCAACGCGCCCGACGCCGACCAGGACCCGGGCGAACGCCCGCGCCAGATCCTGCCGTTCGAGGGGCTGGAGCACCAGACGGTGGCCGAACTGCGCGGCGCCCGCTCGGTGACGGCGTCCTCGTACGGCAACTGGCTGTTCCACCTGCCGCAGTACGACCCGGTGCACGCGTTCGACGGCAACCCGGACACCGCGTGGGCGGAGGGCTCCGTCGAGTCGCCCGAGGGGCAGTGGCTGCGGATCGGCTTCGAGGGCGACTACCCCATGCCGGACTCCATCGGCCTGCTGCCGCTGCCGCAGGACGGCGTGCGGGCGGCGCCCACCCGGGTGCGGGTGGAGACGGAGAAGGGCTCGGCCACCTCCTTCCTCAAGGCCAACGGCAAGAAGCAGCGGGTGAAGGCGCCCGAGGGCGGGACGTCGTGGATGAAACTCACCATCGTCGACGCCACCGCCGAACGTCCCGGCCTGACCGGCGCGGGCTTCGCCGAGGTCGACCTGCCCGACGTGCAGGTGACCCGGATGCTGCGGCTGCCCCAGGACGCGGAGCGGTCCACCTCCCCGGTCCAGATGGTGTCGCTGCACCGGGCAGCCGACCCGACCGGGATGTCCCTCGCGGCCGGCGAATCGGGCCTGCACCGGGCCTTCACCACGGGCACGGCGGGCACCTACGAGGTGTCCGCGAAGGCGGTGGCGATACCCGGCGAGGCACTGGACCGGCTGCTGTACGAGGTGGCGCCGGAGCAGCGCCGGCGCGTCCTGGCCACCGCGGACTCCACCGCGCGCCTGGGCGCCGGACTGTCGGCGCGCAACCTCACCGACGGTGACCTGACCACTGCGTGGATCGCGGGCGACCGGCCCACCATCCACCTGAGCTGGACCGGCCGGCAGGAGATCCGCGAGCTGGTGCTGCCGCCGGCCGGGGGCCTGTCCGCGCGCGCCGCCGAGGTGCACATCAGCTCCCCGGACGGTGCGGCGATCGCGTCCGTCGACGAGACCGGCATGGTCCGCTTCCCGCCGATCACCACCGACCGGCTGGACATCACCATCACCCGGGCCGCCCCGCTGACCCTGCACAACCCGGTCGTCGACGACGACCTGCAGCTGCCGGTCGGCCTGACCGAGGCGTACCTCCCGGATCTCGACGACGAATACCGCACCGAACAGCCCTCCGGGAACCGCGCGTTCTCCCTGGAGTGCGGCAAGGGCCCCGTGGTGGCCGTCGACGACCGGCTGTACGAGACGGCCGTGCGGGGCACCGTGCGCGACCTCACCGAGCGGCGGCAGGTCGACGTGACGCTCTGCCAGGACGGCGAGGCCGCCCCCGGACTGGAGCTGTCCGCCGGCAAGCACCGGCTGGAGGGCGGGGACGCCGGCCCGCTGGTGCTGACCGACGTCACCCTCACCCGGGGCACGGCCGAGCAGGCCGCCACGTCCGGCCGGGACCTGGAGATCCGGGACTGGCTCGGCGACCGGCGGACGGTGACCGTCGGTTCGGGCGCGGCCTCGTACCTGACGACGTACGAGAACTACAACAAGGGCTGGACGGCCACCCTCGACGGTGAGGAGCTCACCCCGGTGCGGCTGGACGGCTGGCAGCAGGGCTGGCGGATCCCGGCGGGCGCCGGCGGCACGGTGGAGCTGTCCTACGGCCCGGCCACCGCCTACGACGCGGCGCTGATCGGCAGCGGGGCGGGCATCGTGCTGCTGATCGGGCTGGTCCTGTGGCGCCGCAGGGCGGAGAACCCGGACGCGCCGCAGCCCGTTCCCCCGCAGCCCGGGCTGTGGCTGGGCGCGGTGGCGCTGACCCTGGTCGGCGTGGTCGTCGCCGGCTGGTGGGCGCTGCTGGTCCCGGCGCTGGCGCTGATCGCGGCGCGGCGGCACACCCTGCTGGCGCCGGTCGCGTTCGCCTCCCTGGCTGCGGCGGGCGTGGTCGCGGCCCTCGGGGCCGGCGAACCGGTGCGCGCGGGCGGCGGGGCCTTCGGCCACCTCGCGCAACTGCTCGCCCTGACCGGCCTGTTCGCGGCCCTGGTGGGCATCGGTGAGGCGTCCGGCCGCGCGGCCGGGCGGGAATCCGACGGCCCCCGCGAGGAGGAGCCGGGGACCGCGGAGGAGGAGCCGGGGACCACGGCGGTCCTGCCGCCCGTACCGGCGTCGGCCCCGCCGCCCCCGCCCCCGCCACCGGCGCCCGGCCGGACGGACGGCACCGGGAAGGGGGAGCCCGGATGACCGCACCCCCGCGCATCCCCTTCCCGGTGGTGGACGAGGTCTCCCGGCACTGCGCCCAGGAGGCGGAGCCGGAGACCGTCCACATCGAGGTGCACCTGCCCGGCCGGCTGGACCCGGACCGCCTGCGCAAGTCCTTCACCGAGGCGCTGCTCCGGCACCCGCGCATCCTGATGCGCGAGGCCCGCGGCCCCTGGTACCGGCGGCGCTACGAATGGGAGCTGACCGAGGGCCCGGACGTGGAGGTGGTGACCTTCGCGCCCCCGGGCGCCGCCTCCCTCCGGGACGCCCGCACCCGCGCGCTCACCCATGCGCCCCCGCTCACGGCGTCGCCGCCGGTCCGGCTGGAGATGGTCCCCGGCGCGGCCCGCTCCGGCGGCCCGGCCGGCACCGGGCCCGGGGCCTCCCCCGGCCCGCCGCCGGGCGGCACCGCGCTGGTCCTCACCCTCAACCACACCGCCCTGGACGGTCCCGCCTGCCTGCGGATCGTGGCCACCGCCGCCGAGCTGTACGGCGGCCGGGACAACGCCCCGGCCGCCCCGCCCGTGCGGCCGGCCGAGGAGCCGCAGCCGCCGCCCGACACCCCGTCCCACTGGGCGCCGCCCGCCCGGGTGGCCGCCGGGCGGCCCGGGTCCGCCACGGGCAACGGGCTGCTGGTGACCGAACTGGCGCTGCCGCACCGGCCCAAGGGTGTCCCCTACACGGTCAACGACCAGCTGATGGCCGCGACCGCGCTCACCCTCGCGCACTGGAACCGCGAGCACGGCGCCCGGCCCCGCCCGCTGCGCATCACCATGCCGGTGGACGACCGCCCCCGGGACGCCGGCATGCCCATCGGCAACGGCACCCGGCTCGTCGAGGTCCCCTTCTCCCCCGAGGAGGTCGACCCGGACCGGCTGCCCGAGCTGCTGCACCGCACCGCCCGCCGGACCCGCGCCCTCAAGGCGCTGCCCCGGCCCCAGCTGGGGCACGGCGCCGCCCTGCTCACCGCTCCGTGGGCCCCGGTGGGCTGCCGGGCGGCCCTCACCCGGGCCCTGCGGCGCACGGCGGCACCGTGGACGTCGACCACCCTGCTCAGCAACATCGGCCGGATCCCCTACCCGCTGGACTTCGGCGAGGAGGCGGGCCGCGCGCACGCCGTGTGGTTCTCCGCGCCGGCCCGGATGCCCCGCGGCCTGACCTTCACCACCGCGTCCACGGCCGGCCGGCTGCACCTGTCGCTGCGCTGGTCCCGCACGCTGCTCGGCCACGGCGACGGGGCGCGCCTGCGGGACCTGTTCACGCACTACCTGCACGCCACGGAGGCGACGCCGTGACCACCACCGCCCACCCGCCGCGCGACCTGCGCGACTTCTACGAGAACCCGGCCGTGCCGGTGGCCTCCGGCCCGTCCCGCAGCCTCCGCCAGGCCCGCATGCTGGCCCGGGCGCTCGGCCCGGCGGGCACGGGCGACGGCGGCGCGCGGACGATCCTCGACATCGGCTGCGGGGACGGCACGGCCGCGGCCACCGCCGCCCCGCTGCTGCGCGGGCACCGCATCGTCGGTGTGGACTGGTCCCAGGACGCGCTGTCCCGCGCCCGCACCCGGCTGGCGTACGCGGTGCGCGGCGAACTCACCGGCGGCGGGCTGCCGTTCGCCGCCGCGTCGGCCGACGCGGTGCTGTTCAGCGAGGTCCTCGAACACCTCGTCGACCCGGACGCGGCCCTGGACGAGATCCGCCGGGTCCTGCGCCCCGGCGGCCATCTGATGCTGTCCACGCCGAATCTGGCCGCCTGGTACAACCGGGCGCTGCTGCTGGCCGGGGTGCAGCCGGTGTTCTCCGAGGTCAGCCTGCGCGGCATCCACGGCCGGCCGGGCAGCGAGGTGGTGGGCCACCTGCGGCTGTGCACCGCCCGCGCGCTGCGGGAGTTCGTCACCGCGTCCGGCTTCACCGTCGTGGAACTGCGGGGCGCCCCCTTCCACGGCGTGCCGCGGCCGCTGCGCGCCCTGGACCGGCTGGCGTGCGCCCGGCCGCCCCTCGCCTCGATCCTGCTGCTGCACGCACGACGGACATGAGGGGGGCGGGGGGCCATGTGGTGGGGAGTGGTCGCGGCCCTGTTGGCGAACGTGCTGTACAGCGCGGGCTTCGTGCTGGAGAAGCGGGCCCTGGGCGCCCTGCCGGAGGTGTCCGTCCGGCGGCCCGCCCGGCTGCTGCGCCTGGTGCTCGGCAGCCCGCTGTGGATCGGCGGCTCGCTGGCGCTCGCGGCCGGGTTCGCGGCCCAGCTCGCGGTGTACCGGACCCTGCCGATCGCCGCCGCGCAGGGCATCTTCGTCTCCGGCCTGGTGCTGCTGGTGCTGCTGTCCGCGCGGCTGCTGGGCGAGGAGACCAGCGGCCGGGAGCGGTACGCGCTGGGCGCCATCCTGCTGGCGCTGCTGATGGTCGTGCTGTCGCTGCGCGAGGGCGGCGCGGGCGCCGACACCGTCGGCCGTCAGGCGCCGTACCCGCTGATCCTGCTGGTGTGCGTGCCGGCGCTGGCGGCCGGGATGTGGCTGTACGGCTCGGCCGAGCGCAACGCCCGGCACCGGCACCGGCTGCCGACCACGGGCGTGGAGTACGGCGTGGCCGTGGGCCTGCTCTACGGCGTCAGCTCGCTGGCCATCAAGGGGGTGTCGAGCCACCTGACCACGAGCGGGATCGGCGGCGCGGTACTGGACCTGCTGCGCTCCCCGTACCCGTATCTCCTGCTGTTCACCGGGGTGTTCGGTCTGGTGATGTCGCAGGCGGCGCTCCAGCGCTGCCGGGCCTCGCTGATCGTGCCGGTGTGCACGACCGTCACCTGCCTGTTCACCGCCGTGCTGGGCACGCTGTCGTTCGGCGAGGAACTGCCCGACGAGCCGCTCCGGCTGACCCTGCGCGTCGCGGGCACGGTGCTCGCCGTCGCCGTGCTGCTCGCCATGCCCAAACACGACACCGCTCCGCAGTCCCCCACCGCCGCCGAGGAGTTGACCCCACCGTGAAAGCCGACGACCCGCTGCTGAGGATCCTCGCCTGTCCGCTCGACAAGGGTCCGCTGGACCTGCTCGCCGGCGCGGACGACGAGGAGGCGCTGTACAACCCGCGGCTGCGCCGCCGTTACCCGATCGTCGACGGGATTCCGCAGCTGCTGCCGTCCTCCGGGGAGCAGGTGTCGGCCCAGGAGCACGAGCGGCTGCTGCTGACCCGCGTCCCGGCGGCCGGCGACGACGGCGGGCCGGGCGACGGCACCGGTGACCGGCCGGGGGCCACCCCGTGAGCGAGCGCACGGCGGCCGCCCGGCTGGCGGGCTTCCTGCCCGACCGGGTGGTGGCCGCGGCGGCCCGGGCGGTCTACCCGCGCTTCGAACCGGAGCTGGCCCGGCTGTCCGACCTGTGCCCGCCGGACTGCGGCACGGCGGTCGACGTGGGCGGCTGGTACGGCCCGTGGACGCACCGCCTGGCCGGCCGGGCCCGCCGCGTGGTGACCGTCGAACCGGTCCCCCGCCTGGCCCGGCTGCTCGCCGCCACCGCCCCGCCGAACGTGCGGGTGGTGCGCGCGGCGGCCTCCGACCGGCCCGGCATCGCGCAGTTGTGGCTGCCCTCCGGCGACCGGGGCGAGCGGGGCGTGTCGTCCCTGGTGCGCCGGGACATCCACGACGACGTCCTCGACGTCACCTGCGTCGCCCTGGACGACCTGGGGCTGAAGGACGTCGGCTTCGTCAAGATCGACGTGGACGGCAACGAGCCGGCGGTGCTGCGCGGCGCGACCGGTGTGCTGGCCCGCGACCGGCCCGCCCTGTTCGTGGAGCTGGAGGCCCGTATCCAGCCCGTCGCCCCGGTCGTCACCTACCTGTCCCTGCTGGGCTACGACGGCTGGGTGCTGCCGGCCGGCGACTGGATCCCGCTGTCCCGCTTCCCGCTGGAGGCGCACCAGGCGGAAGCCTGCCACGTCGCCACCCGGGGTCTGCTCCGCCGGGTCCTGCCCTCCGGCCCGCTGCGGGGCCCCCGCTACGTCAACTCGGTGCTGTTCCTCCCGGACGGGCGGCTCCCCGGGGAGTACCCGATGCGCGACGATGGGGCGCGTGCCGACCGGAAAACGCCCCGCTAGCCCGTTCACCCCGCTGGACTTCCAGCTCGTCCTGCTGCGCCGGATGGCCGACCACAACCCCGGGCCGGTGGAGGACGCCCGGCGGGAACTGGGCGCCTCCCTCGCCGACATGCGGGAGGCCAACAAGCGCTGGCAGGCGATGCTCCGCTCCCCGCGGCCCCTTCCGGCCCTCGCCCGCTACCGTTCCGTCCTGGGCGCCCCGGAGTCCCGGACCGCGCGCCGCATCGGCGACCTGGACTGCGAGGCGTGGCAGTGGCCGCTGCCGCTCTGGCCGGACCTGCGCTTCGAGGTGCTGACCGCGCCGGGCGGCGGGGTCTGGACCGAGTGGCTGGTGCGGGCGCCGGGCGCGCCGCCGCCCGTCCTGCGCACGGTGGCCGACCTCACCCCGTGGTCCTGCACGGTCGACGAGGCCGCCCGGGCCTTCGCGCCGGCCCGCCCCCTCCAGGGCTCGGCCCCCACCCGCTGGGGCCTGGCCTTCACCGCCCCGGACCCGGCGGGCAGCCCCCGGGACGTGGTCGCGGAGTTCACCTGGGGCCTGCTCCAGCGGACGGCGGTCACCGAGCCGCGGCCGCGATGACCGCGGCCGTCACGGCGGCCAGCGAGTCGGGGTGCAGCCACAGGAACAGGTTGGGCTCCACGAGCTCCAGTTCCATCACCCGCGGCCGTCCGTCCTCCCCGTCCACCAGGTCGACGCGCGCGTAGAGCAGCTCCGGCGCGCCCGGCACGGCGGCCAGCGCCCGCTCGGCGACGGCGACCTCGTCCGCGCCCGGCGTCCAGGGAACGGGCCGGGGGTGCGCGGTCCTCGGGGCGTCGTAGGGGGTGCCCCGGCCGAGGACCGCGTCCTTGCGGGAGGCGTGCAGCAGGCGCCCGCCGATGAACACCAGCGCCCGCTCGCCGGCCCGGTCGATCGCGGTGACGTAGGGCTGCACCATCGCGGTGTACCCGTCGGCGTGCATCCGGCGCAGGTGCTCCGCGGCCCGGTCGTGCTCGTCGGGGGTGTAGCGGGCGGCGAGCCGGGCGCCCGCGCCGGAGGCGGGCTTGACGACGTACTCGTACCCGTCCGGCAGGGCGGGCGGGTCCCCGGGGGCGAGGTAGCGGGTCGGGACGACGGGCACCCCGGCGGCGGCCAGGTCGCCGAGGTAGCGCTTGTCGGTGTTCCAGCGCACCACGTCCGCCGGGTTGGCCAGCCGGGTGGCGGCGCCGCAGCGCTCGGCCCACGCCGTGAACTCGGCGGCCCGCCAGGTGTAGTCCCAGGTGGAGCGGATCACGGCCAGGTCGAACCCGGCCCAGTCCACCGCCGGGTCGTCCCACGGCACGGCGGACGCCCGGGCGCCGGCTTCCTCCAGCGCCCGCACCAGGACCGGCAGGTCCCGGTCCTCGGCGATCCCGGCACGGGGCCGGCACGTCACGAGGGCGACTCGGGGCACGGCGGCCTCCCGGGGCGGGTGAGAGGACGGTCGGACGGGTGATCGACCAGGCAGGCTAGCAACCCCGGCGCCGCCGCCCCTCCCGCCGCCGCTTCGCGGGACGGCAGGCGGGTACCCGGGGCCGGCAGCGGTGCGCCGGTGCCGTTCCGGTGTGCCGTCCGGCCCACGGAAGGGGCATCCCATGAAGGCCGCGCGCTACTACGGCAAGGAAGACATCCGGCTCGACGACATCCCGGAGCCCGAGGTCCGGCCCGGGACGGTGAAGGTCGCCCCCGCGTGGACCGGGCTCTGCGGTTCCGACCTGCACGTCTACTTCGGCGGACCGGTCAGCCCGATGCCCACGGAGGGCAACCCCCACCCGCTCTCCGGGGAGGAGCCGCCGCTGGTGTTCGGACACGAGTTCTCCGGCGTCGTCGAGGAGATCGGTGACGGCGTCGAGGGCCTGGCGCCCGGCGACTCGGTCGTGGTGGAGCCGCTGCTGGTCTGCGGTGAGTGCTTCGCCTGCCGAGAGGGCCGCTACAACATCTGCGCCAAGCTGGGCTTCATCGGCCTCTCCGGCGGCGGGGGCGGCCTGTCCGAGCACATGGTCGTCGAGCGACGGTTCGTGCACCCCGTCGGTGACCTGCCGCTGGACCAGGCGGCCCTGATCGAGCCGCTGAGCGTGTCCGCGCACGCCGTCCGCCTGTCCGGCGCCCGCGAGGGCGACGTGGCCCTGGTCGGCGGCGCCGGACCGATCGGCCTGTTCACCGCGGCCGTGCTGAAGGCCCTCGGCGCGACGGTGATCGTCAGCGAGATGAGCGGGCAGCGCAAGCAGAAGGCGAAGGACTCCGGGGTCGCCGACCACGTCCTCGACCCCGGCCAGGATGACGTCGCCGCCCGCACCCTGGAGATCACCGGCGGCAAGGGCGCCGACGTCGCCTTCGAGTGCGCGGGCGTCCAGCCCGTCCTCGACACCCTGCTGCACGCGCTGAAGATCGGCGGGATGCTCCAGGTCGTCGCCCTGTACGGGTCGAACCCCACCCTGGACGCGATGTCGCTGCTGTTCAAGGAGACCCTGGTGCAGGGCAGCATGGGGTACGCGAACGACCACCCGTCGGTGATCCGCATGGTGCAGGAGGGCAGGATCGACCTCAGTCCCTTCATCACCCGCCGCATCGCCGTCGAGGACCTGGAGGCGGAGGGCCTGCGCCGGCTCGTGGACCACAAGGACGAGGAGGTCAAGATCCTCGTCCACATGTAGCCACCCGGCCCGGATCCGGCCGTGCGCCCGGGTGCGGGGCACCCCCCTTGGGCAGGGACCCCTGCGGCACCGCCAGAATCACCGGTACCGCCCGTCACCGGTCACCGACCCGAGGAGTCCGACGCGTGTCCAGTCTTTTCCCCGCCCTGACCGACGGCCCGGCCGGCCGGCCCGCCCTGCGGTTCGGGGCCCACTCGCTGACGTACGGGGAGCTCGCCGCGGCGAGTGCCGCCGTCGCCGCCGGGCTGCGGACGGCGCGGCGGGTCGCCGTGTGGGCCACGCCCGAGCCGGCGACCGCGGTCGCGGTCGTCGGGGCGCTGCGGGCCGGGGCCGCCGTGGTGCCGCTGAACCCCCGGTCGGGTGAGCGGGAACTCGGCCACTTCCTGTCCGACAGCGCCCCCGACCTGGTGTTCGCCCCGGCGGACACCGAACTGCCGGGCCCGCTGCGGGAGCTGCCCCGGCGTACCGCCGACCCCGCGGACCGCGCCCCGGACGGCGGCCCCGCCGAGGACCCCGCCGGCGGCGAGGACCCGGCCCTGGTCGTCTACACCTCCGGCACCACCGGCCCGCCCAAGGGCGCCGTGATCCCGCGCCGCGCGCTCGCCGCGACCCTGGACGCGCTGGCCGACGCCTGGCAGTGGACCGGGGACGACGTGCTGGTGCACGGCCTGCCCCTGTTCCATGTGCACGGTCTGGTGCTGGGGGTGCTGGGCCCGCTGCGGCGCGGCGGCTCCCTGCGCCACCTCGGCCGGTTCACCCCCGAGGGCGTGGCCCGTGAGCTGGCCCGCGGGGCGACCATGCTGTTCGGGGTGCCGACGATGTACCACCGCATCGCGGAGTCGCTGCCCGGCGACCCGGAGCTGGCGCGGGCGCTCGCCGGGGCCCGGCTGCTGGTGTCGGGCTCCGCCGCGCTGCCGCTGCACGACCACGAGCGGATCACCGCGGCCACCGGGCGCCGGGTGATCGAGCGGTACGGCATGACGGAGACGCTGATGAACACCAGTGTCCGCGCCGACCACGCCTCCCGCCCCGGCACCGTGGGCGTGCCGCTGCCGGGGGTGGAGCTGCGGCTGGTGGAGGAGGACGGCTCACCGGTGACGGCCCACGACGGGGAGACGGTCGGCGAGATCCAGGTGCGCGGGCCGAACCTGTTCACGGAGTACCTCAACCGGCCGGACGCGACGGCCGCCGCCTTCACCGCCGACGGCTGGTTCCGCACCGGCGACATGGCGGTGCGCGAGGACGACGGGTCGGTGCGGATCGTCGGCCGCAAGGCCACCGACCTGATCAAGAGCGGCGGCTACAAGATCGGCGCCGGTGAGATCGAGAACGCGCTGCTGGAGCACCCGGGGGTGCGGGAGGCGGCGGTGACCGGGGAACCGGACGCGGACCTGGGCGAGCGGATCGTGGCGTGGGTGGTGCCGGCCGACCCGAAGTCCCCGCCCAGGCTGCCGGAGCTGGCCGATCACGTGGCCCGCCGCCTGGCCCCGCACAAGCGCCCGCGGGTCCTCCATCACCTCGACGCGCTGCCCCGCAACGACATGGGGAAGATCATGAAGCGGGCGCTGGGCCATGCCTGACCGCCTCCCGGCCCGCGCCGCGATCGCCCTGCTCACCGACGACTTCACCGAACTCCCCGCCCCCGCGGGCGGGTCCGCGCCCGACGGTCCGCTCGGCTGGCCTGGCTACGGCGCCGCCCGGGCCCGCGCCGCCGAGCG
The DNA here is from genome assembly GCF_044767675.1 of Streptomyces sp. NPDC101219. Taxonomy (NCBI): domain Bacteria; kingdom Bacillati; phylum Actinomycetota; class Actinomycetes; order Kitasatosporales; family Streptomycetaceae; genus Streptomyces; species Streptomyces sp. NPDC101219. The sequence continues at coordinate 62,514 of NZ_JBIWOK010000012.1, forward strand.
CACCGGCGAGCAGGAGTCCGTGGTCTGCGGCACCGCCCGGGTGGCGGGCACCCCGGCCGTGCTGATCGTGTTCGAGTTCGGCTTCCTCGGCGGTTCCCTCGGCGAGCGCACCGGCGACCTGCTGGTGGCGGCGTACGCCCACGCCCGGGAGCACCGGCTGCCGGTGGTGTCACTGGTCGCCACCGGCGGCAGCCGCATGCAGGAGGGCATGCTCGCGCTCACCCAGCTCCAGCGCGTCGCCCGCGCGTCGGCGCTGACCCGCCGGGCGGGGCTGCCGCAGATCGCGGTGCTCCGCGACCCGACGACCGGGGGCGGCTGGGCGACCCTGGGGGCGGGCGCCGACGTGGTGCTGGCGCTGCCCGGCGCCCAGGTCGGCTTCGCCGGCTCCCGGGTCCGGCCGCCGGACGCCGATCCGGCCGCGTACACGGCCGAGGCGCAGGTCGCGGCGGGGTCGGCGGACGCGGTGGTCCGGCCGGAGGAGCTGCGGGACACCCTGGGGCGGTGGCTGCGGCTGCTGACCCGCCCGTCCGCGGAGCCGGCACCGCCGCCGCCCGCGCTCGGCGCGACGGAGCTGCCCGCCACCGGCTGGGAGGCGGTGCGCCGCGCCCGGTCCCCGCGACGCCCGCGCGCCGCCGCCTACCTGGACGCCTACCTCACCGGCCGGCTGCCCATCGGCGGCGACCGCAGCGGCGGCGCGGATCCGGAGGGGATGCTGTGCGGCTTCGGCACGCACGGGGAACGCACGGTCGCCTTCGCCGCGCAGACCGGGACGGCGACCCGCCCGGCCGGGTACCGCACCGCCGCCCGGCTGGTGCGGCTGGCGGACCGGCTCGGCATTCCGGTGCTGACCCTGGTGGACACCCCGGGTGCGGCGAACGACGCGGCGGCCGAGCGGCAGGGCGCGGGGGCGGCCATCGCCGACCTGTTCGACGCGGTGGCCGCCGCGCGCACGCCGGTCACGACGCTGGTGATCGGCGAGGGCGGCTCCGGCGGTGCCCTCGCCCTGGCCGCGCCCGGCCGCACCTGGGCGACACCGGACAGCTACTTCTCGGTGATCGCACCGGAGATGGCGGCGGCCATCCTCAAACGCCCCTGTTCCGAGGTGGAGCTGACGGCCGACCAGCTGCGCGTGCGCCCGCAGGACCTGGTGGAGCTGGGCGTGGTGCGCGGGGTCGTCGGCGCGGAGAGCGACCGAACAAGCGATCACCTGTTCCCCGGAACTGATGATCGTCGCCCATAAGGGTGCATGGGGCACGCACCGTTGACACGCGCACGGTGTGCGACCGACGGGCCGCAGACCGTGGTCGGCACAGGTCCCACTCAAGACATCACCGCAAGGAGACAGCACGCTCATGAACGACCTTCTCACCCACGTCATCGCCGGCCTCGTCCACTTCGTCGGCCTGCTGGTCTGACGTCCGGAAGGAACCGGTCCGCGGCGCCGTCCCCCCGTCCCAGGGAGGCGGCGCCGTCCGCGTCCCGCCCCCGTTCGGCGGCCCCCCGCCCGGCCCTCCCCGACAGGCGGGCGTCCCCGCGGCGGCGCACGATGAGGTCAGGGGTCCGTCGGCCGGCGGACCACGAGGTCCGCACTCGGGAGGATCTGCCGTGACCGCCAGTCTGGAGCAGTTGCGCCGCTGCCACTTCGCCGTCGACCTCGGTGCGGCCCGCACCCGGGTCTACGTCAAGGGCGCCGGACTCGTCGTCGACCAGCCGTCCGCCGCCGCCGTGAACACCAGGACCGGCGCGCTCATCGCGGTCGGCGAGTTCGCGGAGAAGATGACGGGCCGTACGCCCGACTACATCCGCGTCGTGCGGCCCGTGTCCGGCGGCACCGTCGTGGACATCGAGATGGCCCAGCGGATGCTGCGCCATCTGCTCGGCGACAGGATCCGCCGCACCCTGCGGCGCAAGCCCCGGCTGCGCGCCGCGGCCTGCACCCCGCACGACTCCGACCCGCTCGCGCAGCGCGCCGCGATCGAGACCCTCGTCGGCCTCGGCGCCCGCCGGGTGGAACTGGTCGACACCCTCATCGCCGCCGCCGTCGGCTGCGGTCTGCCGGTGGAGCGGCCCGAAGCGACCATGATCATGGTGTGCGGGGCGGCCGCCACCCAGGTCGCGGTGCTCTCCCTCGGCTCCATCGTGACCGCCGAACGCGTCCCGGTGGGCGGCGAGGCGGTGGACCACGCGATCGTGCAGCACCTGCGCCACCAGCACGAACTGGTGCTGCCCAGCCAGTCCGTGCGGCCGCTGCAGCTCGCGCTGTCGGGCACCGGCCTCACCCCCGAGGGCCCGGACTCCACCGAGATCCACGGCCGGGACGTCGCCACCGGACTGGCCCGCTCGGTCAAGATCGACACCGCTGCGGTGCGGCACGCCATCCAGACGCCGCTGACCGCCGTCCTCGACGGCATCGGCAAGGTCCTGCGCAACTGCCCGCCCGACCTGGTGGCCGACCTCGCCGACCGCGGCATCATGATGGTCGGCGGCAGCGCCCTGCTGCCCGGCTTCGACCACATGCTGCGCGAGGCGACCGGCATGCCCGTGCACATCGCCGAACGGCCGGACGTCTGCGCCGTGCAGGGCCTCGGCGCCATGCTGGAGGGAAAGATCGCCCCGCTGGTCCTGGACCCGCTGGCGACCTGACGCCCTTTCGGTCCCGGCGGCGGTCGGACTCCGCGAGCCGCCCCTACGAGGGCCCGCCCGCCCCGGTGCTCACCGGGTGAACCAGCACCGCACCGTGGTGCCGTCCTCCCCCGCGTGCAGGCGCACCAGGTCGGCGATCAGATTCACCATCAGCAGCCCGCGCCCGCCCCGCTGGTCCCGGCTCGCGGGCCGGCGTCCGGCGAGCGGATCGGTGAACCGTCCTCCGTCGCGCACCTCGCACACCACCCGGCCGCCCTCCGGCCACACCCGCAGCACGCCCGAACCACCGCCGTGCACCACGCTGTTGGTGGTCAGTTCGGCGGTGGCGAGCGCCAGGTCCTCCAGCCGCATGCCGGTCAGCCCGAGCCGCCTGCCCTCGTCGGCGGCCACGTGCCGGGCCCGGGTCAGGGTCTCGGCGACGAACGGGAAGGAGGGCGCGTCCGCCACCGGCGGCAGCGGCTCGTTGTAGCGGGCGACGACCTCGTCGGGCGCGTACGCCGCGCTGGTCCGGGCGGTGCGGGCGCCAGCCGGGATGACGGACGGGTGCGTGGCGTGGGCGTCGGCCAGCATCCGCTCGGGCAGCGTCCGGATGCCGTACGGGCACAGGATGGTCACCGCACGGCCCCGGAAGGCGGCGTTGATGAGCGCCTCGTGCTGGGCGCAGGCCGGGTACTCGGCCGCCGACCGCCCGGCCCAGACCGGCTCGCCGACGATCCGCACCCGCGGCGCGTCCGGCTGGGCGTCGGCGAAGGCGCGCAGCACACCGGGGATGATCCGGCCGGGGTTGCGCCCCGCCTCCCGCATGTCGAGCAGGCGTACCGCCGCCGCGTCGTCGCCGAGCGCGTCCCGGATCAGCGCCAGATTCTCCCCGGGGACGGCGACCGCGACCGGCTCACCGGCGGCCAGGCCCTCGCGCACGAAGGGCACGGTGCCGTCGAGGTACTCGGCCTCGTCCCGGTAGAAGAGGGCGGGATGCAGGAAGGGGCCGGGGGCTGCGGGCAGCCCGCCGGGTCCGGCCGCGGCACTCATGACATCGACACCTCGATCGTCGGAAGGTCCGGCCAGAACGTCTGGAGCACCCGTCGCAGCGCCGGCGGTGGACGGTGCACCACGAACCGCCGGCCGTCGCCGAGCCGGCCGGCGGCGGCCACGAGGGCACCGGCGCCGGCCACGTCGACGAAGGTCACGTCGGACAGTTCCAGGTAGTACACGCCGTCACCCTCGCGCACCGCCCGGTCCAGCACACCTTCCCAGACGGTCCGGGTGGCCAGCCCGACCTCCCCGGCCGCGCGCACACCGCGGCGGCCGTCCAGCGGGAACACCGTCAGGCCGGGCGCCGCGGAGCCGGGCCCGTACGGCGTCCGGTGGTGAGTGCCCAACGTCCGTCTCCCCACACTCCTGGACCACAGTGCGTCTGCCCCGCGGGCTCCCGGCCATTCCCGGGCCCGGTGTGTAGCGGGCCGCAGGGTGGGCAGGCGCACCCCAGTGCGGCCGGGACCGTGCGCAGCCTACCGCCCGGTTCCGCCCGCGGAAGGACGAAGGGCCGACGACCACCACGAGTACCGACAAGGCGGTGACATGACCTCCGCGGCCACCCCGCCCCCTCTCTCGGGCAGGCTCAACACCCTCGTCATCGGTGGGCGCACCGACGCCGAGGGCACACTGCTCACCCCCCGCGGCGAGCTCGTCGAGGGCTGCGCCGAGATCCTGGCCGAGACGCTGGACGCCCTGCCCGCCGGCACCGTCCGGATCGACCTGGACATGAGCGGCGTGCACTTCATGGACACGGCCGGGCTGCGTTTCCTGGACGTGCTGCGCGCGCACGCCCACCGGCGGTCCGTGCCGGTCACCGCCACCCGGTGGAACGGCCATCCGCGGCGCATCCTGGAACTGGCCGGCCTGGACACCACCGACCCGCTGCGCACCCCGGTCCCGGACCCCGACCCCGCCCCGACCACCTCGGCGGTCGCCCTGGAACGCGCCGAGCAGCTGCACGTGCTCCGCGCGGAGGTCGAACAACTGCGCCAGGCGATCGCCTCCCGTCCGGTCATCGACCAGGCGCGCGGCATCCTCATGGCCACCCACGGCTGCACGTCCGACGAGGCGTGGCACATCCTGCGCGAGGCGTCCCAGCTGTCCAACACCAAGCTGCACACCATCGCCGCGGCGCTCACCGCCGGTGCCGGGTCCGAGGGCGAGCCCCCGCCGCCGGCCGTGCGGACCGCGCTGGCCCGGGCGGTGGCCCGCCGCCGCCCGTGATGTGGCCCGCCGCCGCCCCTGATCCGGTGATCCGGCCGCACGGCGGACCACCGGGTGCGCCGGCCCGGTCCGGGGTACTCGGTGTGCGCTGCCGCACCGGGTGCGCCCCGCTCCCGGTGGGCGGACGCGGCCACCGACCCGCGACCAGGAGGCATCCGATGAGCATGAGCGAGCCCCCCACCCCGTCCCAGGCCGAGGGCGAGCGCGACGACGACCCCGACACCCGCCCGTCCCCGCCGCACCCCACCCCGTCGCAGGCGGAGGGTGAACGCGACGACGACGACGGGTCCGGCGGAGGCTGAGCCGGGGCCGGCCGACCCGCCCGTCCCCGCGCGGACGCGGGGAGCCCGCCGGCGCGGCGCCGGCGGGCTCCCTGTGCTGCGGCCGACGCCGCCGCGGCCCGGTCAGAACTTGCCGTAGCGTCCCGTGAGGTCGGCCTCCTGGCACAGGGCCGAGCCGATCAGGCAGGACACGTTCGCGTACTTGCGGGTGTAGACGTTGGTGACCTTGCCACCGTTGTAGATGTAGATGTGGTGGTTCGGCATCAGGCGGTGCTTGCCGGAGCGGATGGTCCAGTTGCCGCTCTTGGTCAGGTTGACGGTGGCGGCGCCGCTGATGGCGCCCTTGACCCCGGCCAGCCCCTTGCAGAACGGGTTGGACGCGTGCATGACCATCCGGACGTCCACGTTGTTGGTGCCGGAGCCCAGCTTCTTGGCGGACATGTGCTTGTCCGTCGCGGTCTTCTTGGCGACCTGCTTGCCGGTCGACTTCTTGTAGACGGTGGTCGGCTTGACGGACTTGTTGCCGGTGACCTTCTTGCTGCTCCAGGTCACGGTCGCGTGCAGCGCGGCCCGGTACTTGCCCGACTTCCAGTCGAACTTGGTGCGGCCGTCCCCGCCGAACTGGTAGCCCGTGCCGTAGTCGCAGCCCGCCTTGGGGGCGTCGATCTTCTTCTGGGGAATGAACGCCACCCAGCTGAGGGTGGTGGTCTTGGCCGCCGCGGCGGCGCCGGCCTGCTGGGCCGCCTCCGCGCGCAGACCCGTGAGGGTGCCGGTGGCGGGGACCGAGACGTTCATGCCCCAGACCTTGGCGTCGGGGTGGCCCTCCTCGGGCACCACGGGGGCGACCTGGTAGGCGTAGTCGGCGCCCGCCTCGACGGAGGTGTCGCGGAACGACTCCTGGCCCGCGGCCGTCCGGGCCAGCTCCTTGCCGTCGCGCAGCACCACGTAGGCGGCGTCGTCGGCGTAACCCTTCCAGGACAGTTCCACGAAGTCCTTGCCCGCCGCGGCGGTGATGCCCTCGTGGGCGGAGGAGGAGTCCACGACCGCGGTCTCGCCGGAGTCGGCGCGCACCACGCTGATGCCCTGCGCCTTGAGCTCCTTGCCCTCGGCGCTGCCGGCGGCGAAGCCGGTCACGTCCTTCAGTCCGTCACCGGACGCGCCCGACAGCCCCGCGGCGGCGAACGTCGCTCCCGCCCGGTCGGGGGAGGCCGTCGAGTCGGCGGCGAGGGCCGTCGCCTGGAATCCGCCCGCGACGAGTACGAGCGGAGTCACGGACAGCGCCGTCACCTTGCTGAAACGCGAGAGTTGCACAGACATCCCTTCATCCCCGTCGGCGTCACGGACCCGCCGTGACACCGGGCGCCCTGCATGTCAGGCACCTGCCAGGACCCTAGGAAGGGGAGGGAAGGGGTACAAGTGTCCAAAGGGGCAAGGCACTTAAGGGCAAGGCACTTAAGGGCAATGCCCGCCGGAGCCGGTGGCTCGGGCAGCCGTCACAGGCCGCCGGAGTAGAGGAAGAGGAAGCCGAGCGGGAACAGCACCGCGACGGCACCGGTCGCCAGACCGAGGGCGCACTGGGTCCGCTTCCCGGCCTTGCTGACCAGGCCGAGGACCCCGAAGGTGACGGCGAGCGCGCCGGCCAGGATGCCGAAGAAGCCCAGGAAGAACGCGAGGACGAGTCCCACCACACCGAAGAAGAGGGAGACCGGCCCGTAGAGCGTGGCCGGGCTTTCGGTGGTTCCGGTGGCCATGTCGCGTCCCCTGCTTCCGTGGATCGGCATCGTCCGAGGCGGGAACCCGGTCCCCGCCCTCCCATCATGGCATTCACCGAGAGGCCGTCCGGGCCGGGGAGGGAGTGACACACGCGACCCCGGGGGGACTTCTCCGGGATGGGCGTGGTGGGGCGGGTGGGACTCGAACCCACGGCCGACGGATTATGAGTCCGTTGCTCTAACCGGCTGAGCTACCGCCCCATAGCGGCGTGTCGCGTACATGTGTACGCGCCGTCTGCCGCAGCATAGCCGCTCATACGATCTCCTGCCTCGGCTGGTCGGCTGCGTACGGCGCTGCCGACCATGAGGACTGCCGCCCGGTCGCGAACGGTTCCTCAGGGCATGAAAAAGGACCCCTGAGGGGGTCCTCGTTCAGCATGCTCCCCCGACTGGACTCGAACCAGTAACCTGCCGGTTAACAGCCGGCTGCTCTGCCAATTGAGCTACGGAGGACCGAGCTCCCCCGACTGGACTCGAACCAGTAACCTGCCGGTTAACAGCCGGCTGCTCTGCCAATTGAGCTACGGAGGAATGCCTCGTTGCATCGAACGTACCTCCCTGGGTATCCGCCAGGGGGCGCGCGCTCGCTGCGACACATACATTAGCGCAAGCAGGGGGGTGCTCCGCCAATCGGTACTCCCCGGCGCCCGTGCCGCACGAGTCCGACGCAGTCTACGCAGACCTACGCAAGGGAAGGGTGGCCGTCATGCGGTACCGGCTCACGTTCGTCGCCGGAGTCGTCCTGGGGTACGTGCTGGGCACGCGCGCCGGACGGGAACGCTACGAGCAGCTGAAGAAGTCCGCCCAGCAGTTCGCGCAGAACCCCGCCGTCCGCAACACCGCGGAGACGGCCGCCCAGCAGAGCCGCGAGTTCGCGGGCAAGGCCTACCACGTGGTCAGCGACAAGGTCGGCGACCGCGTGCCCGACTCGGTGGCGCAGCGGGTGCGCACCCTGCGCGAGCGCACCGCGCACGGCCCCGCCGAGGACGACTGGGGCACCAGCAACACCTGAGCGGCCGGCCCCCGGGACGCGGGGGGACGCGTGCCCGGCACCGCCCCCGGCACCCGGACGGCGCCCTCGGCCGCCCCGAGTGCCGTGATACGGCAGAATTTTGGCCATGGGGATAGTCGCCGGGTTGGACAGTGCGCCCGATTTCACTCGCATCGTGGTCTGTGACGCGGACACCGGAGTCGTGCTCAGGCAGGGCTACGCGCCGCATCCGGTGGAGAGCCCCGACGGTCACCGCCCCTCCGACGTCGACCCGCAGGCCTGGCTGCTGTCGCTGGGCGAGGCCGCGGGCGGCGGCCTGCTGGAGGGCGTCCAGGCCATCGGGGTCTCCGCGCAGCAGAACGCGCTCGTGCCCCTGGACGCGCAGGGCAACACCGTGCGGCCCGCGATGGTCGGCGGGGACAAGCGTGCGCAGGTCGCGGCGGCCGACCTGGTCGACGCGCTCGGTGGGCGCGAGGCGTGGGCGCAGGCCGTGGGATGCGTACCGCAGGCCGCGCAGCCGGTGACCAAGCTGCGCTGGCTGGCCCGTACCGAACCCGACAACGCGCTGCGCACCGCGGTCGCGCTCCAGGCGCACGACTGGCTGGTGTGGCAGCTGCTGGGCCGGCCGGTGCGCCGCACCACCGACCGCGGCGGCGCCTCCGGCACCGGTTACTGGGCGGCGGCCACCGGGGCCTACCGGGCGGACCTGGTGGAGCTCGCGCTCGGCCACCAGGCCATGCTGCCGGAGGTGATCGGCCCGGCCGACGCGGCGGGCACCACCCCGGAGGGTCTGCTGATCTCCGCCGGGACCGGCGAGACGATGGCGGCGGCCTTCGGGCTCGGGATCGGCCTGGGGGACGCGGTGGTGTCGCTGGGGGCCTCCGGCTCCGTGATGGCCGTGCACCCCGAGGCGCTCTACGACCACACCGGCATGATCACCGCGCTCGCCGACGCGACCGGCATGCACCTGCCGGTGGTCACCACGCTGAACGCGGTGCGCACCCTGCGCGGCACCGCGGAACTGCTGGGGCTGCCGGACCTGGAGAGCCTGTCCGACCTGGCGATGAAGTCGACCCCGGGCGCGCACGGGCTGGTGCTGCTGCCCTACCTGGAGGGGGAGCGGACGCCGAACCTGCCGCACACCGCGGGGACCCTGGCCGGGCTGCGGCGGGAGTCGATGAAGCCGGAGCACCTGGCGCGGGCCGCGTTCGAGGGCATGCTGTGCGGGCTCGCGGACGCCCTGGACGTGCTGCGCGGCCGGGGCGTGGAGGTGCGCCGGGTGTTCCTGCTGGGGTCGGTCGCGGAACTGCCGGCCGTGCAGGCGGCGGCGCCCGCGCTGTTCGGGGCGCAGGTGATGGTGCCGCAGCCCGCGGACTACGCGGCGATCGGCGCGGCCCGGCAGGCGGCCTGGGCGCTCGGTGCCTCGCAGGGCACCCTGGATCCGCGGACCCCGCCCGTCTGGCAGGGCGCGGCGGCGCAGGTGCTGGACCCGGGCGAGGAGCTGGCGGTGGGTCAGGCGGTCCGCCAGCAGTTCGTGTCGGTGCGCGAGCAGACCCACCCGGGGGCCTTCGGCGGGCAGCGGTAAATCGGTTGAGGTAACACGGGTGGGCTGTCCGACGATAGGGGCCAGGGGCAACCGTCTGTTCCCCCGCCGACCCCTTTCGAGAGAAGCAGCGTGCTCATACGACTTCTGCGGACCTTCCTCGGGCCCTACCGCAGACCCATCATCCTGCTGGTGCTGCTGCAGTTCCTGCAGACCTGCGCCACGCTCTACCTGCCCACCCTGAACGCGGACATCATCGACGACGGCGTCGTCCGGGGCGACACCGGTTTCATCCTGCGGCACGGCGCGCTCATGCTCGTCGTCTCGCTGGCGCAGGTGGTGTGCAACATCGGGGCCGTGTACTACGGCGCCAGGACCGCGTCGGCGGTCGGACGGGACGTGCGGGCGGCCGTGTTCGACCGCGTGCAGTCGTTCTCCGCCCGTGAGGTCGGGCACTTCGGTGCCCCCTCGCTGATCACGCGGACGACGAACGACGTCCTCCAGGTGCAGATGCTGGTGCTGATGTCGTTCACCCTGATGGTGTCGGCGCCGATCATGTGTGTGGGCGGCATCGTGATGGCGCTCGGGCTGGACGTGCCGCTGTCCGGTGTCCTCGTCGCGGTCGTGCCGGTGCTGGGGATCTGCGTGACGCTGATCGTGCGGCGGCTGCGCCCGCTGTTCCGCGCCATGCAGGTACGGCTGGACACGGTGAACCGGGTCCTGCGCGAGCAGATCACCGGCAACCGGGTGATCAGGGCGTTCGTGCGGGACGACTACGAGCGGCGGCGGTTCCGCGCGGCGAACACCGACCTGACCGACATGTCGCTGGCCACCGGCAACCTGCTGGCGCTGATGTTCCCCGTGGTGATGACGGTGGTGAACCTGTCGTCGATCGCGGTGGTCTGGTTCGGCGCGCACCGCATCGACAGCGGCGGGATGCAGATCGGTGATCTGACCGCGTTCCTGGCCTATCTGATGCAGATCGTCATGTCCGTGATGATGGCCACCTTCATGTTCATGTCGGTACCGCGCGCGGAGGTGTGCGCCGAGCGCATCCACGAGGTGCTGGACACCTCGTCGAGCGTGGTACCCCCGTCCGCGCCGGTGACCGAGCTGCGCCGGCACGGGCACCTGGAGATCCGGGGGGCCGGGTTCCGCTATCCGGGGGCCGAGGAACCGGTGCTCCGGGCGGTCGACCTGGTCGCCCGGCCCGGCGAGGTCACCGCCGTCATCGGGTCCACCGGCAGCGGCAAGTCCACCCTGCTGGGGCTGGTCCCCCGGCTGTTCGACGCGACCTCGGGGGAGGTCCTGGTCGACGGGGTGCCGGTGACCGCCCTCGACCCGAAGCTGCTGGCCCGGACGGTCGGCCTGGTGCCGCAGAAGCCGTACCTGTTCGCGGGGACGGTGGCCACCAACCTGCGCTACGGCAACCCCGACGCCACCGACGGGGAACTGTGGCACGCGCTGGAGGTGGCGCAGGCCAGGGAGTTCGTGGAGCGGCTGGAGGGCGGGCTGGACGCGCCCGTCTCCCAGGGCGGCACGAACGTCTCCGGCGGTCAGCGGCAGCGGCTCGCGATCGCCCGCACGCTCGTGCAGCGGCCGGAGATCTACCTCTTCGACGACTCCTTCTCCGCGCTCGACTACGCCACCGACGCGGCCCTGCGGGAGGCGCTCGCCCGGGAGACCTCGGAGGCGACCGTGGTGATCGTCGCCCAGCGGGTGGCGACCATCCGGGACGCCGACCGGATCGTGGTGCTCGACGAGGGCCGGGTCGTCGGCACCGGCCGGCACCACGAACTGATGGCGGACAACGAGACCTACCGGGAGATCGTGCTCTCCCAGCTGACGGAAGCGGAGGCGGCCTGATGGCGGGGCCGGGGGGACGGATGATGGCCGGGGGCGGCCCGGACCAGCGGTCGATGGACTTCAAGGGGTCGGGAAAACGGCTCGTCGCGCGCTTCGCGCCGGAACGCCTCACCCTGGGTGTGCTGCTGACCTGCGTGGTGCTGAGCGTGGGGCTCAGTGTGATCGGGCCGAAGATCCTCGGCCGGGCGACGGACCTGGTCTTCGACGGCATCGTCGGCCGGGACATGCCGGCCGGGCAGACCAGGGAACAGGTGCTCGACGCCATGCGGGAGCGGGGTGACGGCGATGTCGCGGACATGCTCGGCGGCACCGGCTTCACCCCGGGCGTGGGCATCGACTTCGCCGCCGTCGGCCGGGTGCTGCTGTTCGCGCTGGCGGTGTTCCTGGTGGCCGGGCTGCTGATGGCGGTGGCGACGCGGCTGGTGAACCGGGCGGTGAACCGCACGATGTTCCGGATGCGCGAAGACGTGCAGGGCAAGCTGTCGCGGCTGCCGCTGTCCTACTTCGACCGGCGGCAGCGGGGCGAGGTGCTGAGCCGCGCCACCAACGACATCGACAACATCGGGCAGACGCTCCAGCAGTCGATGGGGCAACTGATCAACTCGCTGCTGACCATCATCGGCGTGCTGGCGATGATGTTCTACGTCTCCTGGATCCTCGCGCTGGTCGCTCTGGTGACGGTGCCGCTGTCGTTCGTGGTCGCCACCCGCGTCGGCAAGCGGTCCCAGCCGCACTTCGTGCAGCAGTGGCGCAGCACCGGCACGCTCAACGCGCACATCGAGGAGATGTACACCGGGCACACGCTGGTGAAGGTGTTCGGGCGGCAGGAGGAGTCGGCCCGGCAGTTCGCCGAGGAGAACGAGGCGCTGTACGAGGCCGGGTTCCGGGCGCAGTTCAACAGCGGCATGATGCAGCCGCTGATGTTCTTCGTGTCGAACCTCAACTACGTGCTGGTGGCGGTCGTCGGCGGTCTGCGGGTGGCGTCCGGTTCCCTGTCCATCGGGGACGTGCAGGCGTTCATCCAGTACTCGCGGCAGTTCTCGATGCCGCTGACGCAGGTCGCGTCCATGGCCAACCTGGTGCAGTCCGGGGTCGCCTCGGCGGAGCGGGTCTTCGAACTGCTCGACGCCGAGGAGCAGCGGCCCGACACCGAACCGGCCGAGCGGCCGGCCGAGCCGCACGGGCGGGTGGCGCTGGAGCACGTGTCGTTCCGCTACAGCCCGGACAAGCCGCTGATCGAGGACCTGTCGCTGACGGTGGAGCCGGGGCACACCGTGGCGATCGTCGGCCCGACCGGCGCGGGCAAGACCACGCTGGTGAACCTGCTGCTGCGGTTCTACGAGGTCTCCGGCGGGCGGATCACCCTGGACGGCGTGGACATCGCGCGGATGTCTCGGGACGGGCTGCGCTCGCAGATCGGCATGGTACTCCAGGACACCTGGCTGTTCGGCGGCACCATCGCGGAGAACATCGCCTACGGCGCCGCCCGGGAGGTGAGCCGCGAGGAGATCGAGGAGGCGGCCCGGGCCGCCCACGCCGACCGGTTCATCCGCACGCTGCCCGACGGCTACGACACGGTGATCGACGACGAGGGCAGCGGGGTCAGCGCCGGCGAGAAGCAGCTGATCACCATCGCGCGGGCGTTCCTGTCCGACCCGGTGATCCTGGTGCTGGACGAGGCGACGAGTTCGGTGGACACCCGGACCGAGGTGCTGATCCAGAAGGCGATGGCCGAACTGGCCCACGGCCGCACGTCGTTCGTCATCGCGCACCGGCTGTCGACGATCCGGGACGCGGACACGATCCTCGTCATGGAGGACGGTGCGATCGTCGAACAGGGCACGCACGAGGCCCTGCTGGCGGCCGAGGGCGCGTACGCCCGCCTGTACCGGGCCCAGTTCGCGCAGGCCGTGGCGGAGGTGGATTAGGGGGTGTCGGAGGGGGGTGCTCCCCCTCCGGCCCGGCCCCGTTCAGTCGAGGTAGCCGCGCAGCTGGTCCGCGAAGGCGTGGTCGCGCAGTTTGTTGAGGGTCTTGGACTCGATCTGGCGTATGCGTTCGCGCGTCACGCCGAAGATCCGGCCGATCTCCTCCAGCGTGCGCGGGCGCCCGTCGACCAGGCCGTAGCGGAGCTGCACGACCTTGCGCTCGCGCTCCCCCAGCGTCGACAGCACCGCCTCCAGGTGCTCCCGGAGCAGCAGGAACGCGGCGGACTCGACGGGGCTGGCGGCGTCGCCGTCCTCGATGAGGTCGCCGAGCGCGACGTCGTCCTCCTCGCCCACGGGCGCGTGCAGGGACACCGGTTCCTGGGCGAGCCGCAGCACCTCGCCGACCCGCTCGGGGGCGAGGTCGAGCTGCGCGGCGACCTCGTCGGCCGTCGGCTCGTAGCCCCGTTCCTGGAGCATGCGGCGCTGGACGCGGACCACGCGGTTGATGAGTTCCACGACGTGCACCGGCACCCGGATGGTGCGGGCCTGGTCGGCCAGGGCGCGGGACATGGCCTGGCGGATCCACCAGGTGGCGTAGGTGGAGAACTTGTAGCCGCGGGCGTAGTCGAACTTCTCGACGGCCCGGATCAGACCGAGGTTGCCCTCCTGGACCAGGTCGAGCATGGTCAGTCCGCGGCCCACGTACCGCTTGGCCACGGAGACGACCAGCCGCAGGTTCGCCTCGATCAGGCGGCGTTTGGCCATGCGGCCCATGACCACGAGCCGGTCCAGGTCGAGGGCGAGCCGGCTGTCGAGGTCCGGGGTGAGCCGCAGCTTCTCCTCGGCGAACAGTCCGGCCTCGACGCGCCGGGCGAGTTCGACCTCCTCGGCCGCGGTGAGCAGGGGGATGCGGCCGATCTCCCGCAGGTACTGGCGGAACAGGTCCGAGGAGGGGCCGCCCGTCTCGGGGCGCAGGGGCGGTGGCGCGGGCTCGGCCTCCCCGACGGGCCCGGCCTCCTCGACGGGCCCGGAGGGCTCCGGCGGTCCGGCCGGCGGGGGCGGTGCGGCCGGGGAGGCGTCCGGTGGTGTCGCGGGCCGGTGCCCGGCACGGCCCGGGGCGGGCGTCGCCACCAGGACGTCCGCGTCCGGCTGGGCGCCGGCCGTGGCCGGGCCGGTCTGGGTGAGGGTCCGGGTCTGCACGGGGGCGACCTCCAGGATGATCGCTGCCATGGAGGGCGGCAGCGGTACGTCGGGGGCGGAGTCGGCGGCCTCGCCGCTGTCCGTCCCGTACGCGATGAGCGCGACCGCGGGGGTCCGGTCACCGTCGGGGACGGGTCGGCCGCGCTCCGAGGACTCAGGTACCGCCCCCCAGTGTGGGGTACGACACATCGTCCCCACGAGGGGCGTGCGATGACTTTTTGCGACCGGACGGTGACGGGCCGGTCACCCGCACCCGGGCGGGAGGGCGCGGCCGGCCGCCGGACCGCGGCCGGGACGGCGGGCCCTACAGTGCTGCCGCGCCGTGCTCCCGCAGGGACTGGTCGTACTGCTGGAGCACCCACAGCTCGTTCTGCACCGTGGTCAGTTCGGCCGGGTCGGCCTGTGTGCCGAGGCGGGTGAGGCGGCTGGTGATGTCGCGGATGCGGCGTTCGACCGCGCGGCGGCGGACGGTGACCAGCTGGGCGCCCGCGTACGTCTCGTCGACCTCCTTGACCCCGCGGTGCAGCAGGATCGCCTCGACGGCCAGCTCGGTGACCATGGCGCGGACGGTGTCGTCGGGGGCGGCGTCGCGGACCCGGATCAGGTACTCCTGCGGGTCCTGCGTGCCGTACTCGGCACCGCCGGCGTCCATGATCGCCTGCCGTACGGCCGCGTAGGGCGGGGCCGTGAACTCGTCGACGCCGTACGCGTCGAAGGCCGGGGAGACCAGCTCCGGGCGCTGGAGGGCCAGCTTGAGCAGTTCCCGCTCGGTGGCGAAGACCGGGTTGCGCAGGTTGAGGGCGGGGCCGCGCGGTCCGGCCGGGGCGGCCGCGTACGGCTGCGGGGGTCCGCCGTGCTGCGGGCGGCCGGGCCGCTCGGGGGCGGGCCCCCTGCCGCCGCGGTCGCGGGCCCAGCGGGCCAGCTGGGCGACGCGCTTGACGACGAACTGGGTGTCGAGGATGCCGAGCATGCCGGCGAGCTGGACGGCGACCTCGTGCTGGGCGCCGCTGTTCTTGATGCGGGCGACGACCGGCGCCGCCTCGTCGAGGGCGGCGGCGCGCCCGGCCGGGGTGTCCAGGTCGTAGCGGCCGACGATCTGCCGCAGGGCGAACTCGAAGAGCGGGGTGCGGGGTTCGGCGAGGTCGGCGACCGCGTCGTCGCCCTTGGCCAGGCGCAGGTCGCAGGGGTCCATGCCGTCGGGGGCGATGGCGATGTACGTCTCGGCGGCGAACTTCTGGTCGTCCTCGAAGGCGCGCAGGGCGGCCTTCTGCCCGGCCGCGTCGCCGTCGAAGGTGAAGATCACGCGGGCGCTGCCGTTGTCCATGAGCAGGCGGCGCAGGATCTTGATGTGGTCGCCGCCGAAGGCGGTGCCGCAGGTGGCGATGGCGGTGGTGACGCCGGCCAGGTGGCAGGCCATGACGTCGGTGTAGCCCTCGACGACGACCGCGCGGGAGGACTTCGCGATGTCCTTCTTCGCCAGGTCGATGCCGTACAGGACCTGGGACTTCTTGTAGATCGCCGTCTCGGGGGTGTTGAGGTACTTCGGGCCGTTGTCCGCGTCGTGGAGCTTGCGGGCGCCGAAGCCGACGACGTCGCCGCCGATGTCGCGGATGGGCCACATCAGCCGGCCGCGGAAGCGGTCGATGGGGCCGCGGCGGCCCTCCTGGACGAGGCCGGAGAGGATGAGCTCCTTGTCGCTGAAGCCCTTGCCGCGCAGGAAGCGGGTGAGGTGGTCCCAGCCCTGGGGGCTGTAGCCGACGCCGAAGTGGACGGCGGCGGCCTGGTCGAAGCCGCGCTCGGCGAGGAAGACCCGGCCGGTCTCGGCCTCCGGGGAGGTGGCGAGCTGCTCCGCGTACCACTCGGCGGCGATCTTGTGGGCCTCGACCAGGCGGATGCGCTCGCCGCGCTGGTGGGCGGGGTTGTACCCGCCCTCCTCGTAGCGCAGCGTGATGCCGGCCTGGGCGGCGAGTCGCTCGACGGCCTCGGAGAAGGAGAGGTGGTCGACCTTCATCACGAACGTGATGGTGTCGCCGCCCTCCTGGCAGCCGAAGCAGTGGAAGAGGCCCTTGGCGGGGCTGACCTGGAAGGACGGCGACTTCTCGTCGTGGAAGGGGCACAGTCCCTTGAGGTTGCCGCCGCCGGCGTTGCGCAGCTGGAGGTACTCGGAGACGACGGCGTCGATCGGGACCGCGTCCCGTACCGCCTTCACGTCCTCGTCGTTGATCCGTCCAGCCACACCGTGAGTCTACGGTGCCCCGCGGACACTCCCGGGGCGGCGGCGGCCCCCGCCGCCGGGGCCCCGGGAACCGCGCCGCGGCCCGCCCCTCAGGGGGCGAGGCTGTCCAGCGGGACGTGCGGGTCGGCCAGGGCGTCCGTGTCCACGACCGCCCGGGAGCGGATGAGGCGCTGGACGGTGTCGGTGACGTCCCAGATGTTGACGTTCATGCCCGCCAGCACCCGGCCGTCCTTCACCCAGAACGCGATGAACTCGCGCTTGCCGGTGTCGCCCCGGACGACCACCTGGTCGTAGGAGCCGGCCGGGGCCCAGCCGCTGTACTCCATGCCCAGGTCGTACTGGTCGGTGAAGAAGTACGGCACGCGGTCGTACGGCTCGTCCCGGCCGAGCATGGCGCGGGCGGCGGCCGGGCCGCCGTTCAGGGCGTTGGCCCAGTGCTCGACGCGCAGCCGGGTCCCGAACAGGGCGTGCGGGAAGGACGCCACGTCGCCGGCCGCGTGGATGTCGGGGTCGGAGGTGCGCAGCTGCTCGTCGACCAGGATGCCGCCGCCGTCGGCGGGGTCGGCGAGGGCCAGGCCGGCCGCCTCGGCGACGCCGGTGCGCGGGGCCGCGCCGATCGCCGCGAGGACCGCGTGCGCGGGGTGCTCCTCGCCGTCGTCGGTGCGGACGGCCAGCACCATGCCGTCCTGGCCGGTGATCTCGGTGAGAGTGGCGCCGAAGTGGAAGCGGACGCCGTGCGCCTGGTGCAGGTCGGCGAAGAGCTGGCCCAGCTCGGGGCCGAGGACCGAGTGCAGCGGGGTGGTGCCCCGGTGCACGACGGTGACCTCCGCGCCGTAGCCGCGGGCGGCCGCGGCGACCTCCAGGCCGATCCACCCGGCCCCGGCGATCACCAGGTGGCCGTTGTCCCGGCCCAGGGAGGCCAGGATGCCCTTGAGGCGGTCGGCGTGGGCGAGGCGGCGCAGGTGGTGGACGCCGGCCAGGCCGGTGCCCGGGATGTCGAGGCGGCGGGGTTCCGCGCCGGTGGCCAGCAGCAGCTTGTCGTAGCGGACGGTGGTGCCGTCCTCGCCGAAGCGGACGGTCTTCGCGGCGCGGTCCAGGGCGTCGACGGTCTGGCCGAGGTGGAGTTCGATGTCGTGGCGGGCGTACCAGGCGGGCTCGTGCACCAGGGCGCTGTCCCGCTCGTCCTTGCCGAGGAGGTAGCCCTTGGACAGGGGCGGGCGCTCGTAGGGGTGGTCGCGTTCGTCGCCGATCAGTATCACCCGCCCGGTGAAACCCTCCGCTCGCAGCGTCTCGGCCGCCTTCGCGCCGGCGAGTCCGCCTCCCACGATGACGAATGTCTGATCCGCGTCGACCACGTGATGCCTCCTCTTGAGGGTGCCGCCACATGCGAGCCTCCCGCACGCACAGTGCTGCGGGAAGGGGGAGTGACCCGATCAGGCCACGCAGGGTCACGATCGGACGGGCTCGCGCCCCCTCGTGTCTCACCGGTCCCGGTGGTGCCGGTCCTGTCTCCTTCCTGCCCCGGTCAGCCGGGCGTGAAGCGAACGGGCCGAGGCGTCGGTGAGGGACGCCAGCTGGTCGACGACCACGCGTTTGCGGGCACGGTCGTCGGGGGCCCGGTCGAACAGGGTGCGGAACTGGGGGTCCAGGCCCTCGGGGGCGCGGGCGGTGAGCGCCTCGGCCAGTTCGAGGACGACGACCCGCTGGTCGGCGCGGAGCTGCTCCTGCTCCGCGCGCTGCATGACGTAGCGGTCGGCGACCGCCTTGAGCACGGCGCACTCCATGCGGGTGCCCCGGGGGACGACGAGCTCGGCCCCGTACCGGGTGAGCCGGCCGCTGCCCCAGGTCTGCCGGGTGGCGCCCTCGGCGGCGAGGCAGAACCGGCCGATGAGCTGGCTGGTGGCGTCCTTCAGGCGGGCCTGGGCGACGGCCGTCCCGTCGTAGCCGTGCGGCCACCACTCCTGCGCGAGGAGCCGGTCGAGGGCCTCGGCAAGTTCCGCCGGGCCGGTGTCCGCGGGGACGTAGCGGCCGATCGCGACGGCGAAGACGGCCTCCCGCTCCGGGTCGGCGTGCAGGCAGTTGGGGTCGATGTGGCCGGCGTGCAGACCGTCCTCGACGTCGTGCACCGAGTAGGCGACGTCGTCCGACCAGTCCATGACCTGCGCCTCGAAGCAGATGCGGGCGCCGGGGGCGTCCTTGCGGAGCCAGTCGAAGACCGCGCGGTCGTCGTCGTACACCCCGAACTTCGGCGAGGCCGGGTCAGTGGGGTGGGCGCCCCTCGGCCAGGGGTACTTGGTGGCGGCGTCCAGGGCGGCGCGGGTGAGGTTCAGGCCGACGCTGGTGACGTCGCCGGTGGCGGGGTCGGTGACGAAGCGCTTGGGTTCGATCCGGGTGAGCAGGCGCAGCGACTGGGCGTTGCCCTCGAAGCCGCCGCAGTCCTCGGCGAACTCGTTCAGCGCCTGTTCGCCGTTGTGCCCGAAGGGCGGGTGGCCGAGGTCGTGGGAGAGGCAGGCGGCCTCCACCAGGTCGGGGTCGCAGCCGAGGGCCGCGCCGAGCTCCCGGCCGACCTGGGCGCACTCCAGGGAGTGGGTGAGGCGGGTGCGGGGGCTGGCGTCCCAGACCGGGTTGGCCTCCCCCGGGGTGACGACCTGGGTCTTGCCGGCCAGGCGGCGCAGCGCCGCGGAGTGCAGCACGCGCGCCCGGTCGCGCTGGAAGGCGGTACGCCCGGGGCGCTTGTCGGGCTCGGCGGCCCAGCGCTCGACGGCCGCCGGGTCGTATCCGGCGGGCGGGACGTGGTTCTCGTACGGGGAGCGCGCGGCGGGGGTGTCGGACGGGAAGCCTGCCATGTACCGACAGTAGACGGCAGGCACGGACGAAGGGGGATGCGGGAGGGGAAGGGCGGCGGCCGGCACCGGCGGAGAGGGACGGGGCACCGGCGGAGAGGGGCGGGGCACCGGCGGAGAGGGGCGGGGCACCGGCGGGGACCACGGCCCCGGGGAGCCGGGGCCGGGCGCCAAGGCCGGGGCGCCGGGGCCGGGGCGCCGGGGCCGGGGCAGGCCGCCACCCGCCGGCAGGGCCGGGACGCTGGAACGGGGAGGCAGGACGGGGGCGGGCGGACACGGGCCCCGGGGAACCCCACACCGGGACGCGCCCTCCCGGGGCAGCACCAGGACACGGGCCGGAAGGGCGGCTGTGCACCAGGACACGGAGCCGGCGGGGCGGGGACCCTGCGCGGCCGGGGACCGTGCAGGGCGAGGACCCTGCGCGGCCGGAGACCGTGCAGGGCGAGGACCCTGCGCGGCCGGAGACCGTGCAGGGCGAGGACCCTGCGCGGCCGGAGACCGTGCAGGGCGAGGACCCTGCGCGGCCG
>NZ_JBIWOK010000012.1:82697-82967 GCF_044767675.1 Streptomyces sp. NPDC101219
CGGAGACCGTGCAGGGCGAGGACCGTGCGGGGCGGGGACCGTGCGCGGGCGGGGACCGTGCGCGGCCGGGGACCGTGCGGGGTCGGGGCGGGACGACGCCCCCCGGGCGGGACGACGACCGCCGGGCCCCGGGAGCGCGCAGCCCGCCCCAGGCCGGTGCGACCACCGGGCCCGGGCGCGCAGCCCGCCCCAGGCCGGTGCGACCACCGGGCCCGGGCGCGCAGCCCGCCCCAGGCCGGTGCGACCACCGGGCCCGGGCGCGCAGCCCGC
>NZ_JBIWOK010000012.1:83067-147293 GCF_044767675.1 Streptomyces sp. NPDC101219
CTCAGGCCGGTGCGAGGGCCGCAGGGGGGCGGGCGGCCGGAACGGCGAGGGCCTCGTCGTAGCGGTGCAGGAGGAGGCGGGCCAGCGCCGGGTGGGTGCCCAGGGGGGCGGACGCGATCCAGGGTGCGGCCCGGGCGCACTCGGTCGCGAAGCGGCCGGGCGCGGCGAAGCAGGAGGCGACGGCCACCCGGTGGCGGTCCCGGGCGGCGAGGGCGCGTACGGCGTCCGGCACGGTGGGCCCGCCGGCGGACGCCTGTGCGGGGAGAACGGGGACGCCGAGCCGGGCGGCGAGCAGCCGCGCGGTGCGCCCGGTGTCGGCCCGCGCCTCGGGGTCGCGCGAGCCGGCCCAGGCGAGGACGACCCCGCCGGTGCGGCGGGTGGTGCCGTCGGCCTCGTCGGGCCAGCCGGCCTCGGTCAGGCGGGCGTGCAGGGCGTCCACGAGCAGCGGGTGCGGGCCGAGCGGGGCGGCGACGCGGGTGGGTGTGCGGGCCCCGGCGGCGAGCGCGGGGATGTCCCGCTTGACGTGGTGGCCGCGCCCGAACAGCAGCGGGACCAGCACGGCCTCGCCGGTGGCCCGCGCGTCGAGCGCGGCGAGGGTGTCGGGCAGCAGCGGCGCGTTGAGCTCCACGTGGCCGAGGTGCACGGGCAGGTCCGGGCGCAGGGCGCGGACCCGGTCGAGCAGGGCCGTCACGGTGGTGAGCGCGCGCGGGTCCCGGCTGCCGTGGGCCACGACGACGAGGGCGGGCGGGGCCGGGCGGCCCCGGCCGTCCGGTGCGACGAGGCCCAGCCGGCCGGCCAGCGTGGTGCCGATCCGGTGCAGCAGGTCGCCGGAGGTGTCGAGGCGGCCGGGGCCGTCGGGGTGCGCCGGGCCGGCGGGGTGGGTCGCGGTCATGCACCGATGCTGGCCCGGGCACGTTGCCGGACGGTTGCGCGGGCGTGACGGGTGTTTTCCGGCCCTTCACGGCCCGCCCCGCGCGCCGGGTGAGGCGTCCTGACCTGGGCGCACGGCCCAGGCGTGAGGCCGGTCACACCTCGCCCGCCGAACCGGCGGTGCCGCCGGGACGTCTTCGCCCAGCGAGTGCCGACCCGGGAGGTCCGTTCCGATGCGCCGATTCTCCGTCCGCCGTCCCCGCCTGCCGCGCACCCGCGCGGGACAGCGCCGGCTGGTGCGGGTGGTGGCGGGCCTCGGCACGCTGGCGCTGCTCCCGGCGACCTGGCTGCACCTGACGGCCGAGGACCGGCTGCGCACCGCCGCCGACGTGCCGCGCACCGACGTGGCCGTGGTGTTCGGCGCGGGCCTGTGGGACGGGGAGCCGTCGCCCTACCTCGCGCACCGGCTGGACGCGGCGGCCGAGCTGTACCGGGCGGGCCGGATCCGGGTGGTCCTGGTCACCGGCGACAACAGCCGCGAGGACTACGACGAGCCGGACGCGATGCGCGCCTACCTCACCCGGCACGGCGTGCCCGGCACCCGGATCGTCAGCGACTACGCCGGCTTCGACACCTGGGACTCCTGCGTGCGGGCCCGGAAGATCTTCGGCGTGGACCGGGCGGTGCTGATCAGCCAGGGCTTCCACGTGCGGCGGGCGGTGGCGCTGTGCGAGGCGGCCGGGGTGACGTCGTACGGGGTCGGCGTGGCCGAGCGGCACGACGCCACCTGGTACTACGGGGGCGCCCGGGAGATCCTCGCGGCGGGGAAGGCGGCGCTGGACGCGGCGTTCCGGCCCGACCCCCGCTTCCTCGGTCCGGAGGAGGCGGGCGTGCGGCGGGCCCTGGCGGAGGCCCGCGCGGCACGGGACTGACGGACGCGGAAGCGGTCGTCGCCCGACAGCCTGCGACGTCGGCCCCTCACCGCGGGCCGTCGCCGGTGAGGAGGCGGCCGTACCGGGCGCGTAACACGGGCCGGTGCGGTGCGTAACACCGGCCGCGCAGGGTGGACGGCATGCACAGCACCGTGACGCCCACGCACTGCCCCTACTGCGCGCTGCAGTGCGGGATGAATCTGACGCCGGCCCCGGACGGGACCGTCGCGGTGACCGAGCGCGCGGACTTCCCGGTGAACCGGGGGGCGTTGTGCGGCAAGGGGCGCACGGCCCCCGCCGTGCTCTCCCCGGCGGTGCGGCTGACGTCACCGCTGGTGCGGTCCGGGGACGGCACGCTGGTACCCGCTTCCTGGGACGAGGCGCTGGACCGGGTCGCCGAGGGGCTGCGGCGGGCCCGGTCCGGGCACGGGGCGGACGCGGTCGGGGTGTTCGGCGGGGGCGGGCTGACCAACGAGAAGGCGTACGCGCTGGGCAAGTTCGCGCGGGTGGTGCTGGGGACCTCGCAGATCGACTACAACGGGCGGTTCTGCATGTCGTCGGCGGCGGCCGCGGGCGGCAGGGCGTTCGGGGTCGACCGCGGGCTGCCGTTCCCGCTGGAGGACATCCCGAGGACCGGCTGCGTGATCCTCGTCGGCTCGAACCCGGCGGAGACCATGCCGCCGTTCCTGCGGTACCTCACGGAGCTGAAGGAGAACGGCGGCACCCTGATCGTCGTCGACCCGCGCCGGACCCGGACCGCCGAGCAGGCCGACCTCCACCTCGCGCCCCGCCCCGGCACCGACCTGGCGCTGGCCCTGGGACTGCTGCACCTGGTCGTCGCCGAGGGCCGCACCGACGAGGCGTTCGTCCGGGAGCGCACCACCGGCTGGGAGGAGACCCGGGCGGCGGCGATGGCGCACTGGCCGGAGTACGTGGAGCGGGTGACGGGCGTGTCCGTGCCCGAACTGCGCCGGGCGGTACGCCTGTTCTGCGCGCCGGAGGCGGCGATGGTGCTGACCGCGCGGGGGCCCGAGCAGCAGTCCAAGGGCACCGACACGGTGAGCGCGTGGATCAACCTGTGTCTGGCGACCGGCCGGGCGGGCCGCCCGCTGTCCGGGTACGGGTGCCTGACCGGGCAGGGCAACGGGCAGGGCGGGCGGGAGCACGGCCAGAAGGCCGACCAGCTGCCCGGCTACCGCAGGCTGACGGACCCGGCGGCGCGGGCGCACGTGGCCGGGGTGTGGGGGGTGGACCCGGACACGCTGCCCGGGCCGGGGCGCAGCGCCTACGAGCTGCTGGACGCGCTGGGCGGCGACATCCGCGCGCTGCTGCTGATGGGGTCCAACCCGGTGGTGTCGGCGCCGCGCGCCGCCCATGTCGAGGAGCGGATCCGCGCGCTGGACTTCCTGGCGGTGTGCGACGTGGTGCTCTCGGAGACGGCCGCGCTCGCCGATGTCGTGCTGCCGGTGACGCAGTGGGCGGAGGAGACCGGCACCACGACCAGCCTGGAGGGGAGGGTGCTGCTGCGGCGCAGGGCCGTCTCCCCGCCGGCAGGGGTGCGCAGCGACCTGGAGGTGCTGCACGGGCTGGCCGTCCGGCTGGACGACGGCCGGGGACGGCACCGGGGCTTCCCCTGCGATCCGGAGGAGGTCTTCGAGGAGCTGCGCCGGGCGAGCGCGGGCGGGGCCGCGGACTACTCCGGCATCACCTACGGCCGGCTGGAGCGCGAGCAGGGCGTCTTCTGGCCGTGCCCGGCACCGGCCGGTGAGGCGCCCGGCGCCGTCCACCCCGGCACCCCCCGTCTCTTCCTCGACCGGTTCGCCACCGAGGACGGCCGGGCCCGGTTCGTCGCCGTCTCGCACCGCGCGGCGGCCGAGGAGCCGGACGACGACTATCCCGTGCTGCTCACCACCGGCCGGGTCGTCGCCCAGTACCAGTCGGGTGCGCAGACCCGGCGGGTGGCGGAGCTGAACGCCGCCGCTCCCGGCCCGTTCGTCGAGCTGCACCCGCGGCTCGCGGAGCGGCTGGGCGCGGCCGAGGGCGACCCGCTGGCGGTGGTGTCCCGGCGGGGCCGGGTGGTGGCGCCGGCCCGGATCACCGCCACCGTCCGCCCCGACACGGTGTTCATGCCGTTCCACTGGCCGGGCGCGGGCCGCGCCAACACCCTCACCAACCCGGCCCTGGACCCGGTGTCTCGGATGCCGGAGTTCAAGACGTGCGCGGTGCGGGTGGAACGGGTGGGGCCGGTCGCCGGCGCCGCGGGCGGCACGTGACAATCGGTGCCGTAAGGCCCCTCGGGCACCGCCGCGCGCAGGGGCGCCCCGACCCGTGCAGGTGAACAGTGACGCCTCTCCCGTTCTTCGTCTACGGCACCCTCCGCCCCGGTGAGGTCAACCACGACCTGTTCCTGCGCGGCCGCACCCTGCGCGAGGAACCCGGCCGGCTCCGGGACGCCCTGCTGTACGACGGCCCCGGCTACCCCTTCGCCGTCGAGGAGCCCGGCCCGGTGGTGCGCGGGGAGCTGGTGACGGCGCGGCCCGAGGCGTACGCGGGGCTGCTCGCCGGGCTGGACCGGCTGGAGGAGTACGCGCCGGGCGATCCGCGCAACGTCTACGAACGGGTGGTGCGGGACGTCGTGCGGGACGCGGACGGGGCGACGGTACGGGCGTGGGTGTACGTCGCCGCACCCCCGGTCGCCGCGCGGCTGCGGCGCGGGGGCGACCGTATCGAGGGCGGCGACTGGCGGGACCGGCGGCGGGACGCGCCGCCGCGGGTCGGCTGACCCGCCCCGCCCGCCCGGGCGCCTCAGGTGCGTCGAGCGGGGGACTCGTACGGCCGTCGTGCGCGGGCCTGTTGGACGCGGCGCCGCAGGTGCAGCCCGCCCAGTCCGAGCGCTCCGGCCGCGAGGAACCACGCCCCGGTGATGATGTCCTCCCCCTCGGCGCGCTGGAAGTCCCGCTGCTGCGCGTAGCTCCGGGTCTCCCGGGAGTCGAGGTGCGGGTAACAGGTCTCGCCGGGGCGCATCCGCGGGGGATGTTCCTCCCCGTCCGCGCCGATGTTGACGCCGGGGCACCGGACCTCGGCGGCGCCCCCGTTGTTCAGCATCCCCCCGCAGGACTGGACGAGCCCGTACGTCACGACGGCCCACAGCACCAGCAGCACCCCGGTCCGCGCCCGCATCCGCCTCCGCACCCGGCCCACCTCCCCTCGTGGAACGGTAGTGCCTCCGCGTCACCCGGCGGGGCGGGGCCCCGGGCCGTCCGCGGGGGCGGCCGGGCCGGTCACCCGTTCACCGTCGCGCGGCGCATCCTTCGCCCCTCCCGCCCCCGCGGGGCCGCGACGGTGTCACTGACCTGCTGAAACTCGGTCCGCACCGGAGCGGACCCACTCCCTCTGACACCCATTCAGCCCGCCTTCTGACGCTCCCTCAGGGAGCGGTCCGGGCCGGGTGGCACTTACCTCGGAGAGCAGGGACGCGATCGACGGCGGCACATGGGGGTGCCGCGGGCCGCGGCCCGTTCGTGAGCTCAGGGAGCATCGATGCGAGGTCCCGCCCGGCTGCTGACCGGCACCGTGCTCGCCGTGGCCGCAGCGGGGACGCTGGTCGCGCCCGCGTACGCCGCCCCGGCGGACCACCTGTCCGGCATCCCGGCCGGCACCACCGCCGACGGGCTGGAGGTGTATCCCTCCTCGGCCGTACCGGGCGACCACGTCACCGTCAACACCGCGGCGTGCGGGAAGGACGGCGCCGCGACGGGCGACGCGACCGCCGTGGGCGCCGGCCGGTTCACGCTCGTGCCGACCACGCACGAGCAGGACCTGACCGGCCGGTTCCGGGTACCGCCGAGCGCGGTGCCGGGGACGTACGAGATCGTCGCGCGGTGCGCCGGGAACGACCGGCGGGTGAGCGGTGACCTGGTGGTCACCCTGACGTCCGCCACCCATCAGGTGGCCCCCCGGGGCAGTGTGAAGACGGGGGTCGGCGGCGCCCTGGGCCCCGACCCCGTGCGGACCGCGGCCGGTGTGGCGGCCCTTGCCGTCGCCGCCGCGGGCGGTACCTGGCTCCTGCATCGCCGGGCGAGAGGCGACGGGATCTGACGGGCACCCTCCGCTGCCCGTCCGCCGGTACCGCATGTCCCCTCCCCCTCCGGGCCCGACGCCCCTCGCGGCCCGGAGGGGGGCACGGGGGCCCGACCAGGAAGAGGTCAGTCCGTCATGCGCCGAAGGTTCCGCCGGCCCGGCGGGACGGGGAACACGGCCATAGCCGCCGTCACCGTCGTCGCCCTCTGCTCCGGCCTGTGGCTGCTGCACGACGGGGCCGCCCCGCCCGCCCCGCCCCAGCCCTCCCCCGCCCAGGCCCGCGCCGTCGACGACGACCGCAGCGGCGGCCCGGTCTCGGCGCCCGCGCTGCCGCCGTCCCCGCCCGACCGGATCCGCATCCCGGCGATCGACGTGGACGCCCCGCTGACCGGCCTCGGTCTGACCCCGACGGGCAGCCTGGACGTCCCCCCGGCCGCCCGGAAGAACCTCGCCGGCTGGTACGAGGCGGGGACCACGCCCGGTGAGAGGGGCACCGCGATCGTCGCGGGCCACGTCGACAACGCCGAGGGCCCCGGCGTCTTCTTCTCCCTCGGCGCGCTGCGCAAGGGCAGCACCATCGAGGTGGACCGGCGGGACGGGGGCGTCGCCGTGTTCACCGTGGACGCCGTGGAGGTGTACGACGCGCGGGACTTCCCCGACGCGAAGGTGTACGGCGCGGCGCCCCGCCCCGAGCTGCGGGTCATCACCTGCGGCGGCGGCTACTCACGCACCACCGGCTACCGGGGCAACGTGGTGGTGTACGCCCGCCTGACCGGCAGCCGCTGAGCCGCCCCGGGGCCGCGCCCCGGGTTCAGCCCGTCTCCCGCTCCGCCGCGTCGAGCAGGTGGGCGGGCAGCGCGCGGCGGGCCCCGGTCACCTCGATACCGAGCAGGCGCCCGTCCGCGTCGAGGTCGAGGACCGCCTCGGCGTCCGTCCAGGGCCCGTCGACCGGGACCTGGCGGACCGCGCCGCCGGGCGGGACGTGCGCGGTGAGCCGCACGTAGGCGGTGTCGTGCTCCGGGTCGTACGCGATGTGCACGGGTTTCCTCAGGGGTTGCGGGCCGGGCGGGTTCAGGCCAGCCACTGGTCGTACGCCAGGTTGGCGACCAGGGCGAAGACGACGACCAGCAGGACGACGCGGACGAAGCCGCTGCCCCGCTTGAGCGCCGTGTGCGCGCCGAGGGTGCCGCCCGCCAGGTTGAACAGGGCCATCAGCGCGGCCAACTGCCACAGCACCGCACCCTGCCAGGCGAACATGGCGAGCGCCCCGGCGTTGGTGCAGCAGTTGACGATCTTGGCGGTGGCGGAGGCGGTGACCAGGTCGAGGTGGAGCAGTGCGGTGAGCGCCAGTACGAGGAAGGTGCCGGTGCCGGGACCGACGAGTCCGTCGTAGAAGCCGATGCCCAGGCCCGCCAGGCCGATCGCCGCGAGGGTCCGGCGGCGGCTCACCGGGCCGGGCGCGGGGGCGGTGCCGAAGGCGGGACGCAGGATGACGAAGGCGGCGACCGCGAGCAGCACCACCATGATGACCGGCTTGAGGACCTCGGTGCTCATCCCGGCCGCCAGGAACGCCCCGCCCGAGGAGCCCGCCAGGGCGGCCAGCCCGATGCGGACGGCGGTGCGGACGTCGACCGGCGCCTTGCGGGCGTAGGTCACCGCCGCGCCGGTGGTGCCGACGATGGCGACCGCCTTGTTGGTGCCGAGGGCGTGCGCGGCCGGGGTGCCGGCGGGCAGGCCGAGCAGCAGCGCGGGCAGGAGCAGCAGCCCGCCGCCGCCGACCACGGCGTCGATCCAGCCGGCGGCCAGCGCCGCCAGACAGAGCAGGACGACGGCGGTCAGGGAGATGTCGGGCATGCTCGCGACCCTATGGAGCAGATAGTTGCTACGTCCATCAAGATGAGCGTTTCCTGAGGTTGATGCTGCTCACACACGCGCGGCGGGCCTCACAGCGGCCCCGCTCCCCCGCTGAGCGCAGCGTTCCGCGCGGGAAACAGCTCGGATGCGGCCGGGTAACACCTGCCCCGCAGGCTCGGGGACATGACCTGGAACGAGCGTGTGGTGGTGATCGGCTCCGGCCTCGCGGGCGTCCGCCTCGCCCGGCGGCTCGGCGAGCTGGGCACGCCCGTCACACTGATCGGCGAGGAGCGGCACCCGCCGTACAACCGGGTGCTGCTCGCCGAGGTGCTGGCCGGGCGGTACGGCCCCGAGGTGATCGCCCTGCCGGCGCCCGCGGAGCTGACCCGGGCCCGGGTGACCGGCATCGACCGCGCCGCCCGGACCGTCACCTGCGCCGACGGCACGGTGCTGGCGTACGGCCGCCTGGTGCTGGCCACCGGCTCCAACCCCGTCCTGCCGCCGCTGCGCGGCCTGTTCACCACCGGCCCCGAGCTGCCCGCGGGGGTGCACGCCTTCCGCACCCTGGACGACTGCCTGCGCCTGGCCGACGCGGTCCGGCCGGGCGTGCGGGCGGTGGTGATCGGCGGCGGACTGCTCGGCGTGTCCGCCGCTCGGGCGCTCGCGGCGCGCGGTGCGCAGGTGGTGCTCGCCCAGCAGTCCGAGCGCCTCATGGAACGCCGGCTCGACCCGGCCGCCTCGGTGCTCGTCGAGCGGTACCTGACCGGCCTCGGGGTGGAGGTGCACACCGAGTGCCGGGTGCGGGACGTGCGCTGCGCCGGCGGCGCGGTCCGCTCGGTGGAGCTGGCCGACGGCTACGCCCTCGACGCCGACCTCGTGGTGCTGGCCTGCGGCGTCCGCCCGAGGGCGGGGCTCGCGCAGGCCGCCGGGCTGGACGTCCGCAAGGGCGTCGTCGTCGACGACGAGCTGCGCACCTCCGACCCGCACATCCACGCCGTCGGCGACTGCGCGCAGCACGCCGGCACGGTGTACGGGCTCGCCGCCCCGGCCCTCGAACAGGCCGACGCGCTCGCCGCGCTGCTCGCCGGGGACACCACCGCCCGTTACACCGGCACCCGCTCCCTGACCCGGCTCACCCTCACCGGGCCGGACAGCCCCTTCGACCTGGCCGCGTTCGGTGAGACCGAGGCGCGGCCGGGCGACGACGTCGTACAGCTCACCGACGCCACCCGCGGCACCTACCGCAAGGTCGTCGTCCGCGACGACCGCCTGGTCGGCGGGGTCCTGGTCGGCGAACTCGGCACCGTCGGCGCCCTCGCGCGCGCCTGGGAGGGAGCAGAGCCGCTCCCCTCCGACGGCGGGCCCCTGCTCCACCTGCTCACCCATGACGGAGGCTCCTGATGCCCATGGACACACCGACCCTCGTGCTCATCGGCCACGGCATGGTCGGCCAGCGTTTCCTGCAGGCGCTCGCCGAGCGCGGTCTGACCGCCACGCACCGCGTGGTCGTGCTGTGCGAGGAGCCGCGTCCGGCCTACGACCGCGTCCAGCTCACCTCGTACTTCTCGGGGAGGACCCCCGAGGACCTGTCCCTGACGGACGCGGCCTTCATCGAGGCGCACGGCATCGAGCTGCGCGTCGGCGACCCGGCGGAGAGCGTCGACCGCACGGCGCGCACGGTGACCGCACGCTCCGGTCTGGTCGTCGCCTACGACATCCTGGTCCTCGCCACCGGCTCCTACCCGTTCGTGCCCCCGGTGCCGAACAAGGACGCCGAGGGCTGCTTCGTCTACCGCACCATCGAGGACCTGCTCGCGATCGAGGAGTACGCGCGGACGGCGACGACCGGCGCGGTGGTCGGCGGCGGGCTGCTCGGACTGGAGGCGGCGGGCGCGCTCAAGGGCCTCGGGCTGACCACCCACATCGTGGAGTTCGCGCCCCGGCTGATGCCCGTCCAGGTCGACGAGGGCGGCGGCGCGGCGCTGCTGCGCACCATCCAGGACATGGGCCTCGCCGTCCACACCGGTGTCGGCACCCAGGAGATCGTGGTCGGCGAGGACGGCACGGTCACCGGCATGAGACTGTCCGACGGGTCCGAACTCGCTACCGACCTGGTGGTGTTCTCCGCCGGTGTCCGCCCCCGCGACCAGCTCGCCCGGGACTGCGGACTCGACGTCGGGGAGCGCGGCGGCATCGCGGTGGACGAGCGGTGCCGCACGGTCACCGACCCGCACGTGTTCGCGATCGGCGAGTGCGCGCTGGCCGCCGACGGCCGGGTGTACGGCCTGGTGGCGCCCGGCTACGAGCAGGCAGAGACCGCCGCCGCGGCCATCGCCGACGCCGAGGCGTCGTTCACCGGCGCGGACCTGTCCACCAAGCTGAAGCTGCTCGGCGTGGACGTGGCGTCCTTCGGCGACGCGCACGGCACCGGCGGGGACTGCCTCGACGTCGTCTACTCCGACTCCCGGGCCGGGCTGTACAAGAAGCTGGTCATCGGCCGGGACGGCACGCTGCTCGGCGGCATCCTGGTCGGCGACGCGGAGGCGTACGGCACGCTGCGCGCCTTCACCGGCTCGGTGCCGCCCGTCGCCCCGGAGGCGCTGGTGCTGCCCGCGGGTGCCGGTGCCCCGGCCCAGCTCGGCCCGTCCGCGCTGCCCGACGACGCCGTCGTCTGCTCCTGCCACAACGTCACCAAGGGCACCGTCCGCGGCGCGGTCACCGAGCACAGCTGCACCACCGTGCCCGAGGTGAAGAAGTGCACCAAGGCCGGTACTGGCTGCGGCAGTTGCGTCAAAGTGCTCGGTCAGCTGGTCGACGCCGAGCTGGAGGCGAACGGAGTCGCGGTCGACAAGGGCCTGTGCTCCTGCTTCTCCCAGACCCGCGAGGAGCTGTACGAGATCGTCCTCGCCCTGCGCCTCACCTCCTACCGCGACCTGCTGGACCGGTACGGCCGCGACGAGGCCCGGGGCGGCGACGGCTGCGAGGTCTGCAAGCCCGCGGTCGGCTCGATCATCGCCTCCCTCGCCCCGGCGATCGGGGCCAGCACCTACGTCCTCGACGACGAACAGGCCGCGCTGCAGGACACCAACGACCACTTTCTGGCCAACCTCCAGCGCAACGGCTCCTACTCGGTCGTGCCGCGCATCCCCGGCGGGGAGATCGCCCCGGAGAAGCTCATCGTCATCGGGGAGATCGCCCGCGACTTCGGCCTCTACACGAAGATCACCGGCGGTCAGCGCATCGACATGTTCGGCGCCCGGGTCGAGCAACTGCCCTTGATCTGGGCGCGCCTGGTCGACGCCGGCTTCGAGTCCGGCCACGCCTACGGCAAGTCCCTGCGCACGGTGAAGTCGTGTGTCGGACAGACCTGGTGCCGCTACGGCGTGCAGGACTCGGTGCGCATGGCGATCGACCTGGAGCTGCGCTACCGGGGGCTGCGCTCCCCGCACAAGCTCAAGTCGGCCGTCTCCGGCTGCCAGCGCGAGTGCGCCGAGGCACAGTCCAAGGACTTCGGCGTCATCGCCACCGCCAACGGCTGGAACCTCTACGTCGGCGGCAACGGCGGCGCCACCCCGCGCCATGCGGACCTGCTCGCCCAGGACCTCTCCGACGCCGAACTGGTGCGCCTGATCGACCGGTTCCTGATGTTCTACATCCGCACCGCCGACCGCCTGGAGCGCACCAGCGTCTGGCTGGAGCGGATCCCCGGCGGCCTGGACCACGTGCGGGACGTGGTCGTCCACGACTCGCTCGGCATCTGCGACGAGCTGGAGTCCCTGATGGCCGCGCATGTCGCGCACTACCGCGACGAGTGGGCGGAGACCGTCGACGACCCGGAGAAGCTGGCCCGTTTCGTGTCCTTCGTGAACGCCCCCGACGCCCCCGACCCGGTGGTCGCCTTCGTACCGGAGCGCGACCAGATCAAGCCCGACCTGCCCCTGCTGAGCATCGGCCGGCGGCCCGCCGACGACCTCCTGGAAGGAAGCGCCACGCGATGACCCTGGCACTGGAGACCACCGATCTGAAGGTCCGGCTCCGCCTGGCGGACGCCTGGTTCCCCGTCTGCGACCTGAGCGCGCTGCTCCCGGGCCGCGGGGTGGCGGCCCTCCTCCCGGACGGCCGCCAGGTGGCCGTCTTCGCCGACCGCACCGGACGCCTGTACGCCATCGACAACCGGGACCCGTTCACCGGCGCCGCGGTCCTCTCCCGCGGTCTGACCGGCACCCACCGGGGCCGCCCCTTCGTCGCCTCGCCGCTGCTGAAGCAGCGCTTCGACCTGGAGTCGGGCCGCTGCCTGGACGACGAGGCCGTCCGGGTGACGGTGTACGAGGTGCGGGCGGCGGCCTGACCACCACCGGAGGGCGGGCCGCCGGGCCGCCCGACTCCCGGGCTGCCGGGCTGTCGGGCTGTCGGCTTCGCGTCCGGCGTTCACCCGGGGGGCGTGGAGTTTCATCCGTGCTGCACGTCCCGATTCCGGCCCTCATCCCCGAACCGCTCCCGGCCCCACCTCTCCAGCCCGCGCGGGACGAGCGGACACCCCTCGGACGGCATCGCCTACGAGGTGACGGACCCTTCCGGTCGTAGCTCAGCGCTACCTCCCGCTCACGTCACGTTTGCATCACAGGACCTCCAGACCTCTCCCACAACAGGAACTCCCCAGTACCGTCGCTTTCGAGTCGACCCGCACATGCTCCTGCACATGCACATGCACATGCACAGCCCTGGGGGTCTTGTCATGCATGCTGTAAACACGTTCCGCACCTTCTCCGTCACAGCTGCCGCCGCTCTGGCTCTGACCGTCCTGCCCGCCACCACCGCGGTGGCCCACGACGGCGACCATCCCTTCAAGAGCTGCGCCGACGCGTACGCCAACGGGTACGAGAGCATCTCGCAGGGTGATGACCACTACGGCGAGCACCTGGACCGCGACGGCGACGGCATCGGCTGCGACGAGCCGCCCGCCGACTTCGAGCCGCACGACAACGAGTTCCTGACCAGGGACACCGAACAGGCCACCGCCGGTGGCGGACAGGGCGAGAAGCATGAGGCCGGCACCAAGGCCGGCCTCGCCCGGACCGGCGGGGGCGCCGACACCACCACCTACATCGCGGTCGGCATCGGCGCCGCCCTCGTCGCGGCCCTCCTGGCCCTGGTGGCCTCCAAGGTCCGCAGGAATCCCTGACACCCCCGGTCCGGGCACCGGTACACCCGGTGTCCGGACACGACGAGCGCCATCACCCCGCGCGGGAGGGCGCGGAGGGAGGGGCGGCCGGCGTCTCGACGCCTGCGACGGGCGCCCGTGCGGGTCGGACAGAACGCCGAGCGCGGCTCCTTGCCGCACCGGGCCGGGGTGGAACCTCATGCGTGAGTCCCCGCCGGAAGACCGGCGGGGACTCACGCGCGCCGAAGGCGCTCGTCCCTCGAGACGTGCGGTCAGCTGCAGACCGCGTAGACCGTGATGGTGGTGAGGGCACCCGCCGTCGCGGTCACCGTCCAGTGGTCTCCGTTCGGGTAGCTCTGCCCGAGGGTGGTGGCGAGGCCGTCGGAAGACAGTCCTCCAGAGACGGGGACGGTGCCGGCCGGGCATGCCGGGGAGTCGTACGCCGCGTTGACGCCCAACAGCACCTCGTAGTCCTGGGAGACGATCTGCACGTCCAGCGGTCCGGCGGGGCCGGTCGGACCGGTGGGACCGGTGGGACCGGCAGGGCCGGTGGCGCCCGTCGCACCGTCGGCACCGTCAGCACCCGCGGGGCCCGTCGGACCCGTCGGACCGGTCGCACCGTCGACACCGTCGACACCGTCAGCACCCGCGGGGCCCGTCGGCCCGGTCGGACCCGTCGGACCGGTGGCGCCAGTCGCACCGTCGACACCGTCAGCACCGTCAGCACCCGCAGGGCCCGTCGGACCCGTCGGACCCGTCGCACCGGTGGCGCCCGTCGCGCCGTCGACACCGTCAGCACCCGCAGGGCCCGTCGGACCCGTCGGACCGGTGGGACCGGTGGGACCGGTCGCACCCGTCGGGCCGGTCGGGCCGGTCGGGCCGGTCGGGCCGGTGGGACCGGTCTCGCCCCTGTCGCCCTGCCCGTCGCAGCGGTCGCCTCCGGGGCCGTCTCCGCACCCGTCGCCATCCAGGCTGGCGACGGGGGCGATGCTGGCGGCAGTCTCCGTGTGCCCCAGCGCGACAGCCGGGCTGGCTATCCCCGTGAGCACGAGGGCGAGAGACGCAAGGCTGCCGCCCGCGATCCAAGCCCTCCGCCTGGGGAGCGGGAGCGGTCCGAGTGAGGAACTTGTCCTGGAGTCAGGACTCATGCGGTCTCCTGGTTTCGCGAAGTCGGATGGTCACACCACCCCGGCAGGGGCGGCATCTGCATCATTACTCTGCGAGTCGATTCGCGCACTTTGTGTGATTTCGCAGGGCGTTCGAGCGGCCCGCACGCTTGCCGTCATGCCCATGCCGCCCAGGACCGGCTTCGACGCGTGCGGCCAACTCCGTGACACCACCGGGGCACCCCCGTAAGGAACGGAGCGGAGCCGGCCCACCGCCACCCGCTCACCCCTCGCCGCCCGACCCGGCCCGCCCATGACAAGAATCGGCGTTGCGCCGACAGCCTCCGGGCCGAATTGCATAAAGTGATCGCGGCGACCTCCTCCCATGCGTATCAGGCCTCCACCGTCACGCCTGATGGAAAAATCGAAGGTAGGGCCAGGACGATGAAGCCGACCATCTGCCTCTGCATGATCGTAAAGAATGAATCGGCCGTAATTGAGCGGTGCATCGACTCGGTACGCGGCATCGTCGACACCTGGGTCATCTCCGACACAGGCTCGACGGACGGCACCCAGGATCTGATTCGAAAAGCCTTCGACGGAACGCCCGGCGAACTGCACGAAGACCCCTGGGTCGACTTCGGAACCAATCGCACACTCAACATCGAACGCGCCCGCGGAAAAGCCGACTACCTGCTCCTGTTGGACGCCGACATGACCATCCGACAGGAAGGGCCGCTTCCTCCGCTGTCCTGTGCGTCCTACATGATTCTGCACGCCGGCAGTCCCGCCTACCGGATCAAGCGTCTCGTGCGGGGCGATATGCACTGGCGCTACGAAGGCGTGACACACGAGTACCTGACCGCCGACGAGGAGCACGAGCAGGAGAACCTCGACGCCCTCGTGATCGAGCACTTCGCCGACGGCGGCTCCCGGCACGACAAGTTCGAACGGGACATGGCCCTGCTGAGCGCCGATCTCGAGCGTGACCCCACAAACGCGCGCAGCACGTTCTACCTGGCTCAGACCATGCGCGACATGGGCCGCACCGAAGAGGCGATCGCCCTTTACGAACGCCGTGCGGAGATGGGCGGATGGGGAGAGGAGGTCTATTACTCACTCCTGCAGGCAGGAATCCTCAAGGACGAGTCCGGCGACTGGCCGGGAGCCATGGACACCCTCTCGCGGGCCTGGGAGCAGCGGCCGCAGCGACTTGAAGCATGTTACGAACTGGTCTCACGACTGCGGAAGCGCGGAAACTACCGCGCCGGGCACGCCTTCGCGTGTGCGGGGATCGACCGCGCGGAACCCGATGACATTCTCTTCACTCACCCGTGGGTCTACACGTGGGGGCTGCTCTTCGAATATTCCATCGTCTCTTACTGGGTGGACGACATTCAGGGCTGCCTCGAAGCGTGTGACCGCCTCCTGACCATTCCCGACCTACCGGAAGCGCATCGTCTGCAAACACTGCGGAACCGTGATTTCGCCGTCGCCCGTCGAGCCGAAAAGCCGAACGGTGCAGCGGGGGTGAAGCACCGGCGGCCCCGGGCCCCCGCGGCTGACGCACGAGGCTGACGCACGAGAAGGCGGCACCCCCGCACGGGTGCCGCCTCCTCCTTCGTGATCCGGAGCCGCTGCCGATCGGTGAGGGTGGTCGGGTGACAGACAGCGGCTCCGGAGTCCTGCGCCCCGTCGGGGGTCAGCGGTGGTCGCTGCCCTGTGAGGTGACCGCGGCGCGGCCGGCCTCCAGGCGGGCGACCGGAATGCGGAACGGTGAGCAGGAGACGTAGTCCAGTCCGACCTCGTGGAAGAAGTGGACCGACTCGGGGTCGCCGCCGTGCTCGCCGCACACGCCCAGCTTCAGGTCGGGCCGGGTCTCGCGGCCGGCCTTCGCGGCCAGCTTCACCAGGGAGCCGACGCCGTCCTTGTCGATGGTCTCGAACGGCGACACCCCGAAGATGCCCTTCTCCAGGTAGGCCGTGAAGAAGCTGGCCTCCACGTCGTCCCGGGAGAAGCCCCACACCGTCTGGGTGAGGTCGTTGGTGCCGAAGGAGAAGAACTCGGCCGCCTCGGCGATCTGGCCGGCCGTCAGCGCGGCGCGCGGCAGCTCGATCATCGTGCCGATGGACAGCTTGAGCGAGGTGCCGGTGGCCGCCTCGACCTCGGCAATGACCTTGTCGGCCTCCTCGCGGACGATCTCCAGCTCCTGGACGGTGCCGACCAGCGGGATCATGATCTCGGCGCGCGGGTCGCCCTTGGCGCTCCGGCGCTCGGCCGCCGCCTCGGCGATGGCACGGACCTGCATGGTGAACAGGCCGGGGATGACCAGGCCGAGCCGGACGCCGCGCAGACCCAGCATCGGGTTCTGCTCGTGCAGCCGGTGCACGGCCTGGAGCAGGCGCAGCTCGTTCTCGTGCGGCTCCTGCCGGGACTCGGCGAGGGCGACGCGGACCGACAGCTCGGTGATGTCGGGCAGGAACTCGTGCAGCGGCGGGTCGAGCAGGCGGATGGTGACCGGCAGGCCGTCCATCGACTCGAAGAGCTGCACGAAGTCCTGCCGCTGGAGCGGCAGCAGGGCCTTCAGCGACTCCTCGCGCTCGTTCTCCGTGTCGGCCAGGATCAGCCGCTCGACGAGTTCGCGGCGGTCGCCGAGGAACATGTGCTCGGTGCGGCACAGGCCGATGCCCTGGGCGCCGAAGCGGCGGGCGCGCAGCGCGTCCTCGGCGTTGTCGGCGTTGGCGCGCACCCGCAGCCGGCGCTTGCGGTCGGCGAAGGCCATCATCCGGTGCACGGCCTCGACGAGTTCGTCGGCGTCGTCGGCGCCCGGGTGCATCCGGCCCTCGAAGTACTCCACGACCGGCGACGGCACGACCGGGACCTCGCCCAGGTAGACCTTGCCGGAGGAGCCGTCGATGGAGATCAGGTCGCCCTCCTCGACGACGTGCCCGCCGGGCACCGTCATCCGCCGGCGCTTGGTGTCGACCTCCAGCTCCTCGGCGCCGCAGACACAGGTCTTGCCCATGCCGCGGGCGACGACGGCGGCGTGGGAGGTCTTGCCGCCGCGGGAGGTGAGGATGCCCTCGGCGGCGATCATGCCGTCCAGGTCGTCGGGGTTGGTCTCACGGCGGATCAGGATGACCTTCTCGCCGGAACGGGACCACTTGACGGCGGTGTAGGAGTCGAAGACCGCCTTGCCGACGGCCGCGCCCGGGGAGGCGGCGATGCCGCGGCCCACCTGGGCGACCTTGGCGTCCTCGTCGAAGCGGGGGAACATCAGCTGGGCGAGCTGGGCGCCGTTGACCCGGCACAGGGCCTCGGCCTCGTCGATCAGGCCCTGGTCGACGAGCTGGGTGGCGATGCGGAAGGCGGCGCCCGCGGTCCGCTTGCCGACGCGGGTCTGGAGCATCCACAGCTGGCCGCGCTCGATGGTGAACTCGATGTCGCAGAGATCCTTGTAGTGGTTCTCCAGGGTCTCCATGATCTGCATCAGCTGGTCGTACGACTTCTTGTCGATCGACTCCAGCTCGGCGAGCGGCACGGTGTTGCGGATGCCGGCGACGACGTCCTCGCCCTGCGCGTTCTGCAGGTAGTCGCCGTACACGCCCTGGTGGCCGGAGGCGGGGTCGCGGGTGAAGGCGACACCGGTGCCGGAGTCCGGGCCGAGGTTGCCGAACACCATGGAGCAGACGTTGACGGCGGTGCCGAGGTCGTGCGGGATGCGCTCCTGGCGGCGGTACAGCTTGGCGCGGTCGCCGTTCCAGGACTCGAACACCGCCTTGATGGCGAGGTCCATCTGCTCGCGCGGGTCCTGCGGGAAGTCCCGGCCGCACTCCGTCTTGACGATCTTCTTGAACTTGGTGACCAGCTTCTTGAGGTCGGCGGCCTCCAGTTCGGTGTCGACCGTGACCTTCTTGGCCGCCTTCGCCGCCTCCAGCGCGTCCTCGAACAGCTCGCCGTCGACCCCGAGGACCGTCTTGCCGAACATCTGGATCAGGCGCCGGTAGGAGTCCCAGGCGAACCGGTCGTCCCCGGCCTGCTTGGCCAGGCCCTGCACCGACTTGTCGGACAGACCGATGTTGAGGACGGTGTCCATCATGCCGGGCATGGAGAACTTGGCGCCGGAACGGACCGACACGAGGAGGGGGTCGTCGGCATGGCCCAGCTTCTTGCCCATGGTCTTCTCCAGGGTGTCGAGGTGTGCGCTCACCTCGTCCCGCAGGGCGGGCGGCTCCTCGCCGCTGTCCAGGTAGACCTTGCAGGCTTCCGTGGTGATGGTGAAGCCGGGTGGCACCGGGAGACCCAGATTGGTCATCTCGGCGAGGTTGGCACCCTTGCCGCCCAGCAGGTCCTTGAGGTCCTTGTTGCCCTCGGTGAAGTCGTAGACGAACTTCATGCTGTCAACACTCTTACCGTGCCCAGGTACCTGGGGATCTTTGTTTTCCGACACGGGTCTCGACTCCTCGAGGACGCGGTGGCTGCCCTGACGGCGAGGAATGTACCCAGATCAAAGGCCCGTGGGTACGTCCACTTGTGCGTCATGCGCCTGTAACCACCTGCTCGCCAGTGGATCGAAAGTCAAGGCTTGGCAAGCCCTGGCCGCCGCATGTTTTCACTTCTTGAACGCAGCCCTGCACATAAGGCCACCTTGTCCGCTCACTTGAGCGGCGATCAGCACGTCTGTTTTCGCTCGATGAACGATCATCGAATGGCACTGAGTGCCATCCTTTCCAGAAGTGCAGCCGCCCAAGATCCGCTCATCTGAGCGCAACCCTTATCAAGGGTGGCGAGAATCACGCTGCCACAACGGCCCGGATTTCACCATGCGGACCCACGCGGCCCCCGGCTGAACACACCGCTCGGCACGGCCGTACGGAACGGAGGCGGACCCGGACCCCCACGCCGGGTCCGCCCCTCACCGACTGCCTCTCGGGTACGGAAGGACCTCCGGGTGCCTGTCTACACACGCTTGCGCCGGCCGCGCCGCGCCACCGGCACGGCCCGGGAGACCGGCCGGAACGGCCCCGCCGCCCCCGGGGAACAGGACACGGAGCCGGCACCGTCCCCGAACGCCGTCCGCCCCCGCGAGGACGAGGACGGGGACGGGGGCGGGGGCGGGGACCGGGGTCCCGCACCGGCCGCTCCGGATGCCTCCGCCGGACCCGCCGTTCCCGACGCCTCCGCCGGACCCGGGACGACCGGCCCCGGCGAGCCCCCGGCGGACGAGCCGTCCGGCCGCCTCGCCCGGTGGCGCCGGGACCGGCCCCGCGCCGCCCGGAACCTGCGCCTGACGGTGCACGTCCTCGCCGCCCTCCTCGTCGTCGGCGCCCTGCTGCTGCCCAACGCGGGCGGCGCGCTGCGCCCCAACCGGTTCACCCGCATCCCCGCCGAGGCCGTCATCGGCGCGGTGCTGCTGCTCTCCCTCCCGCGCCGCCCCCGGACCGTGGTGGCCGCGCTGTGCGGTACCAGCATCGGACTGCTGACGGTGCTGAACCTGCTCGACATGGGCTTCGCCGAGTACCTGGGCCGCGGGTTCAACCTCGTCCTGGACTGGGAGCTGCTCGACGACGCCCACGCCTACGTCGCGGACACGATGGGCGGGACCGCCGCCGCGGCCGCCGCCGTCGGCGTCGTCCTGCTGGTGCTGCTGGTGGTCGTGGCCACCGCGCTGGCCACCGTGCGGCTGGGCCACCTGCTGGACCGGCACCGGGACCGGGCGGGCCGGGGCGCGCTCGTCGCGGCCACCGCCTGGATCACCTGCACCGCGCTGGGCGTGCAGATCGCCGGAGTGCCGGTCGCCGCCGACCGGGGCGCCGACACGGTGCGGGACCAGGCCCGGCGGGTGGTGGACACCCTGCGCGACGAGGCGGCGTTCGCGAAGGAGGCACGGTCGGACACCTTCGGGGCCACGCCCCCGGACCAGCTCGTGCCCGGCCTGCGGGGCAAGGACGTCGTCTTCGCGTTCATCGAGAGCTACGGCCGCACCGCCGTCGAGGACCCGGTCGCCTCCCCCGACGTCACCCGCACCCTGGACGCGCGCACCGAGGCGCTGGCGAAGGCCGGGTACCGGGCGCGCAGCGGCTGGCTGACGTCCTCCACCTACGGCGGAAGCAGCTGGCTAGGCCACTCGACCGCGCTGTCCGGCCTGTGGATCGACAACCAGCAGCGCTACCGCACGGTCACGACGGCCGGCGACCACCTCACCCTCACCGAGGCGTTCCGCCGGACCGGTGCCTGGGACACGGTCGGGGTGATGCCGGGCGTGCAGAAGGCGTGGCCGGAGGCCGAGTGGTACGGCCTCGACACGGTCTACAACGCCTTCGAACTGGGGTACCGGGGACCGAAGTTCAGCTGGTCGACGATGCCCGACCAGTACGCCCTGGAAGCGTTCGAGCGGCTGGAGCACGGGCGGAAGCGGGACCGGCCCCTGATGGCGGAGATCATCCTGACCTCCAGCCACCAGCCGTGGGCGCCGCTGCCCGAGCTGGTCGACTGGGAGGACCTCGGCGACGGCTCGGTCTTCCATGCCGTCCACGACGCCGGGAAGAAGCCCGGCGACATCGTCACCGACACGACCGCGTCCCGTGAGGAGTACGGCAGGTCCGTCGCCTATTCGGTCGAGAGCCTCACCCGGTGGCTGGAGCGCTACGGCACCGACGACACCGTGCTGGTGTTCCTCGGTGACCACCAGCCGATCGCCCGGGTCAGCGGCAGCGACGCGAGCCGGGACGTTCCCGTGTCGGTGGTCGCCAAGGACCCGGAGGTGCTGGAGAAGACCGACGACTGGAACTGGACCGAGGGGCTCACTCCGGCGAAGGACGCCCCGGTGTGGCGGATGGACGCCTTCCGCGACCGCTTCCTCACCGCCTACGGCTCCACCCCGCACCCCACGGCCGGATGACACGGCCGGATGCACGGCCGGGTGACACGACCGGGTGACACGGCCGGGTGACACGGCCGGGTGACACGGCCGGGGCCGCGGCAGGTTGGCGCCCCGGCCGCGACCCGGCCGCGATCTCGTCGCGACCCGGCCGTGACCTCGGACGACACCCCGTGCCAGACCTTCGCCGACGCGCCCGTCCGGTGGGCGGAACCCCCTGTTCCACACGCGTTCCTGTTGCTAGCGTGCCGCGTTACGCAAAAAAATGACCAAGGAACCGTGATCATGTCCAGTCCTTCCCGTGAGCAGTGGGGAAGCCGCGCAGGTTTCCTGTTCGCCGCGATCGGATCGGCGATCGGGCTCGGCAACATCTGGCGCTTCCCCGCCGTTGCCTACGAGAACGGCGGCGGGGCCTTCCTCCTGCCGTATCTCGTCGCGCTGCTGACCGCAGGCATCCCGCTGCTCGTGCTCGAGTACTCGATCGGCCACAAGTACCGGAAGTCGCCCCCGGCGGCCTTCCGGCAGATCTCCCGGCCCGCGGAGGCGATCGGCTGGTGGCAGGTCGCGATCTGCTTCGTGATCGCCGCCTACTACGCCGTCATCATCGCCTGGGCGGTCCGGTACATCGGCTACTCCTTCGGCGAGCAGTGGGGCGACGACGCCAACGCCTTCTTCTTCGGCGACTTCCTCCAGGCCGCCGACGCACCCGGCTTCGTCTCCTCCTACGTCGGCGGGGTGCTCTGGCCGCTCATCGCGGTGTGGGCGGTGGTGCTGGTCATCCTGGCGCTCGGCATCCGCAACGGCATCGAGAAGGCCAACAAGTTCTTCATCCCGCTGCTGGTGCTCTTCTTCGTCGTCCTGGTGGGCCGCGCGCTCACGCTCGACGGTGCGGGCAAGGGGCTGGACGGGCTGTTCCGCCCGGACTGGTCGGCGCTGGGCGACGGCAGCGTGTGGGTGGCCGCGTACGGGCAGATCTTCTTCTCGCTCTCCATCGGCTTCGGCATCATGATCACGTACGCCTCCTATCTGCGGAAGCGGGCGGACCTCACCGGCTCCGCGATGGTCGCCGGATTCGCCAACAGCGCCTTCGAGATCCTCGCGGGCATCGGCGTGTTCGCCACCCTCGGCTTCATGGCCGCGGCGCAGGGCGTCGGGGTGGACGAGGTCGCGAGCTCCGGCATCGGCCTGGCGTTCATCGCCTTCCCGACGGTCATCTCGCAGATGCCGATGGGCGCGGTGTTCGGCGCGCTGTTCTTCGCCTCGCTGGTGATCGCCGGCCTGACCTCGCTGATCAGCATCGTGCAGGTGGTCATCGCCGCCGTGCAGGACCGTACCGGCATGCGCCGGGTCCCGGCGGTGCTGAGCGTCGGCGGGGCCATCGCCCTGGTGTCGATCCTCCTCTTCCCGACCGACAACGGCATCTACCTGCTGGACGCGGCCGACCACTTCATCAACCAGTACGGTGTCGCGCTCGCCGCGCTGGTCGTGCTCGTCGTCGTGGGCTGGATCCTGCGCCGCCTGCCCGCCTTCCAGCAGCACGCCAACGAGGCCTCCGCGATGCGGCTCGGCCGC
This sequence comes from Streptomyces sp. NPDC101219, assembly GCF_044767675.1. Lineage (NCBI taxonomy): Bacteria > Bacillati > Actinomycetota > Actinomycetes > Kitasatosporales > Streptomycetaceae > Streptomyces > Streptomyces sp. NPDC101219. Next base: position 105,523 of record NZ_JBIWOK010000012.1, read on the forward strand.
TGGTGGCTGATCTGCCTGGGCATCGTCACCCCGCTGGTGCTCGGCTGGATGATGGTCGACAGCCTGCGTACGGAGTTCTCCGAGAACTACGAGGGCTACCCGACCTCGTTCCTGCTCTGGGCCGGCTGGGGTGTCGCCGCCGGGGCGGTGATCGTGGGCGTGATCCTCAGTCTGCTGCCCTGGCGCTCCGCCGGCGCCGAGCCCGCCGAGGAGGCGGGCGTGCGTTCCGGCTCCGGCTCCGGCTCCGGCTCCGCGGCCATCGAAGAGGAGAAGAACTGATGTCTACGAGTGCGATCATCATGCTGATCGTGGCCATCGTGATCGTCTGGGGCGGTCTGGTGGGCGCCATCGTCCACCTGCGCCGGCACCCCGAGCGTCCCGAGGACGACGGGCCCGCAACCGAGCCGACGGCCTGAACGGTCCGGTGACCCCCGTACGGCGCCGCTCCGCCGCGGAGCGGCGCCGTACGGCATCCGGCACACCCCCCGGCCGGGCGGTGTGCCGGCTCAGCCGCCCGAGGTGTCCAGTTCAGCTTCCTCGCCGACACCGGCGCAGTCGTACGGGTCGTTCAGCCAGCCGTCGGGCAGCGCCACCCGGTTGTTGCCGGAGGTGCGCCCGCGAGGGCCGTCGGCGCCCGCCGGCCAGGGCTGGTCCAGGTCCAGTTCGTCGAGCCCGGCCCGCAGTCCGGCCAGGGAGGACGTGAGCGCGAGCCGCCGGCGCATCTCGGAGCCGACGGCGAAGCCCTTGAGGTACCAGGCGACGTGCTTGCGGAAGTCGGTCACCCCGCGGGCCTCGTCGCCCATCCACTCGCCGAGCAGGGTGGCGTGCCGCACCATGGCGTCGGCGACCACGCGCAGCCCGGGGCGCACGGCGTCGTGGGGGCGGCCCTCGAAGGCCGCGACCAGGTCCGCGAACAGCCACGGCCGGCCCAGGCAGCCGCGGCCCACGACGACCCCGTCGCAGCCGGTCTCGCGCACCATGCGCAGCGCGTCCTCCGCCGACCAGATGTCGCCGTTGCCGAGGACGGGGATCTCCGGGACGTGTTCCTTCAGGCGGGCGATGGCGTCCCAGTCGGCCGTGCCGCCGTAGTGCTGGGCGGTGGTGCGGCCGTGCAGGGCGATCGCGGTCACGCCCTCCTCGACGGCGATGCGCCCGGCGTCCAGGTAGGTCAGGTGGTCGTCGTCGAGGCCCTTGCGCATCTTCATGGTGACCGGCAGGTCCCCGGCCCCGGCGACCGCCTCGCGCAGGATGGCGCGCAGCAGGTTCCGCTTGTAGGGCAGGGCGGAGCCGCCGCCCTTGCGGGTGACCTTGGGGACCGGGCAGCCGAAGTTGAGGTCGATGTGGTCGGCGAGGTCCTCGTCGACGATCATGCGGACGGCCTTGCCGACGGTCGCCGGATCCACGCCGTACAGCTGGATCGAGCGCGGTGTCTCGCTCGCGTCGAAGTGGATCAGCTGCATGGTCTTGTCGTTGCGCTCGACCAGCGCCCGGGTGGTGATCATCTCGCTGACGAACAGCCCCTTGCCCCCACTGAACTCGCGGCACAGGGTACGGAAGGGGGCGTTGGTGATCCCGGCCATGGGGGCCAGCACGACCGGCGGGGACACCGTGTGCGGGCCGATCGCCAGGGTGGATCCGGGGGCGGCGGTGGGCGTGGGCATTCCCCCATTGTCACGCATCCGCGCACTGCCCGGCGCGCTCCCCGTGCATCGGCCATTAGTTAGTCGCACTATTGATGCGTGCGTACGATGGGATCCATGCCCGAGCTCAGCCCGCGCCGACGGCTCCTGGTGCTCGCGATCTGCTGCATGAGCCTGCCAGCCGGCAGCTGGGCGGCACCCTCGGGGTCGCGGTGGTCGGCGCGGTGCCGGCGGCGGGCGTGGGCTCGTCGACGTACGCGGACGCCTTCGTCTCCGCGGCGCGGCCCGCCTGGTGGGTCCTCACCGGGTGCGGGCCGGCGGTGCTGGTGGTGGGCGCGCTGACCTCGGGCCGCTGGGCGCGGGGGACGGCGCTGCGCACGGCCGAGCGGCTGGAGTCGGCGGAGATCCGTGAGGCGGCCGGCGTGGGGCGGTGACCGGTCCGGGCCCGATTCCCGCCCGGGGTACCCCTGTTGATGTTGGTCTTGCTGCACACTCCTAGGGTCTTTCGTTCGGGTCGCACCGGGGCCCGCGAGCCCGGCGTGACCCGAACGAGGGGCCCTGGTCGCCCGGTCCCCCGGACCGGGCCGCACGTTGTCCTCCCGGTCCCCCCGGACCGGGCCGCACGGTCAGGTCGGGACCCGCACGCGGATGCCGGAGGCGTCATGCCGCAGATCGACACGAGCAAGGTCAGCCGCTGGGACCAGCACGGACGTGAGCACGTGGTGCGCGTCCGGCGCACCGGAGTGCAGCGCACGATCAGCTGCGACACCTGCGGCTGGCGAAGAGGCGCGCAGTTCCTGCCCTGGCTGAAGGCCCAGGAGCACCTCGCCGAGGCCCACCAGGCCACGGTGGACCCGACGGCGGCCTGAACGGGACACGGGGCCTCCCGTGCCCGGTGGTCACCTCGCGGGTTCTCGCCGCCGGGCTCAGGCCCGCAGCCCCCGTACCAGCAGGTCGACGACCTGCTCGAAGTCGGCGTCCACGGCCGGGTCCGTCCACTGCGGGGCGTAGGCGGGGTCGTGGAAGCGGCCGGTGGCCTGGAAGACGGCCCGTGCGGTGGCCTCCGGGTCGGTGCCGGAGAAGACTCCGGCGGCCGTGCCCGCGGCGACGATGCGGGTGAGCTGGCCGGTCAGGTCGTCGATGTGCTCGGCGACCGCCGCGCCCTGCTCACCGGCCAGGACGGAGTAGGTGGCGAAGAGTTCCGGGTCGTCGCCCGCCTTGCGGCGCTTGGCGGCGAACAGGGTGGCGAGCCAGTCCCGCAGCCGGGCCTCGGGGTCCCGGGAGTCGTCGTCGGCGATGCCGCCGAGCGCCTCGGAGGTGCGGTCCAGCCAGCGCTTGGTCACCGCCTCCCGCAGCGCCGCCTTCGTCCGGAAGTGCCGGTAGACGGTGCCGTGGCTGACGCCGAGCGCCCGGGCCACGTCCACCACGGTGGCCTTCGCGGGGCCGTGGCGGCGCAGCACCTCCTCGGTCGCCTCGAGGATGCGCTCGGCGGTCAGGGTCTCGGTCGCTGCCATGCCTAGACCGTACCCGGCGCCCGGTTCACTCCTTGGTGCCGAGCAGTGCCATCTGCGGGGCCGGGTAGCGGTCGCCGGCGGCGGCGCCCTGGGGTACGGCCCGCTCGATCGCCGCCAGGTCGGCCGGGTCGAGGACGACGTCGAGGGCGCCGAGCGACTCCGTCAGCCGTTCCCGGGTGCGGGCGCCGACCAGCGGGACGATGTCCTCGCCCCGGGACAGCACCCAGGCGATGGCGATCTGCGCGACGGAGACGCCCTTGGCCGCGGCCACCTCGCGCAGCGCGTCGACGAGGGTGAGGTTGTGCCGCAGGTTGTCGCCCTGGAAGCGGGGCGAGTGGGCCCGGAAGTCGTGGGCGGCGAGCGTCCGGTCGGCGGTGAAGTGGCCGGAGATCAGACCCCGGGAGAGGACGCCGTAAGCGGTGACGGCGATGCCGAGTTCGCGGGTGGTCGGCAGGATCTGGTCCTCGACGGCCCGGGAGAGGAGCGAGTACTCGATCTGCAGGTCGGTGATGGGCGCGGTGGCGGCGGCCCGGCGGACGGTGTCGGCGTCGACCTCGCTGAGGCCGATGTGCCGTACGTGGCCCTGCTGGACGAGTTCGGCGATGGCGCCGACGGTCTCCTCGATCGGCACGTCCGGGTCGGCGCGGGCGATCCGGTAGACGTCGATGTGGTCGACGCCGAGGCGCTGGAGCGAGTAGGCGGCGAAGTTCTTCACTGCGGCCGGGCGGCCGTCGACTCCGCCCCAGTTGCCGTCCGGGTCGCGCAGGGCGCCGAACTTGACGCTGAGCAGGGCCTGTTCGCGCCGGGCGGCGGGGGCGGTGCGCAGGGCCTCGCCGATCAGCATCTCATTGTGGCCCATGGCGTAGAAGTCGCCGGTGTCGAGCAGGGTGACGCCGGCCTCAAGGGCGGCGTGGACGGTGGCGATGCCCTCGGTCCGGTCCGCGTCCCCGTAGAGCGCGGACATGCCCATGCAGCCGAGGCCGAGGGCGAAGACCCGGGGGCCGGTGGTTCCTAGCGTGCGGGTGTGTGTCGTCGTCATGCCGTCCAGACTGACATAATGAATGACAGATTTCAATATCTGTCATTCATTAATCTGTCAGCACACTCATGCGCAGACCCTCGGGCCCCCAGACCCCCGAGGGCCCGGAAAACGCCGAACGCCGGGCCCCGGAGGTCCGGAACCCGGCGTTCTGGCCGGTCAGGCGCGGTCAGGCGCGGTCAGGCGCGGTCAGGCGCGGTCAGGCGCCGACGAGACGCGAGGCGAGGTAGCCCTCGATCTGGTCCAGCGACACACGCTCCTGCTTCATGGTGTCGCGCTCACGCACGGTCACCGCGTTGTCGTCCAGCGTGTCGAAGTCGACGGTGACGCAGAACGGCGTACCGATCTCGTCCTGGCGGCGGTAGCGGCGGCCGATGGCGCCGGCGTCGTCGAACTCGATGTTCCAGTTCTGCCGCAGCGCCTGGGCGAGGCCCTTGGCCTTGGGCGACAGCTCCGGGTTGCGGGACAGCGGCAGCACGGCCACCTTCACCGGGGCGAGGCGGTGGTCGAGCCGCAGCACGGTCCGCTTCTCCATCTTGCCCTTGGCGTTGGGCGCCTCGTCCTCGACATAGGCGTCGAGGAGGAAGGCGAGCATCGCCCGGCCGACACCGGCCGCGGGCTCGATGACGTACGGCGTCCAGCGCTCGCCGGCCTCCTGGTCGAAGTAGGAGAGGTCCTGGCCGGAGGCCTTGGAGTGGGCGCCGAGGTCGAAGTCGGTGCGGTTGGCGACACCCTCCAGCTCGCCCCACTCGCTGCCGCCGAACTGGAAGCGGTACTCGATGTCAGCGGTGCGCTTGGAGTAGTGGGAGAGCTTCTCCTTCGGGTGCTCGTACCACCGCATGTTCTCCTCGCGCAGGCCGAGACCGGTGTACCAGTTCCAGCGCTGCTCCATCCAGTACTCCTGCCACTTCTCGTCCTCGCCCGGCTTGACGAAGAACTCCATCTCCATCTGCTCGAACTCGCGGGTGCGGAAGATGAAGTTGCCGGGCGTGATCTCGTTGCGGAAGGACTTGCCCATCTGGGCGATGCCGAACGGCGGCTTGCGGCGCGAAGTGGTCTGCACCTGGGCGAAGTTGGTGAAGATGCCCTGGGCGGTCTCGGGACGCAGGTAGGCGATGGAGCCGGAGTCCTGGGTCGGGCCGAGGTGGGTGGACAGCAGACCCGAGAACTGCTTGGGCTCGGTGAACTGGCCCTTGTTGCCGCAGTTGGGGCAGTTGACGTCCGCCAGGCCGTTCTCCGGAGCGCGGCCCTTCTTCTCCTCGTACGCCTCTTCCAGGTGGTCCGCGCGGAACCGCTTGTGGCAGGCAGTGCACTCGGTCAGCGGGTCGGTGAAGGTGGCGACGTGGCCGGAGGCGACCCACACCTCCGGGGCCAGGATCACGGACGAGTCGATGCCGACCACGTCCTCGCGCGACGTCACCATGTAACGCCACCACTGACGCTTGAGGTTCTCCTTGAGCTCGACACCCAGGGGCCCGTAGTCCCAGGCGGCACGCTGGCCGCCGTAGATCTCACTGCAGGGGAATACGAAGCCACGGCGCTTGCTCAGGCTGACGATGGTGTCGATCTTGTCGGCGGCCACGGTGCTCTCTTCATTACGACGACGGTGACTGACTGGTGCGGCGCAAAGCGCCTCGTTGGAGAGTGTTGGTCGGGAGACGGGCGGGCGGAGCGAGTGTCCTTCCAACCAAGCTCTCAGGCTACCGGCGTGGCCTGCTCCGGGACCAATCTGGCCCCGGGTTCACCGCCCTCACGGGCGTTGTTGACAACGGTTTCCATCATCATTGAAAATGACTGTCATGAACGTACGACGACTCATACCGACGGCCGCGGTGACCGCCGTCACCGCACTCGGCCTCGGCACCCTCTCGGCCTGCGCCGGCGACAGCGCCGCGGCCGGCAACACCGACAAGTTCGACGTCGTCGCGTCGTTCTACCCGATGGCGTTCCTCGCCGAGCGGATCGGCGGCGAGCACGTGAACGTCACCAGCCTCACCCAGCCCGGTCAGGAACCCCACGACCTGGAGATCAGCGCCAAGCAGACCGCGCAGCTCCAGGAGTCCGACGCGGCGCTCTACCTCTCCGGCCTGCAGCCCTCCGTCGACGAGGCCATCGGCCAGGCCGAGCTGAAGACGAAGATCGACGCGGCGAAGCTGACCTCCCTGGAGACCCACGCCGACGAGGACGGCCACGAGGACGAGCACGCCGACGAGCACGCCGACGACCACGGCCACGCGCACGAAGCGGGCGAGGACCCCCACGTCTGGCTGGACCCGGTCAAGTACGCCGAGGTCGCCGAGGGCGTCGGCGCCGCCTTCGCCAAGGCCGACCCGGACCACGCGGCCGACTACCGCAAGAACACCGAGGCCCTCGTCGGCGAGCTGGGCGACCTCGACACCCGCTTCGAGAGCGGGCTCAAGAACCGCGCCACCGACGTCTTCATCACCACCCACGCCGCCTTCGGCCACCTCGCCGGGCGCTACGGGCTGACCGAGGAGGCCATCAACGGCCTGGACCCGGAGTCCGAGCCGAGCGGCGCCCGCGTGAAGGCACTGGAACGCACCGCGAAGGCCGACGGCGTCACCACCGTCTTCTACGAGACGCTGGTCAGCGACCGGACCGCCAAGATGCTCGCCTCCGACGCCGGGTTGAAGACGGACGTCCTCGACCCGCTGGAGGGCATCACCGACGCCTCCCGCGGCGACGACTACTTCCAGGTCATGGAGGCCAACCTGGCGGCCCTCAAGAAGGCCCTGGGAGCGAAGTGACCGTCCGACCACCGGAGGACACCATGCCCGATCCCGTGATCTCGCTGCGCGGTGTCCACGCCGAACTGGGCTCGCGCCCCGTCCTGCGCGGCATCGACCTCACCGTGGGCCGCGGCGAGGTCGTCGCCCTGCTCGGCGCCAACGGCTCCGGCAAGTCCACGGCCGTGCGCAGCGTCATCGGCCAGGTGCCGGTCTCCGCGGGCGAGGTCGAACTGTTCGGCACCCCGCGCCGCCGCTTCTCCGACTGGGCCCGCGTCGGCTACGTCCCGCAGCGCACCACGGCCGCCTCCGGCGTGCCCGCCACGGTCACCGAGGTCGTCTCCTCGGGCCGCCTGGCGCGCACCCGTTTCGGGGTCTTCCGCAGGTCCGACCGGGAGGCGGTGCGCCGCGCGCTCGACCTGGTCGGGCTGGCGGACCGGGCGAAGGACTCCGTCGACGCGCTCTCCGGCGGCCAGCACCAGCGGGTGCTGATCGCCCGCGCGCTCGCCTCCGCACCCGAACTGCTGATCATGGACGAGCCGATGGCGGGCGTGGACCTCGCGAGCCAGGAGGTCCTCGCCGCCACCCTGCGCCACCAGGTCGCCGAGGGCACGTCGGTCCTCCTCGTCCTGCACGAACTGGGCCCGCTGGAGCCGCTGATCGACCGGGCGGTGGTGCTCCGCGACGGCTGCGTGCTGCACGACGGCCCGCCGCCGAAGGCCGTCGGCCAGCATGCCCTTCCGGGCCATGACCACGTCCACCCGCACGCCCCCGCGGGTACCGAACCGATCCGCACGGGACTGCTGAGCTGAATCCGATGGACATCCTCGACTACGCCTTCATGCAGCGGGCCCTGCTCGCCGCCGTCCTCGTCGGCATCACCGCCCCCGCGGTCGGCATCTACCTCGTCCAGCGCCGCCAGGCCCTGATGGGCGACGGCATCGGCCACGTCGCCATGACCGGTGTCGGCCTCGGCTTCCTGCTGTCCTGGTCCCCGGTGTGGATGGCGGCCCTGGTCTCGGTCCTGGGCGCCGTCCTCATGGAACTGATCCGCTGGTACGGCAGGACCCGCGGCGACATCGCCCTCGCGATGCTCTTCTACGGCGGCATGGCCGGCGGCGTCATGTTCATCAACCTCGCCCCGACCGGCTCCAACGCCAACCTCACCTCGTACCTCTTCGGCTCCCTGTCGACGGTCTCCCCGTCCGACGTCACGGCGATCTGCGTCCTCGCCGCGTTCGTGATCCTGGTCACCCTCGGGCTGCGCCGACAGCTCTTCGCGGTCAGCCAGGACGAGGAGTTCGCCCGCGTCACCGGCCTGCCGGTGCGGTTCCTGAACCTGCTGGTCGCGGTCACCGCCGCGGTGACCGTGACCGTCGCGATGCGGGTGGTGGGCCTGCTGCTGGTCAGCGCGCTCATGGTGGTCCCGGTCGCGGCGGCCCAGCAGCTCACCCGCAGCTTCGCCGCGACCTTCGCCGTCGCCGTCGCGATCGGCGTGAGCGTGTCCCTCGGCGGCACGGTCACCTCGTACTACCAGGACGTGCCGCCCGGCGCGACCATCGTGCTGCTGACCATCGGCGCGTTCGTCCTGCTCACCGCCCTGGCCGCGCCCCTGGCCCGCCGCCGGGCCCGCGCCGCGGCCGCCGCGCGTCCCGCCGGGGAACCGGCCGAGTGCGTCATCCCGGCCGGCCGCGCCAGCAGCGACGGCGCAGGCGTCTGAACGCCCGCGAGGCCGACTGGCACAATGGCCGCAGGCAGTGCAGACGTGAGGAGGCAACCGGTGACCACCGCTGGACCGCCCGTGAGGGGCCGCGCCACCCGGCAGCGCGCCGCCGTGGCGGCTGCGCTTCTGGAGGTCGACGAGTTCCGCAGCGCTCAGGAACTCCACGACATGCTCAAGCACAAGGGCGACTCGGTGGGACTCACCACGGTCTACCGCACCTTGCAGTCCCTCGCCGACGCGGGCGAGGTGGACGTGCTGCGCACCGCGGAGGGCGAGGCGGTCTACCGCCGCTGCTCCACCGACGACCACCATCACCATCTGGTCTGCCGCGGCTGCGGCAAGGCCGTCGAGGTGGAGGGCCCGGCGGTGGAGAAGTGGGCCGACACCATCGCCGCGGATCACGGCTTCGTCAACGTGGCCCACACGGTGGAGATCTTCGGCACCTGCGCGGAGTGCGCGGCGGCCTGCGCCGACTGAGTCCGTGACGCCGAGGGGCCCGGAAGCCAGGTGGCTTCCGGGCCCCTCGCGCGTGAACCGGCTGTCTCACGGGCACCTCCGGGGGGAGCAGGCGCGGCACCCGCCGACGCCGCCCGGCGGGCCCGGGTCCGGGCGGGCGTCAGCCCTCGCGCACCTCGGCGCGGCCCTCCATGGCCAGCAGCTCCTCGTTCGGGATCGCCCCGCCGAACCGGCGGTCCCGGGAGGCGAACTCCAGGCAGGCCCGCCACAGGTCGCGCCGGTCGAAGTCGGGCCACAGCACGTCCTGGAACACCATCTCCGCGTACGCGCTCTGCCAGAGCAGGTAGTTGGACGTGCGCTGCTCCCCGCTGGGCCGCAGGAACAGGTCGACATCCGGCATGTCCGGGTAGTACAGGTACTTCGCGAACGTCTTCTCGGTCACCTTCGACGGGTCGAGCCGCCCGGCCCGCACGTCCTCCGCGAGCGCCTGCGCGGCGTCCGCGATCTCCGCCCGGCCGCCGTAGTTCATGCAGAAGTAGAGCGTGAGCCGGTCGTTGTCCTGGGTCTGCTCCTGGGCGATCTGGAGCTCCTTGGCCACCGACTTCCACAGCTTGGGCATCCGCCCCACCCAGCGCACCCGCACCCCGAGTTCGTCGAGGGTGTCGCGGCTCTTGCGGATGAAGTCGCGGTTGAAGTTCATCAGGAAGCGCACCTCGTCCGGCGACCGCTTCCAGTTCTCGGTGGAGAACGCGTACAGCGAGATCGACCCGACGCCCATCTCGATGGCGCCCTGGAGCACGTCCACCACCCGCTCGGCGCCGACCTTGTGCCCCTCGGTGCGCGGCAGTCCGCGCTCCTTGGCCCACCGGCCGTTGCCGTCCATGACGATCGCCACATGCCGGGGCACCAGTTCCCCGGGCACCTTCGGGGGCCGGGCGCCGGAGGGGTGCGGTTCCGGCGTCCTGTACTCCCGTCGCTGACGCCCCAGGAACCCGCGTACGGCCATGTGTCTCTCGTCTCCCTCTGGCTGTTCGTTCTGTTCGCTATTTCTCGACGTACCGCAGGGAGCGCAGCCCGCGCTCCAGGTGCCAGTGCAGGTAGGCGGACACCAGCCCGCTGCCCTCCCGGACGTACCGCGCCTCGGTCGCGTCCGCGGTCTCCCAGTCGCCCGTGAGCAGCGCCGCGAGCAGTTCCAGCGCCTCCGGCGAGGGTACGACGCTGCCGGGCACCCGGCAGTCGCCGCAGACGGAACCGCCCGACGCGACGGAGAAGAACCGGTTCGGGCCGGGCATCCCGCACTTCGCGCAGTCGCCGAAGCTGGGCGCGTAGCCGTTGACGGCCAGCGAGCGCAGCAGGAACGCGTCGAGCACGAGGTGCGGGGCGTGCTCGCCCCGGGCGAGCGTCCGCAGGGCGCCGACCAGCAGCAGGTACTGCTGCACTGCCGGTTCCCCCTCGTGGTCGGTGAACCGCTCGGCCGTCTCCAGCATGGCCGTCCCGGCCGTGTAGCGCGCGTAGTCCGTGACGATGCCGCCGCCGTACGGGGCGATCGTCTCGCTCTGCGTGCACAGGGGCAGGCCGCGGCCCACCAGGTCGCTCCCCCGGGAGAAGAACTGCACGTCCACGTGCGAGAACGGTTCGAGGCGCGCACCGAACTTGGACTTGGTCCGGCGCACCCCCCTCGCCACGGCGCGTACCCGGCCGTGACCGCGCGTGAGCAACGTGATGATCCGGTCCGCCTCACCCAGCTTCTGGGTGCGCAGCACGATGCCGTCGTCGCGGAACAGACTCATGCCGGCCATTGTCTCCTACGTTCACGGCACCTCACCGCGGCTGCGGGCACGGGCATGCGCCATCGCCTCACGCAGCCGCTCCGCGGCGGTGGCCTGCCGAACGGCCTCCGGTTCCGCGTCCCACTCGCAGCCCCCGCCGTACGGTCTCAGCTGTACGTAGGGCCCCTCGTGCCCCATCACGACCCCGATCCGGCCGGTCACCGTGTCCACGACGTGCGCGCCGACGGCCGGCCTCACCGCACCACCGCCGCGAGCCGCTGCGCGGTGCGGACGGGGATCCGCCCCAGGTCGACGAGGGGACAGGGCACCTCCCGCGCAAGACTCACCGGGGCCGGCCCCCGTGACGGCACCACAATTCCGGCCTTCGCGAACGCCGCCCGCAATTCTTTCACCACTTCCTCCGCTTCTTCGACGCAGAGCGCCGAGTGCTGTGCCTCCACCGTGCTCCCCTTTCTTTTCGGCTTTCACTCTTCTCACCCCAAGGGTGAGGTCCCGTCCCTACACTCGGAAGAGTTTCGGGAGGTACAAGTGGAGGGCCGCGCAAAGGGGTTGATCGATGGCCAACGGTTCACGGCAGGCCGTGCGAGAGTTCTTCGGCGCGAACTGAGCGGGAGGCGTGAGGAAGTGGGGTTCGCGCAGGTGGCGTGAGGTCCGGGGGTCTTCGTCCCTGGCGCCTGAATCAGGGAGTCCGAACGGGCTATTCGGAAAGGACAATGGGATGTGGAGCAGCGGATCGAGTCCGCTCTGCAAACCGACGGTATTTTCGAGCGGGTGCGGCGCACCCTGATGCGACCGGCGGTATGCGGATTACTTCACCCGCGCCGATTCCCGCTCTCCTCCGGAGCCCGAGTGCGAAGTCGCCGGCGGAGTAACCGGTGTTGTCCCCGCGGGGAGCAACAAGGCAGGCGGCCGACCCGCCTCCGGATCAGGACACGGCAGCCACCGCCGCCGTACCCCGCACCGCTGCCAGCCGCAGGCCGATCTCGACCAGGGTCCAGCCGACCCGCGTCCGCAGCGGCCCCGGGCGCCGGGGCGCGCCGGCCGGACGGCAGCTCCCCGCCTCGGCGCGGAGTTCCGCCGCGCGGACACCGTGCAGGATGAGGTGCGTCTCGGGATGCATCGGGTGGCCTCTCAGTTCTTCGGGACGGGCATGAGGTGGGTGTGGATGCGCACCTGCTCGGTCTCCGGCGTACCCGCGTCGGAGGCCGGCGTGCGGTAGCTCGCGACGAGGTCGTGCATCTTCGCGACGAGTTCGCGGGCCGTCTCGGGCGTGAGGTGGAGCGTCCAGTCGCTCATGTCGGAGCTGTCGCGCCACTCCTGCGACCAGTCGTCGCGGGTGCCGAGCCAGGTCGCGAGTTCCTGGGTGTGCTGGTTGGCGACCTCGTGCAGGAACAGGTCGGCGGCGCCGCGCACTTCGGGGTCGCTGTCCTGGAGCAGGGCGGACTCGAAGCGGACGCCCTCGTGGACGGCCTGCCACCACCGCTCGCGTCCCTTGCCGCGGTCCGGCGCGTCCTCCACGAAGCCGTAGGAGGCCAGTTGGCGCAGGTGGTAGCTGGTGGCACCACTGGACTCCCCCAGCTTGGCGGCCAGTTGGGAGGCGGTGGCGGGACCGCCGCGGCGCAGCAGGTTGAGCAGCTGCATGCGCATCGGGTGGGCGAGCCCACGCAGCGAGCGGGCGTCGAGGCTGTGGAGCTGCGGCTGAGAGGGATCCGGGGAATCGGTCATGGCACGACCGTAGCAATACAAAGAAGTGCTTGCAAGGGTTTCTTTGCATTGACTGCTTTGCATCCAGACCTTTGCAGCGGGTTCTTTGCACCCAGGCGGGCTCCGGGCCCGGGTCCGCTGCACGTGGGCGCGGCTCCGGGCCGTTCGTCCGACCGGACGATGAACTGGCGATGACGCCGTCGGCGTGACGTTTCGCCCGGATCGCAACCGGCACCGGTGCCCGGGGGCTCCTGTCCAGCAGAACCGACACCCCTTGGTGAGGAGACCGACATGACCGCCACCGCTTTCGAGTACGGCTCGGACCATGTCTTCGTCGACCCCTACGCGTGCGGAGACGACTACCTGCTGTCCCCGCCGGACCCGGCCGACCGCCTCGACATCGTCCTCGACCCGCGTGACCGGCGGCGGCTGGACCTGCACGCCGCGCTGACCGCCGCCGGCATCCCGCCGCGCCCGGAGGACCGGGAGGCGATCGAGAGCCTCAGCGCGCTGCCGGGCAGCATCAACACCACCATCCAGCGCTGGCTGCACCACACGCTCTGAGCCGGGACGACCGTCAGACCGCGCCCGGGGCCACCAGACCCGACTCGTAGGCCACGATGACGAGTTGGGCCCGGTCCCGGGCGTCCAGCTTGCCCATGATGCGGCTGACGTGGGTCTTCGCGGTGAGCGGGCTGAGCCCCAGCGCCTCCCCGATCTCCCCGTTGTTCAGGCCCCGCGCGACGAGGGTGAGGACCTCCCGCTCGCGGTCGGACAGGCACTCCGGGCCGTGGGCCACCGCGGGCGCCGGGGTGCTCAGGAAGCGCTGGATGAGGCGGGCCGTGGGCCCCGGGGAGAGCAGCGCGTCGCCGGCGGCGACGGTCCGGACGGCGTCGAGGAGGTCGGCCGGCCGGGTGTCCTTGACCAGGAAGCCGGACGCGCCGGCGCGCAGCGCGTCGACGATGTTCTCGTCAGTGTCGTAGGTGGTGAGGACGAGCACCTTCACCCCGGCGAGGTCGTCGTCGGCCGCGATCAGCCGGGTCGCCTCGATGCCGTCCAGGTCGGGCATGCGGATGTCCATGACGACGAGGTCGGCGCGCCGGGCGCGGGCCAGTCCGACGGCCTCGCGGCCGGTGCCGGCCTGACCGACGACCTCCATGTCCGCGGCCGAGTCGACGAGCATGGCGAACGCCTCCCGCACGAGTCTCTGGTCGTCGGCGAGCAGCACGCGGATGGTCATCGGGCTCCCTGGGCAGTCGGGGTGGCGGGCGTCGTCGTCAGGGGCAGTCGCGCCGTCACGTGGAAACCGCCGTCCTCACGCGGCCCGGCGTCGAGGGTGCCGCCCACGCTGCGGGCCCTCTCGCGCATGCCGGTCAGGCCGAATCCGGGTGGACGGCCGGGCGGCGGGCCGGTGCCGTCGTCGGTGACGGACAGGTGCAGGGCGCCGTCCTCCGCCCGCAGGTCGACCCGGACGGCCGGGTCGGGGCCGGCATGGCGCACCACGTTGGTCAGGGCCTCCTGCACGATGCGGTAGGCGGCGGCCCCGACGGCGGGCGGGACCTCGCCGGTCCGGCCCGTCTGCTCGACGCGGGCCCCGGCCAGGCGGGCGCTCGCCACCAGGTCGGGCAGACCGTCGAGTCCGGGCAGCGGGCCGCGGGCGTCGGCGCCGTGTTCGCGCAGCACCTCCAGGGTGGTGCGCAGTTCGCCGCGGGCGGTACGGCAGACCTCGGCGATGTCGTCGAGGGACCGGGCGACGGCCTCCCGGTCGAGCCGTTCCGGGTCGGCGGTCAGGACGTGCGCGGCGACCGACGTCCGCACCCCGATGACGGTGATGCTGTGCGCGAGCAGGTCGTGCAGGTCGCGGGCGATGCGCAGGCGTTCCTCGGCGACCCGGCGGCGGGCCTCCTCCTCGCGGGTGCGTTCGGCGCGCTCGGCGCGTTCCACGATCGCGGCGACGTACTGGCGGTAGAAACGGACGTCGACGCCGAAGACCAGCACGGCGACCGCCCAGCCGAGGATGCGCAGCAGCTCGGTCAGGCCCTCGGGGTTGGTCAGCGCGTTCACGGTGAGCGTGCCGCCGATGACGACGGAGCCGATGAGCAGGGTGCGGCGCGGGGTGGTGGTCGCCGCCACCGTGTACAGGGCGACCATGGTGGCCGCGACGGGCGCGGCGTGGGTGTTGTCCAGGGCGTGGTACGGCGCGGCGGCGGCCAGCACCAGCAGGAGCACCGTCAGCGGGCGCCGGCGGCGCCACGGCAGCGGGAGATGCGCGGCCAGCAGCAGCGTCCAGCCGAGCGCGTCGGGCGACCGGGCGGGGTCGACGATCAGGGCCAGCACCAGGGCCGCGACGGCCAGGCACCCGGCCAGCACGGTGTCGTTGCGGACGGCGTGCGGGGCGGTCAGGGGATCGCGGTTGAGCGCCGCCATCACCCGGTAGCCGATCCTGGACCGGCCGGGCGGCGCCTGCTCGGCTGTCGTCATGGGCTGCTGCACGGGTTCATCCTCCCGGTGGAGGGCGCCCCGGCGGGAGGCCGGGGCACCCTCGCGTCGTCGCACCGCCGCTACACCGGCTCGGGCTGCCGTTCCGGCCGGACCGGCTCGGGGGCGCGGGAGAGCCGGCCCGGCCACCACAGCCGGCGGCGCAGCAGCACACTCGCCGTGGTGACGAGGTACGTCCGCACCAGGAAGGTGTCCAGGAGCACGCCGACCGCGATGACGAAGCCGAGCTCGACGAGGGCCACCAGCGGCAGGGTGGTGAGGACGGCGAACGTCGCCGCGAGCACGATGCCCGCGGAGGCGATGACCCCGCCGGTGGTGCGCAGCGCGGACAGCGCGGCGGCCTCCGGTTCGGCGCCGCCGAGGGACTCCTCGCGCATCCGGTGCAGCAGGAAGATGCCGTAGTCGACGCCGAGCGCGACGAGGAACACGAAGGACAGCAGGGGCAGCCCGGGGTCGGTGCCCGCGAAGCCGAACAGCGGCTCGAAGACCAGGCCCCCGATGCCGAGCGCCGCGCCCCACACCGCGACCACCGCGCCCAGCAGCAGCAGCGGTGCGACCAGGCTGCGCAGCAGAGCCACCAGGATGAGGAACACGGCGGCCAGCACCAGCGGCACGACCACCGACCGGTCCCGGGCCTCGCTGTCGGCGAGGTCGAGCCGCTGGGCGCTGGGCCCGCCGACGTAGGCGCCGTGATCGTCGAGTCCGTCGCGCAGCGCCTCGACGGTGCGGGTCTCCGCCGGGGACTCGGGGGCGGCCGTGGTGAACACGGCGATCTCGGTCCAGCCATCACCCTCACGGCCCGGGGTCACCTCCGCGACACCGTCGGTGGCGCGGGCCTCGGCCACCACGGCGTCCGCGCGCCCGGCGGGTGCCATCACGGTGAGGGGGCGGCTGCCGCGCTCGGGGTACTCCCGGGCGAGCGTGTCCATGGCGGCGATCGACTCGGGCCGGTCGGTGAAGGAGTCCTCCTGCTTGAGGTCGCCGGTGAGGCCGAGCGTGCCGAGGGCGAGGGCGCCGAGGAGGACGGCACCCGCGGTGAGGACGGTCCTCGGGCGGCGGGCGGCGGAGGTGCCCATGACCGCGAACACGGTGCGCCGGGCCTTCGGTTCGCTGCCGAAGGCGGGGATCAGCGGCCAGAACACCCGGCGGCCCAGGAGCACCAGCACGGCGGGCAGCAGGGTGGTCATGGCGATGAGTGCGGACAGGACACCGATCGTGCCGACCGGGCCCATGCCGCTGCTGCTGTTGAGGTCGGCGGCGAGCAGGCACAGCAGTCCGGCCGCGACCGTGCCGGAGGAGGCGAGGATCGCCGGCCCGCAGCCGCGCAGGGCGACGCGCATCGCGTCGTAGGGGCGTTCGTGGCGGCGCAGTTCCTCCCGGTAGCGGGACACGAGCAGCAGCGCGTAGTCGGTTCCGGCGCCCAGGACGAGGACGGTCATGATGCCGCCGCTCTGCCCGGTGACGGTGACGTCGAACAGCTCGTGCAGTCCGTACCCGGCGGCCATCGCCACGGTGGTGGCGACACCGGCGACGGCCAGCGGGACCAGCCACAGGAACGGGCTGCGGTAGATCAGCACCAGCAGCACCGTGACGACGCCGAGAGTGGCCATCAGCAGGGTGCCGTCGACGGTCTCGAACACCTTGTTCATGTCGGTGGTCAGCGCGCCGGGCCCGCCGACCTCGACGCGCAGCCCGTCGCCGCCCTCGGCGATCTCGCGCACCCCGTCGACGAAGGCGGTCCTGGCCTCCTCGTCCTGGCCGGGTTCGGTGCTGGAGACCGCGAACATCAGCGTGCTGCCGTCCTCCGAGGGAACACCGCGCGGGGCGCCCGCCAGCTCGTAGGTGTCCCCGACCTCGGCGACCTGCCCGGCGGCGGCCTTCCGGTCGGCGGCGGTCAGTCCGCCGTCACGGTGGTAGACCAGCACCAGGTCGGTCGCCTCACCGCCGGGCAACCGGTCCTGGATGCGCGCCACTTGAGTGGAGTCGGCGCTGTCCGGCAGATAGTCCGTGGCCCGGTTCTGCTGGATGCCGCCGAACTTCCCCGCCAGCGGCCCCACGAGCACGAGCGCGGCCAGCCACAGGCCGACCACCACCCACGGCACGGCCCGCCGCCGCGTCACACTGCTTCCGGCCCCCATGCGACGGGCCTCCCTCCGCTCGACTGTCCGGTCGCCTCCAGACTCCCGTCGGGGCGGGGCGGATTCGTCGGGCGTGAGGCCGAGTTGCGCGGTACTGCGCAGGGCGGTGCGCGGGCCGCACTACTCCCCGGGGAGTAACCGTGCCGGGGGCCTCGGAGCAGCGATCGGCCTCAGCCGGTCATCCAGGTGCCGTCCTCCTCGTCGTCCACCCGTCCCTCCAGCTCCCGCAGGCCCATCCCGGCCTCCCACAGCTCCTCGAAGCGGCGCGTGCGGCTCCGCACGTGGTCGGGCCGGGCGTCGATCCGTGTCCGGGCGTTCACCTCGCGCAGGTCCCGCACGGTCTCGTAGGACACCTCCTCGTCGAAGACCACGCCGTCGAACGTGGTCCCGCGCGCCAGGTGCGGGGGCAGCTCCGGCAGCACCACGACCCGCACGTCGATGCGCAGCAGCTCCTGCTCCTCGCACAGCCGCAGCAGTGCGTCGTCCAGCTGCGCGGCGCGCTCCACCAGGAACAGCCGCCGCACCGGCACCCCGCGGTCGGTGATCGCCTCGTGCTGGGCGTCGAGGTAGCGGCCGGCGGGCTCGCTGTTCCAGAACCCCAGGTCGACGGAGGTACTGGTGGCCCGCACGGACTGCTCGGCGGCACGGGTGAGGGAGAGCAGCCAGTCGTGGTTCTCCCCCGGGCACTCCACGGCCAGTGAGGCGAGCTCCGCCATCTGCCGCGCGACCCGCTCCGTCTCCAGCCGGGCGAACTCCCGCAGCAGCGGGGGCCCTTCCACCGGCGCTCCGGTGCCTTCGGCCGCTTCGGCGCCCGCGGTCTGCCCGCCGGTGCGCCCGCGCCGCCCAGGGTCCGGCGGCACGGCCTGCCCGCCCTCCTCCGGTGCCGGATGCTCCGGCGGTGCCCACAGGTGGGCGACGGCCACCGCGCCGAGCGCACACAGCGCGGCGGCGGCCAGGTGCCGCCCGGCACCGTCCTCGGGGCTCAGCAGCGCGGCCACGCCCCACACGACCAGACCGGCGACGACACCCACGACCAGGGCCCTCCGCCGCCCCGACGCGGGTGTGCCCCGCCGGTGTCCGGCTGCCCCGCGGGCCCGGTCCGGCGTGTCCGGGGCGACGGGCGGCTGTGCTGTGCTCATGGAAGCCCCCTGAGGGAGTGGGCGGTCGGGCGTCGGCCGTGGTGTCCGGGTTCCGGGCGGCATGCCCGGTGGCGAGCACGTCAACAGGACGGATCGCTCGGCCGAGTGCGGGTGTCGCGCTCCCGGAGTACGTCGAGCTCCCGGAGTACCTCGAGGGCGAAGGCGAACGCCGTGGCGGGCCGCTCATCAATCAAGGCGCGGGCGTGGTCGAGCCGTTCTCTGATGCGGCTCAGTTGCTGTCCCGTCTTCCCGTCGACCGTCATGACCACGTGCAACCACTCCCACAGCCCGGTGGCTTCGGTGAGCAGGTCACGGGCCAGCTCCTCCATCCTGGGACTGGTCAGGGCCGGTTGCCGGTACAGGGACGCGGCAGCGACGAGGCCGTCGGTGAGATCCGAGGTGAGTTGCCAGAGCGGCAGGCGGTCCGTCGCAGGCACGTCCGGGTGATCCGCCGTCCGGCCTTCCCGGAGACTCACGGCCCCTCCCCGGTTCCGCCACCGCTCCCACAGGTGCGCGTACGTCTGCTCGGCCAGGGACAGCAGGCGGTCCCGCGCGGCGCTGTCCTCTACGCGTGCGGCCAGAGCCAGGGTGCGCCTGAGCAGTTGGGCCGAGAAATCGTCCGTGCGCCACCCCAGAAGCGGACCGGACCGCTCGGACCCGGTCAGCGGCAGGGTGACGCCCGGGTCGTGCAGGGCGAGGGCGGGGTCGTGGCGCACGGCTCGGCTGGTGATGCGGGCCCGGTCGGCGAGGCGCTCCAGGACGGTGACGGTACGCGGCACGTCGTGGCGGTGGACGGCCCTGCGACGGAGCAGGTCGTGAATGACTATGCCCGTCACGGAGAGGGAGTGGTGCTCCGACTCCGGCCCCTGGCCGGGGATGCGCCAGGGGATGTCCTCAAGAGGCCAGCGCCGGTCGCTGAAGCGGGCGGCGAGCGACCAGTACCGCTCGGCGAGTTCGCACCGCAGGCGCAAAGCGTCGGCGAACCGCTGCTGGACCGGGTCGAGCAGTCCCAGCGTGAGGGTGCGTTCCGAGAAGAGGCCCTGCACGGCGTCCAGCGCGACGAGGGTGAAGTACGGGTGGGGCAGTGGGGCGGCGACACCGTCTCGCTGGCCGGGGAAGGGCACGTCCTTCTCCCCGGTGATCCGGGGCGCATTCCGTACCACTCCCCAGGTCCAGCCGCACTCGAAGAGAGTGTCTCGGTGCATGAGCTCATCGACCTGGATACCCAGGGCGAGACTCTGCACGATCACTTCGCGCAGGGGGCGGGACCTGCGGTGGAACTCCCGGAGTACCTCATGGTCGGCAGCCTTGTTCTGTCCGAGGAGCACGAGCAGCCGGCGCGCCCGCGCCGATTCCGGGTCGACGACGTCGACGGTGAAGGAGCGCAGCAGGCCCATCATCGCGGCGGTCAGCCGGGCGGACGTCACTTCCGTCAACACGTCGATCCTCACGCCTGGTTCTGCTGGGGAGGAGTCCCGGAGGACCCTCAGGAAGCCGAGGGCAGCGAGACAGAGGGTGACGGAGCGGGCGCAGGAGCCGACGACGTCCAACGCGCGCTGCCGGTCGGTGGGTTCGGCGCCACATCCGGGGTCGGCGTGCAGGCAGGCTCCCGCGGTGAAGGAAGGGGTGCCGTCGTCCGCCGTGTGGGTGTACAGGAAACGGCTCAGCTCGGTGATCAGATGGGCGGGGACGGCCCGTCGGTCACCGAGCGGTGCGAGGGCGGCCAGCACGTCCCGCTCGGTGAAGTCCGGTTGGTCGAGGCGGAACGTGGGGACCTCGGTCGCCGGGTACAGCAGGCACAGCAGCCGCTCGGCGTCCGTGAGGCTGTCGGGGTGCTCGGTGCCGAGGCCGACGGGTTCCTCGCCGATGGCGTGGTGGCGGGCCACCGCGGCCCAGATGTCCAGCAGATCCCGGCGCGGCTCGATCCGCATCCCCTACCCCCCGTACAGGTCGTTTTGCCCTGTGTGAGGGAATCGTCCCCGTGACGGGGCCGTCGCAATCCCGGACTTCCCGGCCGGTGCGTGCGTCGGCACCGACGCGCTATGACGGCGTTCTGGCCGCCGTGAGGAGGCGGGTGACGTCGTCGGAGCAGATGGTGAGGGCCGCGCCGACGGTGGCGAGGGCGTCGCGTTCGGCCGGGGTGTAGGGGCCGTCGGCGAGGGCGATGCGGGCGCCCTGGAGGAGGATCGATTCGCGGCCGGCGGCGGCGAGGTGCGGGGCGAGCGGGTCGAGGGCCTCGTGGAGTTCGATGGCGAGGCCGGCCGCGCAGGGTTCCCCGGTGAACCGGCCGGTGTCGGCGGCCAGGTCGTCGACGAGGGAGGCCAGCTGGTCCTCGGTGCAGTCGTCGAAGCCGGCGGCGCGGACGGCGGTGACGGCCGTCTCCAGGGCGGCGCGGGAGCAGGTGCCGCCGGCGGCCAGGACGGCGAGGGCGACGGTGTGCACGGCGTCGCGGAGCATCGCGGAGAAGCGGGTGGTGGTCGGGTGGTCCAGGACGTCGGTGCCGAAGTGGCGGCGGCAGGCGGCGCACTCGACGACCGGACCGGTCGCGCCGCGGGGCAGCACGGGCACGCCGAGGAAGGAGAAGCGGCGCTGTCCGGTCAGCCGCTGGTAGTTGCGGTCGCCTCCGCAGCCGGGGCAGAAGAACTCGCCGTCGCCGGCCGGGGTCCACGCCGTGCGGGTGCCCAGCAGGCGCGACAGCCCGGAGGCAGCGGCGGCACGGCCGTTCGGTTCCCGTCCTGGCAGCACGTCGCACCTCCACAACTCCCCCGCTGCCGGACGGCGCGGGCGGTGCCCCCACGGCACCATTGCCGCTTGCGTGATGTTAGCCACATCTGTGAGCCGGAGTCAGCACCTCGGACGAGACCTCTCCGTGACCTCCACAGGTCTTTGGCCGGTATACGACGGGGGCTCCGCCCGCCCACGGGGGCGGACGGAGCCCTGGGGTCCGTCGAAGCGGCTGGTCAGCGGGCCGCGCGGTTGACGGCGGAGACGACCGCCTTCAGGGAGGCGCGCGTGGTGTTCGCGTCGATTCCGATCCCCCACAGAACCTTGTCGCCGATGGCGCACTCGATGTAGGAGGCGGCCTGCGCGGAGGCGCCCTCGCTCATGGTGTGCTCCTGGTAGTCCAGCAGGCGCACGTCGACGCCGATCGCCTGCAGGGCGTCGAAGAAGGCCGAGATCGGACCGTTGCCGGAACCCGTCAGGGTCGTCTGCTCGCCGTCCACGGTGGCCTCGACGGTGAGGGTGTCCACGCCGTCGCGGTCGGTGGTGGACTGGCCGTTGGCGACCTGGATGCGGCCCCAGGGGTTGTCCGGGTTCGGCAGGTACTCGTCCTGGAAGACGGCCCAGATGTCGGCGGGGGTGACCTCGCCGCCCTCGGCGTCCGTCTTCGCCTGGATGATCTTCGAGAACTCGATCTGCATCCGGCGCGGCAGGTCCAGCTTGTGGTCGTTCTTCAGGACGTAGGCGATGCCGCCCTTGCCGGACTGCGAGTTGACGCGGATGACGGCCTCGTAGGAGCGGCCGACGTCCTTGGGGTCGATGGGCAGGTACGGGACGGCCCACTCCAGGTCGTCGACGGTGACGCCCTTGGCCTTCGCGTCGGCCTCCATGGCGTCGAAGCCCTTCTTGATGGCGTCCTGGTGGGAGCCGGAGAAGGACGTGTAGACCAGGTCGCCCACGTACGGGTGGCGCGGGTGGACGTCCATCTGGTTGCAGTACTCCCACGTGCGACGGATCTCGTCGATGTCGGAGAAGTCGATCTGCGGGTCCACGCCCTGGGAGAACAGGTTCATGCCCAGGGTGACCAGGTCGACGTTGCCGGTGCGCTCGCCCTGCCCGAACAGGCAGCCCTCGACGCGGTCGGCGCCGGCCATGACGGCCAGCTCGGCGGCGGCCACCGCGGTGCCGCGGTCGTTGTGCGGGTGGACGGACAGGCAGACGTGCTCGCGGCGGGACAGGTTGCGGCCCATCCACTCGAAGCGGTCGGCATGCGTGGACGGCGTGGAACGCTCCACGGTGGCGGGCAGGTTGAGGATGATCTCCCGGCCCGGGCCGGGCTGGTAGACGTCCATCACCGCCTCGCAGACCTCCAGGGCGAAGTCCAGCTCGGTGTCGGTGAAGATCTCCGGGCTGTACTGGTAGCCGAACTCGGTCTCCTCGCCCAGCAGCTTCTCCGCGTACTCCATCACCAGGCGGGTGCCGTCCACGGCGATCTGCTTGATGTCGTCCTTGGAGCCGCGGAAGACCACGCGGCGGAAGACGGGCGCGGTGGCGTTGTACAGGTGGACCGTGGCGCGCCGGGCGCCCTTCAGGGACTCCACCGTGCGCTCGATCAGGTCCTCGCGGGCCTGGGTCAGTACGGAGATGGTGACGTCGTCCGGGATGGCGTCCGGGTCCTCGATGATCGAGCGGACGAAGTCGAAGTCGGTCTGGCCGGAGGCGGGGAAGCCGACCTCGATCTCCTTGTAGCCCATCCTGACCAGCAGGTCGAACATGGCGCGTTTGCGGGCGGGCGACATGGGGTCGATCAGCGCCTGGTTGCCGTCACGCAGGTCGGTGGAGAGCCACCGGGGGGCTTGGGTGATCCGGTTGTCCGGCCACGTACGGCCGGGGATGTCGACCTGGTCGTAGCGGCCGTACTTGTGGAACGGCATGGGGCTGGGCTGCTGGCGGTTTGCCATGGTGCGTGGGCTCCTCGGGGGTCCGCGGGGTGTCCGGATGGACGGCCGACGGCGCAGCGCCAAACTCCGCGGGGAGGGGGTCGGCCTCTACTGCAGGCCCTCGCCGCGGCAGCTAAGGAGAAGCAGCCCGAAACGCATGATGCTCCGCAGCTTAACCGAGTCGTGCTGCGTGCGGGGGCGTGTATCAGTATGCGGGACCGGCCGGGCAAAGCGGGCAAAAAGTGCTTGATACCACACTCAGGACGGACAAGGCGGGTGTCGGGGGTTCATTTCACCCGTCGTTGTTGCGGGTAGTGACAGCTCTGTCACGCAGTGCGATGGTGCGGAGTATGACCCGTCACGGGGGCTTCGAGCCCGTCTTCTGCACCATCGTCCCGCCCCACGTCCTCGACCGGCTGGCGCAGGCCGACGACCCGGTGCTCGCCGGACCCGCGCGCCGCACCCTCCAGCGCGACGCCTACGAGCGCACCCAGCGCCGCGTGACCACGGTCGTCGGCGCCCGCGCCGTCGCCCCGCTCGCCGCCGAGCCGGGGACGCCGCACCGCACGGTCCACGACGCCGGTCACGGCACCGGTCTGCCCGGCCGGACCGTGCGCGCCGAGGGCGACGAGCCCGGCCAGGACGCCACCGTCAACCGCGCCTACGCGGGCCTGGGCGCCACCTTCGAGCTGCTGCTGTCG
Source organism: Streptomyces sp. NPDC101219 (assembly GCF_044767675.1). NCBI lineage: Bacteria > Bacillati > Actinomycetota > Actinomycetes > Kitasatosporales > Streptomycetaceae > Streptomyces > Streptomyces sp. NPDC101219. The sequence continues at coordinate 129,274 of NZ_JBIWOK010000012.1, forward strand.
GCGTACGGGCGCGACTCGATCGACGGCGCCGGGATGCCCCTCGTCGCGACCGTGCACTACGACCGCGACTACAACAACGCCTTCTGGAACGGCGAGCAGATGGTGTTCGGCGACGGGGACGGGGAGATCTTCCTCGACTTCACCCTCCCGATCGACGTCATCGGCCACGAGCTGGCGCACGGCGTCACCCAGCACACCGCCAACCTGGCCTACTTCGACCAGTCCGGAGCGCTCAACGAGTCGGTGTCGGACGTCTTCGGCGCGCTCATCAAGCAGTACTCGCTGGGCCAGACCGCCGCCGAGGCCGACTGGCTGATCGGGGCCGGGCTGCTCGCCCCGCGGGTCACGGGCACGGCGCTGCGCTCCATGAAGGAGCCGGGCACGGCGTACGACGACGACGTCCTCGGCAAGGACCCGCAGCCCGCGACGATGGACGACTACGTCCGCACCGGCCGGGACAACGGCGGCGTGCACATCAACTCCGGCATCCCCAACCACGCCTTCTACCTGGCGGCGACCACGCTGGGCGGGCACGCCTGGGAGCGGGCCGGGCAGATCTGGTACGACGTGCTGACCGGCGGGGAGCTGCCGCAGGACGCGATGTTCACGGACTTCGCGACGCTGACGGTGAAGGCGGCGCGGGCCCGGTACGGGGAGGGCGAGGAGCTGCTGGCGGTGACGAAGGCGTGGGAGCGGGTCGGCGTGCGGACGCTGTAGCCCGCGCGCCGGGCCGGACGTGCGGGCGCACGCCGGCGCCGTGCGGCTCCCGCCGGGTAGGCGTGACGTCCCTTCTCGTACTAGACAGGAACCCATGCGTATTCAGGTGCGGCGCACGGGCGGGTTCGCGGGCATCGAGCGGGAGGCCGAGGTGGACACCGCGGGCCGGGCCGACGCCGCGGAGTGGCACACCCTGGCCGAGCGGGCGCTGGCCGCGGGCAGCGGGTCGCCGCCGATGGGCGTGCCGGACGGCTTCGGCTACCGGATCACGGTCGACGGCCGCACGGTGTACTGCGCGGACCCCCGCCTGACCGACGAGCAGCGCGCGCTGGTCGTCCGCGTGCTGAAGGAGGGCGCGTAGTGCTGAAGGAGGGCGCGTAACAGCCGTTTGCCGCCGGGGCGTTGACTTCGATGACCGGCGGTACGGATGATCCGTGCCATGGCGACGACGAACCCGGTCCCCCGTTTCCCGGACGGCTTCCTGTGGGGTGTGTCGACCTCGGCGCACCAGATCGAGGGGGCGGCCGACGAGCGTGAGGCGTCCGTGTGGGACGTGTTCACGGCCGAGCCGGGCCGGGTGCGGGACGGTTCGACCGCCGAGGTGGCCTGCGACCACGTCCACCGGCACACCGAGGACGTGGCGCTGCTGGCCGGGCTGGGCGTGGACGCGTACCGCTTCTCCGTGTCCTGGCCGCGGGTGCGGGCCCGGGGCGGGCTGGACTTCTACGACCGGCTGGTCGACGACCTGTGCGCGGCGGGGGTGCGGCCGGTGCCGACCCTGTTCCACTGGGACCTGCCGGCCGGGATGGACTGGCGGGAACGGGACACGGCCGAGCGGTTCGCCACGTACGTGGCCCGGGTCGCCGGGCGGCTCGGCGACCGGGTGACGAAGTGGATCACGCTCAACGAGCCCGCCGAGCACACCCTGCTGGGCCACGCCCTCGGCATCCACGCACCCGGGCTGAAGCTGCTGTTCGACGCGCTGCCGGTGGCCCACCACCAGCTCCTCGCGCACGGTCTCGCGGTCCGCGCACTGCGCGCGTCCGGTGCTCGCGACATCGGCATCGCCAACTCCCACGGCCCGACCTGGCCCGCGTCCCAGGATGCGGCGGACGTGGAGGCGGCCGGCTTCTACGACCTGCTGCTGAACCGGCTGTTCGCCGACCCGCTGCTGCTCGGGAGCTACCCGGACGGCCTCGGCGAGCTGATGCCCGGGGACGTGACGGCGGACCTGGAGGTCATCGCCGAACCCCTCGACTGGTACGGGATCAACTACTACGCGCCCACCCGCGTGGGCGCCCCCCAGGGCACCGAGATCGACTTCGGCGGGGTCCGGATGCCGGCCGAACTGCCCTTCTCCGTACGGGAGATCACCGGCCGACCGGTGACCGACTTCGGCTGGCCGGTGGTCCCGGAGGCGCTCACGGAGATCCTGACGGCCTTCCGCGACCGCTACGGCGACCGGCTCCCCCCGGTCGTCGTCACCGAGAACGGCTGCTCCTACGAGGGCGTCGACGACCCGGAGCGCATCGCCTACCTGGACGGCCACATCCGCGCCCTGCACCGGGCGCTGGAGGCGGGCGTGGACGTGCGGGGCTACTTCGTGTGGTCGCTGATGGACAACTTCGAGTGGGCCGAGGGCCATGCCCGCCGCTTCGGGCTGGTCCACGTCGACTTCGACACGCTGAAGCGCACGCCGAAGGCGTCGTACGCCTGGTACAGGGAGCTGCTGCGGCAGCAGCGCGGCTGACCCGCCGCCCGCCTCAGAACCCCAGCCGCCGCAGCTGCTTCGGGTCCCGCTGCCAGTCCTTGGCAACCTTCACGTGCAGGTCCAGGCTGCATCGACATGCGGCTACCGCCGCGCGGCGGCGTACCGAGCAGCGCCTCGATCCGCTCGCGGGACCGGACACCGACGCCCTTCAGGCGCTTGCCCCGACCCCGCCCGCCTCAGAACCCCAGCCGCCGCAGCTGCTTCGGACCCCGCTGCCAGTCCTTGGCAACCTTCACGTGCAGGTCCAGGCTGCATCGACATGCGGCTACCGCCACGCGGCGGCGTGCCGAACAGGGCCTCGATCCGCTCGCGGGACCGGACACCGACGCCCTTCAGGCGCCTGCTCCGACCCCGCCCGCCTCAGAACCCCAGCCGCCGCAGCTGCTTCGGGTCCCGCTGCCAGTCCTTGGCGACCTTCACGTGCAGGTCGAGGAAGACCGGGGTGCCGAGCAGGGCCTCGATCTGCTGGCGCGACCGGACGCCGACGTCCTTCAGGCGCTTGCCCTTGGGGCCGATGACGATGCCCTTCTGGCTGGGGCGCTCGATGAACAGGTTGGCGTGGATGTCGAGCAGGGGCTTGTCGGCGGGGCGGTCCTCGCGGGGGAGCATCTCCTCGACGACGACCGCGATGGAGTGCGGGAGTTCGTCGCGGACGCCCTCCAGGGCCGCCTCGCGGATCAGTTCCGCGACCATGACCTGTTCCGGTTCGTCGGTCAGGTCGCCCTCGGGGTAGAGGGCCGGGCCCTCGGGCATCAGCGGGATGAGGAGGTCGGCCAGCAGGCCGACCTGCTGGTTCGCCGTCGCGGAGACGGGCACGATCTCCGCCCAGGTGATGCCCAGCTCCTGACCCAGCCGGTCGACGGCGATCAGCTGCTCGGCCAGCGCCTTGTTGTCCACCAGGTCGGTCTTGGTGACGATGGCGACCTTGGGGGTCTTCTTGATCCCGGCGAGTTCCTTGGCGATGAACCGGTCGCCGGGGCCGATCTTCTGGTCGGCGGGGAGGCAGAAGCCGATCACGTCGACCTCGGCCCAGGTGGTGCGGACCACGTCGTTGAGCCGCTCGCCGAGCAGGGTGCGCGGCTTGTGCAGCCCGGGGGTGTCCACCAGGATCAGCTGCGCGTCCGGGCGGTGCACGATGCCGCGCACGGTGTGCCGGGTGGTCTGCGGCCGGTTCGAGGTGATCGCCACCTTCTGCCCGACCAGCGCGTTCGTCAGGGTGGACTTGCCCGCGTTGGGGCGGCCCACGAAGCAGGCGAAGCCGGCCCGGTGAACAGCTTCGACCGGCGGCTCGGATGACTGGGTACGAACGCTCATGCCGCCCATTGTCCCTGATCCCCCGACCCCCGCGGCACCATGCGCGCCCCGCGCTCGCGCGGCAGGCTCGGGCGCGGGGCCGGGCCGGACACCCGTGGGGGTCCGGCCCGGCGGTCCGCCCGGGCGGATCAGTCGAAGACGAACGGGCCCGGCGACTGCGGTGCCGTCGCCGTGCAGGTGATGGTGATGAAGCCGAACGCGGTCACCTTCAGGGTGCCGCCGAAGGCCTCCAGGGTGTCCCCGGAGGCTACGGTGCCGGTGAGGGGACCGACCTCGAGGGCGTCGCCGGTCGCCATGGCCGGGTTCTTGGTGCCCTTGAAGACGACGGTGCCGCCGCCCTCCTTCACCATCTTCAGCTCGGACGCCAGGGAGTCCTTGCCGATGGCCAGCGGTGCGGTGACCGCGGAGGTGTTGATGGTGACGGTGGCGGATGTGCCGTTCTGCGTCGCCGTCAGGGTGGCGTCGCCGCCGCCCCAGGTGCCGCAGTCGGCGTTGACGGTGGCCGACCCGGGGGCGACGGCCGCCGCGGCGGGGGCGAAGGCGAGTCCGCAGACCGCGAGGGTGCCTGCCGCCAGGGACAGGCCCAGTCCGTATCGCTTGCCTCTCATGGGATTCCGGCTCCCTTTCCGTGTGGGGGGAGTCCCGTGGGGGACTCCGGCGGGGGAACTGTGCGGGGAACTGATCGGCTGACGGGGTCCGGACCCGCTGCGCACCGGACCGACCTGACGTGGCATCAGATCGGCCCGGTTCCATTGATGCGCGAGAGGCAGCGCGCGACAAGGTTGAAATCTGGCCTATTTACCGCCGGTAACAGCAGGTGGGGTCAGCCCGCCGGCACCGTCTCCCGCACGGTCCCGTCGGGACCGGCCAGCAGCACCGGAGTGGCGGGCCCGCCCAGATCGCGTACCGCCGCGCGGTCCTCGTCCGTCACCCCACCGGCCTCGGTCACCACGGCCGCCGCCTCCAGGGACGTCGCCCCGGACGCCACCGCCATCGCCACCGCCGTCCGCAGGGCGCTCAGCCGGAGGGAGTCCAGGGCCACGGTGCCCGCGGCATACGTGCGGCCGTTCCCGTCACGCACGGCGGCACCCTCGGGCACGCCGTTGCGGGCCCGCGTGGAACGGGCCAGGGTGACGATCTTGTGGTCCTCGGGGTCGAGCGCGCTGCTGTCGGTCATGCCCCGAGCATACGGATCACGGCCGGTCCAGGCGCAGCCGGTCCGCGCGCGGCAGCCCGGCCACGACCAGGTCGTAGGAGTCCTCCACCAGCTCCCGGACGAGCCGGGCGGGCAGCGGGCCGTCCACCGTGACGGTGTTCCAATGACGCTTGTTCATGTGCCAGCCGGGGACGATCAGGCCGTGGTGCTGTGCCCGCAGGCGCACCGCGTCGTCCGGGTCGCACTTGAGGTTGACCTTCAGGGGCCGCGCGTCCAGGGCGGTCAGCGCGAACAGCTTGCCCAGGACCTTGAAGACGGAGGTCTCCGGGCCGAAGGGGAAGTCCTCGACGGCCGCGCCGAAGGACAGGCACAGGGCGCGCAGCTCCTGCGGGGTCATCCGGCCGGCTCCACGGGCTCCGGCGGCGGGGGCGGCGGGGCCACCGGCTCCACCAGCACCGTGACGATCTTGTTGCGGCGGCCGGCCGCCGCCTCCGCCGTCAGCCGCAGCGAGCGGCCGTCGGGGAGGTCGACCACGGACGACGCCTCGGCGATCGGCACCCGGCCGAGTGCCTTGGCGAGCAGGCCGCCGACGGTCTCCACGTCCTCGTCGTCGTACTCGTCCAGGTCGTACAGCTCACCGAGATCGGTGATGTCGAGGCGGGCGTTGACCCGGTAGCGGTCGTCGCCCAGTTCCTCGACCGGCGGGATCTCCCGGTCGTACTCGTCGGTGATCTCCCCGACGATCTCCTCCAGGATGTCCTCGATGGTGACGATGCCCGCGGTGCCGCCGTACTCGTCGACCGCGACGGCGACGTGGTTGCGCTCCTTCTGCATCTCGCGCAGCAGGTCGTCCGCGTTCTTGGTGTCCGGCACGAAGAACGCCGGGCGCATCGCGGTGGACACCAGCTCGTTCTCCGCGTCGCGGCTGATGTGCGTCTTGCGGGCCAGGTCCTTGAGGTAGACGATCCCGACGATGTCGTCCTCGTTCTCCCCGGTCACCGGGATGCGGGAGAAGCCGGAGCGCAGGGCGAGGGTGAGGGCCTGGCGGATCGTCTTGTAGCGCTCGATGACCACCAGGTCGGTGCGCGGCACCATCACCTCCCGCACCAGGGTGTCGCCCAGCTCGAAGACCGAGTGCACCATGCGGCGCTCCTCGTCCTGGATCAGCGACTCCTTCTCCGCGAGGTCCACCAGCGCGCGCAGCTCCGCCTCGGAGGCGAACGGGCCGCGCCGGAAGCCCCGGCCCGGGGTGAAGGCGTTGCCGATGAGGATCAGCAGGGAGGGGATCGGGCCCATGATCCGGGCCAGCGGCAGCAGGACGTACGCGGCGGCCGTGGCGGTGTTCAGCGGGTGCTGCCGGCCGATGGTGCGCGGGGAGACACCGACGGCCACGTAGGAGACGAGCACCATGACCGCTATGGCGACCAGCAGGGCCTCGGCGGTGCCGTCGAACTCCTGCAGACAGGCGTAGGTGACCAGGGCGGCGGCGGCCATCTCGCAGGCCACGCGGACCAGCAGAGCCACGTTGAGATACCGGGTCGGGTCGGCGGCGAGCTGCGCGAGCCCGGAGCTGCCCCGCCGCCCGGACCGGACGGCCTCCTCGGCGCGGAAGGTGGAGATCCGCGCGATGCCGGCCTCGGCGCAGGCGAACAGCCACGCGACGACGACCAGCGCGACCGCGCCGAGGAGGAGTCCGGGACTCATGACACGGTCGGCGCGGGGGACGGGCCGGTCAGGCCCTTCTCCGCGCGCCAGCCGTCCACGATGGCGGCCTGCAGGCCGAACATCTCGGCCTTCTCGTCGGGTTCCTCGTGGTCGTAGCCCAGCAGGTGCAGCACCCCGTGGACGGTGAGGAGCTGGAGCTCCTCGTCCATGGTGTGCTGCGTCGGCGCCTCGGCGCCCTGCCGGGCGGCGACCTCGGGGCAGAGCACGATGTCGCCGAGCAGACCCTGCGGGGGCTCGTCGTCGTCCTTGGACGGCGGACGCAGTTCGTCCATCGGGAACGACATGACGTCCGTGGGCCCCGGCAGGTCCATCCACTGGATGTGCAGCTGCTCCATGGCGCCGGCGTCCACGACGATCACCGAGAGCTCGGAGAGCGGGTGGATGCGCATGCGCGCCAGGGCGTAGCGGGCGATGTCGAGGATCGCCTGCTCGTCGACCTCGGTTCCGGACTCGTTGTTGACGTCGATCGACATCTGGTGCTCGGTCTACTTCCCCTTGTGCCCGGACCTGCCCCGGCCGCCCTTGTGGACGCCGTTCTGGGTGCCGTGCTCGCTGTCGTACTGCTCGTACGCGTCGACGATACGGCCCACCAGCCGGTGGCGGACGACGTCCTGCGAGGACAGGCGGGAGAAGTGGACGTCCTCGACGCCCTCCAGGATCTCCTGCACCTGCCGCAGGCCCGACTTGGTGCCGCTGGGCAGGTCGACCTGGGTGACGTCGCCCGTGATCACGATCTTCGAGTCGAAGCCGAGGCGGGTGAGGAACATCTTCATCTGTTCGGGGCTGGTGTTCTGGGCCTCGTCCAGGATGATGAAGGCGTCGTTGAGCGTCCTGCCGCGCATGTACGCCAGGGGGGCGACCTCGATGGTGCCCGCCGCCATCAGGCGGGGGATGGAGTCGGGGTCGAGCATGTCGTGCAGCGCGTCGTAGAGCGGGCGCAGATACGGGTCGATCTTCTCGTACAGGGTGCCCGGCAGGAAGCCGAGCCGCTCCCCCGCCTCGACCGCGGGCCGGGTCAGGATGATGCGGTTGACCTGCTTGGACTGCAGGGCCTGCACCGCCTTGGCCATGGCGAGATACGTCTTGCCGGTGCCGGCGGGGCCGATGCCGAAGACGATGGTGTGCTTGTCGATCGCGTCCACGTAACGCTTCTGGTTGAGCGTCTTGGGGCGGATCGTGCGCCCGCGCGAGGAGAGGATGTTCTGGGTGAGGACCTGCGCGGGGGTCTCCTGGCCGTCGCTCTCCCCGCTCTCAGTCGCCTTGAGCATGGCGATCGAGCGTTCCACCGCGTCCTCCGTCATCGGCTGTCCGGTGCGCAGCACCAGCATCATCTCGTCGAACACGCGCGACACGAGAGCGACCTCGCCCGGATCGCCGACCGCGCTGATCTCATTGCCCCGGACGTGGATGTCGGTCCCCGGGAAGGCCTTCTCGATCACGCGCAGGAGGGAGTCGCCGGATCCCAGCACGGTCACCATGGGGTGCTGGGCGGGGACGGTGAGCTGAACTCTCGCCTGCTCCTGCGCGGAGGTGTGAGCTGTGGGTGTCTGAGTCATGGGCCGGCGCTGAAGGCCTGCGATTCCTCCTCGTCAGGGCCGCGCAGCTGAGGGCGGCCTCGCGACTCCCAGGGTACGACGCGCGGGTGACAACGCCGAAGGGCTTTTCCGGGGGGTGTTCCCGCGTCAGGACGAGCTGCGGAAACCGATCGTGGGAACGGCCCGGCGCAGCGGCCAGCCGGACACCGGCTCCTCGGGGAGCAGGTCCTGGAGGAACGCGTAGCGCCCGAGCTCCGCCGCGTCCTCCCCCTGCACCGACCGCACCTCGTGCCACCACGCCGCGATCTCCGCCCAGCCGGGCGCCGACAGCGAACCGCCGAACTCCTGGACGGACAGGGCCGCGGTGAGGCCGCCGAAGGCGAGCCGGTCGGCCAGCGGCCAGCCGGCCAGGCTGCCGGCCACGAAACCGGCCACGAACACGTCGCCGGCCCCGGTGGGGTCCAGCGCCTCGACGGCGATGGCGGGCACCTCGGCCGTCTCCCCGGTCCGCCGGTCCACCGCGTACGCCCCGTCCGCGCCGAGGGTGACCACGGCGACCGGCACGTGGGCGGTGAGGGCGTGCGCGGCGGTGCGCGGACAGTCGGTGCCGGTGTAGCGCATGGCCTCCTCGGCGTTCGGCAGGAACGCCTCGCAGTGGCGCAGGTCGGGCAGCCCGGCCAGGGACCAGGTGCCGGTGTCGTCCCAGCCGACGTCGCCGAAGACGCGGGTGCCGCGGCTCGCCGCCTGCGCGATCCAGGGGGCGCTGCGGCCGGGGGTGAGGGAGGCGACGGCGGCCCGGGCGTGGGGCGGGCAGGTGGGGGCCGGCTCCTCGGGGGGCGGTTCGTGGCCGTGGGAGACCATGGTGCGCTCGCCCTCGTAGGCCATGGACACGGTGACCGGGGAGTGCCAGCCGGGGACGGTGCGGGAGGGGCCGAGGTCGATGCCTTCGCCTTGTTCGAGGGTGTCCCAGCAGTACTCGCCGTAGTGGTCGTCGCCGAAGGCCGCCGCGAGGGAGGTGCGCAGGCCGAGGCGGGCCAGGGCGGTGGCCATGTTGGCGACGCCGCCGGGGCTGGAGCCCATGCCGCGGGCCCAGGACTCGGTGCCGCGCACGGGGGCGGAGTCGAGGCCGGTGAAGATGATGTCGAGGAAGACGGTGCCGGTGAGGTAGACGTCGCAGCGGGGGTCGGCGGGGGTGCGCAGGGCGGCGAGCGGGTCGAGGTGGGTGCGGCGGTCCGGCCGCTGCGCCCGGCGGGCGGCGGTGTCGTCGCTGCTTCGTTCTCCGGCCGGCACGGTGGACGCCATCACGATGCGCTCCCTGACATGGTGCGGATCAGGCCAGTCTGCACCACGGCACCGACATCGCCACGGCGATCACGCCGGGAGCCGCTCCCACCTGGCGGAACCCCGGACGGGGAGGCGGGCGCCGACCTCTGTTACCCGGCCTGAGGATCCGCAAACACAAGAGTGGCGCGGATCACATCTGCATCGCTTCCGGAGCGCTTCTTCCGCTTGATACACATGGCCGGCGCGTTCCTGTCCGTCGACGGTCGTCGCTCCCACCTCGCCTTTTCGTACCGTCCCCTTCGCATGCCCCGGGAACGCCCGTGTTCGCCCCTCGCACCACTCCCTGGCCCCTCGTCGCCCTTTTCACGGCCGGGTACCTCGCCCCGTATCTGCTGCCCACCACCGTCGGACGGCTGGAACGCGGGCTGGACCTGTCCCCCACCCAGGCCGGCGCCGTCGGCAGCGCGCTGCTGCTGAGTTCCGCCCTCGCCGGGTTCCTGCTGGCCGCCCGCGTCGAACGGTTCGGGGCCCGCGCCCTGGCCCGGTGCGGTCTCGCCCTGGCCGTGCTCGGGTACGGCGGGGCCGCGCTCACCTCCGCCGTCCCGGCCGTCGTCGCCGGCGCGGTGATCGGCGGGTTCGGCTCCGGCACGGCGACGACCGTCGCGGCCACCCGGATCGCCGCCGAACCCGACCCGCACCGCGGCTCCACCCTCGGCCTGCTCAGCGTCTCCGCGCTCGCGGGCGTGGTGTACCTGACGGTGCCGCACCTCCCGGGTCACGGCCTCACGCTTGCCACCATCGCCCTGACCGCGCTCGCGGTGTGGCCGCTGACGTCGCGGCTGCCCGTCGCCGCGCCCGCCCCGCACCGGGCGGCGGCCCGCACCGGCCGTCTGCCGTACCGGCGTTCGGGTCCGGTGCTCGCGGGCGCCATGCTGCTCTGGTCGCTCGCGCAGAACGCCCTGTGGGGCATGAGCGGACGGATCGGCGTCACGCAGGCGCACCTCGGCGAACCCACCGTGGGCGTCGTCTTCGCCGCGTCCCTGGGCGCCGGACTGCTGGGCGTCCTCGCGGCCGGCGCGCTGGGCGCCCGGCTGGGCCGGGCGCTGCCGATCGGCGGCGGCACGGTCCTCATCGCGGGCTGCATCGCGCTCACCGCCTCCGCGACCGGGCTGGCCGGCTTCGCCGCCGGGGAGATCGCCTGGAACGCCGTCTACCCGGCGGTGCTGTCCTATCTGCTCGGGCTCGCCGCCTCGCTGGACCCGCGCGGCCGCTGGGCCGTGCTGGTCGGGTCGGCGTCGTCGCTGGGCACCGCCGCGGGGCCGCTGACCGGGAGCGTACTGTCCGCGCAGGCCGGCTTCCCGGTGATGGGAGCGGTGCTCGGCGCCGGCCTGCTGCTGGTGGCGGTGCCGCTGACCGCGGTCGCCCTGCACACCGGCGGGCGCCCGCTGCTGCCGGGCGCGGTCCGCCGCCGGGGCGGGCACCCGGCGGCCGTGGTGGTCGCCGCTGCCCCCGGCACCCCGGCGGGCGCGGTACCGGAGGTCGGCGCCCCCGAGCAGGAGGTCGTGGAGATCCCCCTCGACGGCACGCCCGCCCCGGCCCGGGGTGCCTACGGCACGGCGGCGGCCGCCCGGGCGCCGGGGGCGGTGTGAGCCGGGGGCCGTGGGAGCCGGGGGTCGGACGCCCACCGCCCGCGCCCCCGGGGTGCTCTGAGGCGCCGCCCGGCGAGGGCCGGCCGCGGTCAGTCGAACCGGTAGGCCTCCACCTCGGCCAGGTACCGCGCCCGGCGCTCCTCGTCGTCGTCGAGGAACGCGGCGAGGAAGGAGTTGCGGGCCAGTTCGCGCAGGCGTTCCGGGCCCAGGCCCAGGGTCTCGCGCACCGCGTCGAAGGTGTCGCCGGCGTACCCGCCGAAGTAGGCCGGGTCGTCGGAGTTCACCGTGCACATCAGGCCCGCGTCCAGCATCGCGGGCAGCGGGTGGTCGGCCAGTGTGCCGACCACCCGCAGGCGGACGTTGGACAGCGGGCACACGGTCAGCGGGATCCGCTCGCGCACCAGCCGCCGCACCAGGGCCGGGTCCTCCACGCAGCGCAGCCCGTGGTCGACGCGTTCGACGCCGAGCACGTCCAGGGCCTCGGTGATGTACGCGGGCGGCCCCTCCTCCCCGGCGTGGGCGACCCGGCGCAGCCCCAGCGCGGCGGCGGCCTCGTACACCTCGCGGAACTTCGACGGCGGGTGGCCGGCCTCCGCCGAGTCGAGGCCGACGCCGGTGATGCGGTCCAGGTGGGGGCGGGCGGCCTCCAGGGTCGCCAGGGCGGACGCGGCGGACTCGTCGCGCAGGAAGCACATGATCAGGCGGGTGGACACGCCGTGCCGCTGCTCGCTGCGGCCCAGCGCCCGCCAGAGCCCGTCGACCACGGTGTCCATGGCGACCCCGCGCGCCAGGTGCGCCTGCGGGTCGAAGAAGATCTCCGCGTGCCGGACGCCCTGGGCGGCGGCGCGGGCGAGGTAGGCGTCGGCGAGGTCCTCGAAGTCCCGCTCCGTGCGCAGCACCGCCATCAGCTCGTAGTACAGGTCGAGGAAGGACTGCAGGTCCTGGAACCGGTACGCCTCGCGCAGCGCCTCGGTGCCGGCGTAGGGCAGGGTGAGGCCGTTGCGGGCGGCGAGCCCGAAGGCCAGCTCGGGTTCGAGCGTGCCTTCGATGTGCAGGTGCAGTTCGGCTTTCGGTACGGGCATCGGAGCATCGTACGGCCGGATGCCTGCGGACCCCGTCAGCGGCGCTTGGGGAGCGGCACTCTCAGCAGGTCGTGGGCCACGGTCAGTTCGCCGTCGAAGCCGGCGGCCCGGGCCTGCCGCTCGAAGGCGTCGGGCTCGGAGTAGCGCTGGCTGAAGTGGGTGAGGACGAGGTGGTGCACGCCCGCGTCCCGGGCGACCCGGGCGGCCTGACCGGCCGTCAGATGGCCGTGGTCGGCGGCGAGTTGCTCGTCCTCGTCGAGGAAGGTCGACTCGATGACGAGCAGGTCGCAGCCCTCGGCGAGCGCGTGCACCCCGTCGCACAGCCGGGTGTCCATGACGAACGCGAACGACTGGCCGCGCCGTACCTCGCTGACATCCTCCAGCCGGACGCCGTCGAGCTCGCCGTCCCGCTGGAGGCGGCCGATGTCCGGGCCCGTGATGCCGTGCGCGGCGAGCCGGTCCGGGAGCATGCGGCGCCCGTCGGGCTCGGTGAGCCGGTAGCCGTAGGACTCCACGGGGTGGGAGAGGCGGCGTGCTGCGAGCGTGTAGCCGGGGGTGCGGGCGATGGGGCCGTCCGTGTCCACGGGGGCCTCGGTGAGGGCGACGGTCTCGCGGTAGGCGGTGGCGTAGCGCAGCCGGTCGAAGAAGCGCTGCCCGGAACGCGGGTAGTGGGCGGTGATCTCGTGCGGGACCCGGTCCAGGTTGATGCGCTGGATGACGCCGGCGAGGCCGAGGGAGTGGTCGCCGTGGAAGTGCGTGACGCAGATCCGGTTCAGGTCGTGGGCGGCGACCCCGGCGCGCAGCATCTGCCGCTGCGTGCCCTCGCCGGGGTCGAACAGGATGCCCTCGCCGTCCCAGCGCAGCAGGTAGCCGTTGTGGTTGCGGTGCCGCGTGGGGACCTGGCTGGCCGTGCCGAGCACGACCAGTTCGCGTACGGACATGTGACGGCCCGGACTATCCGGGGGGCCATTCGAGGCCGCGGCCGCCCAGCACGTGGGCGTGCGCGTGCCAGACGGTCTGGCCCGCGCCGCTGCCCGTGTTGAACACGATGCGGTAGCTCTCCAGTTGCTCCTGGTCGGCGACGGCCTGCGTCTCGCGCAGCACGTCCGCGGCGATGTCGGGTGCCGCCGCGGCGAGGGCCGCCGCGTCCTGGTGGTGCGCCCTGGGGATCACCAGGACGTGGGTGGGCGCCTGGGGGTTGATGTCCCGGAACGCGACGGTCGTGTCCGTCTCGCGGACGATCGTCGCCGGGATCTGTCCTGCGACGATCTTGCAGAACAGGCAGTCGTCCTGCGGCTCGCCTGCCATGGGTGTGCCTCCTCGGCCCCGGTTGATCGCTTACCGGGGCATCGTAGCCGTCGCCGTCGTCGCCGGTGTCCGCGTCAGGGCAGTGCCGGGGGCTGCTTCGCCGGGTTGTCGTCGAGGGCGGCCAGCGCGATCCGGACGGCCTCGTCGAGCTGCGGGTCGCGGCCCGCCGCGTGGTCCTGCGGGCGCCGCACCACCTCGATGTCGGGGTCGACGCCGTGGTTCTCCACGCCCCAGCCGTACCCCTCCAGCCAGAAGGCGTACTTGGGCTGGGTGACGAGGGTGCCGTCGACCAGGCGGTAGCGGCTGTCGATGCCGATCACGCCGCCCCAGGTGCGGGTGCCGACCACCGGGCCGATGCCGAGGGCCTTGATCGCCGCGTTGACGATGTCGCCGTCGGAGCCGGAGAACTCGTTGGCGACGGCGACGACGGGGCCGCGCGGCGCGTCCCGCGGGTAGGACTCGGGCCGTATGCCGCGGGGCACGTTCCAGCCGACGATCCGCCGGGCCAGCTTCTCCACCACCAGCTGGGAGGTGTGCCCGCCCCGGTTCTCCCGCACGTCGACCACCAGGCCCTCGCGGGTCACCTCGACGCGCAGGTCGCGGTGGATCTGCGCCCAGCCGGGGGCCTGCATGTCGGGGACGTGGATGTAGCCGAGGCGGCCGCCGGACGTCTCGTGCACGTACGCCCGCCGGTCGGTGACCCAGGCGTGGTAGCGCAGCGGCTCCTCGTCGGCGACGGGGACGACGACCGCGTGGCGCGGCTCGCCGCCGCCGGCCGGGGAGACCGTCAGCTCGACCGGCCGGCCGGCCGTGCCGACCAGCAGCGGGGCCGGTCCGGTGACGGGGTCGACGGGCTGTCCGGCGACGGCGACGATCGCGTCGCCGGGGCGGACGGCCACGCCGGGCGCGGCGAGCGGGGAGCGGGCGTCCGGGTCGGAGGTCTCCGAGGGGAGGATGCGGTCGACCCGCCAGCTGCCGTCCTCGTGGCGGGAGATGTCCGCGCCGAGCAGGCCCTGCCGGGCGCCGTCACCGTATCCGCCGCGGGGCGTGACGTAGGCGTGCGAGGTGCCGAGCTCGCCCTGCACCTCCCAGAGGAGGTCGACGAGGTCGTCGTGGGTGGCGAGGCGGTCGAGGACGGGACGGTAGCGGTCGAGGACGGCGGTCCAGTCGACGCCGTTGAGCTCCGGGTGCCAGTAGTGGTCCCGCATGATGCGGCCCGCCTCGTCGAACATCTGCCGCCACTCGGCGGCCGGGTCGACGAACTGGCGGACCCGGCCGAGGTCGACGGTGATGTTGCCGTCGCTGTCGTCGTCGCCGGGCGCGCGCCGGTCGCTGGGCACGACCTTGAGCCGCCCGTCGGTCCACAGCAGCACCCGCTTGCCGTCGCCGCTGACCTCGAAGTGGTCGGCGTCCACGGCGAGGTGCTCGACCCGGTGCTGGGCGAGGTCGTAGCGCTCCAGCTCCGTCTTGGGGTCGGGGTCGTCGGGTGTGGCCCGGGAGGCGCCGAGCACCCCGGTCACCGGGTGCCGCAGCCACAGCACCCCGTCCTTGGCGGCCCGCAGGTTGGAGTAGCGGGCGGCCTCGACGGGGAACGGCACGATCCGGTCGGCGAGCCCGTCGAGGTCGATCCGGGTGGTCGGGGTGCCCTCGCTGTCGGGGGTCTCCTCCCGGTCCGGCGTCTCGAAGGGCCGGCCGTGGCGCTGCGGGCCGAACGGCGACGGGGTGGTCGCGGCCAGCGTGATCAGGTGCGGCCGGGCGCCCTCGACGAACGCCAGGTCGAAGACGTGCTCGTCGTAGACCGGGTCGAAGGAGCGGGTGGACAGGAACGCCAGGTGCTTGCCGTCGAGGGTGAAGGCGGGCGCGTAGTCCTGGAAGCGCAGCGGGGTGGCCTCGGTGACCGACAGGTCGGTGGTGTTGGCGAGGCGGAGCTGGCTGAGCGGACGCGGGCCGGGGTGGGACCAGGCGAGCCAGGCGGAGTCGGGCGAGAACACCAGCCCGGAGACGTCGCCGTCGGCGCTGCGGTCGACCTCGCGGACCTCGCCGGTCTCCCGCTCGACGAGGAGCACACGGCCGTCGTGGGAGGCGACGGCGGCCCGGCTGCCGTCGGGCGCCATGGCCAGTTCCAGCACGCGGCCGAGCCGGCCGGCGGCGATCCGGCGGGGGGTGGCGCCCGGGGCGAGCCCGGTGGCGGGCGCGAACTCCAGGGCGTCGTCGCCCTCGGCGTCGGTCACCCACACCACCCATTCCTCGCCGTCCGCGCGGAAGGTGCGCGGGCGCCGGGCCCGGACACCCGGTGTCGCGGCCAGGGCGCGGGCGGGTCCGGAGCGGTGGGTGACCCAGTGGATGCTGCCGCGGACGCTGACGGCGCTGCCGCGCGCGGTGTGGTCGGGGGACGCGGAGCCGAACCAGCGTCCGGCGTTCAGCGGGAAGGGCTGGAGGTCGACGCGCTGGCCGCCGAGCCGGATGTCGAGGCGGCGCGGCTCGGCGCCGTCCAGGTCGTCCAGCGTCCACAGCTCACCGGCGGCGCAGTACACGACGCGGCGGCCGTCGGTGGCGGCGTGGCGGGCGTAGAAGCCCCCGAGGGGCGTGTGGCGGCGCAGGTCGGAGCCGTCGGCGAGGGAGGAGTACAGCGCGCCGGTGCCCTCGTGGTCGGAGAGGAACGCAATCCGGTCACCGACCCACAGCGGGTACTCGATGTTCCCGTCGAGATCCTCGTGGAGGCGGACGAAGTCGCCGTCGCCCTCGCGGTCGATCCACAGCTTGCCCGCGGTGCCGCCCCGGTAGCGCTTCCACCAGGCGGCCTCGCGGCCCATCTGCGCGGACAGCAGCACGGTGGCCGGTCCCGGGGCGACGTCGCCGACGGGACCGTACGGCAGGGTGGTGGCGGGTCCGCCGTCTAGCGGGACCGCGTGCGCCCAGGTGCGGCGCAGGCTGGCCTGCCCGTGGGTGCTGGTCGCCAGCACCCGCCCGTCCGGGGTCCAGCCGCGCACCTGCGTCTTGTGGCTCCCCCAGTACGTCAGGCGCCGGGCGGGGCCGCCGTCGACGGGGGCGACGTGCACCTCGGGGGCGCCGTCGCGGGTGGAGGTCCAGGCGACGGTGGTGCCGTCGGGCGAGATGCGCGGATGGGTCACCGGCACGTTCTCGGCGCTCACCCGCCAGGCCCGGCCACCGCCGTCGAGCGGGGCGAGCCACACGTCGTCCTCGGCGGTGAAGGCGACCAACTCGCCGTGCGGGTGCGGGAAGCGGAGATACGCGGCGGATGCGACCGGAGCAGGCTGTGTCACCCGATCACCCTATGCACGCGGCGGCGGCCCCGGCCAGGGATTTCGATCACTTGCCCTCGACGGGACGGCACGACGGGTACTGCTCGCACCACACGGTGGTGGTGACGGTCACGGTGACGGTGGGACGGGCGCCGTCCCCGCCGGGCTGCCCCACGGGCGAGGGACTGGCGGCGTCGCAGTCACCGAGTCCGTCGACCCGGAACCGCTGTCTGCCGTCGACCTTCGCGGTGATGTTCCCGCGCACGCAGGCGCCGTTGACGGCGTGGGTGACCCGGCCGGTGACGGTGATGTCCTTGCCGTCGTCGGTCTCGCCCTCGCAGTCCACGGCGGCGACGGTCCGCTCGCCCGGGGAGGACGAGGCGCCGCCGCCGTCCTCGTTCCCGAAGGAGGCGGTGCAGTTCAGCCACCGGACACCGGCCTTGCGCCGTTCCAGTTCCTCGGTCACGGTCTCGTCCGTGGTGTACGCCACGGCGGCGGAACTCAGCCCGCCCGGCTCGCACGCCACGAGGCCGCCCACGGCGAGCACCGCTCCCCCCGCCATGAGCACCGGCCTCAGCCAACTCCCCACCAGCACCCGCATGGACGGCAGACTGCCACCGTCCCGGGCGCGGCGGTAGGGCGCATTCGGCCCGATACGAGCCCCCTGTCGCGGATCCGGCGGGTCCGGCGGCTACGGCCGCTACGGCGAGTACGGCGGGCGCCGGCCGTTGGCGGTCCGGCGAGTACGGCGGGCGCCCACCGCCCGCGGTCCGGCGGGTGCGGGCGGGCCACGGAACCCTCCGGTGCCGGACGGAGGCGGCGCGTTGCGCGAGCCGGACCCTTCTGAGCCGGGCGCAGGGCGACGCGGTCCGCGTGCCGAACCCTCCCGTGCCGCGCGGAGGTGGCACGCTCCGCGAGCCGAACCCTCCGGCACCGGGCGCAGGACGACGCGATCCACGGGCCGAGCCCCCCGGCACCGGGCGCAGAACGACGCGATCCGCGAGCCGAACCCTCCCGTGCCGCGCGGAGGTGACACCCTCCGCGAGCCGAACCCCCCGGCACCGGGCGCAGGACGACGCGATCCACGGGCCGAACCCCCCGGCACCGGGCGCAGGACGACCCGATCCACGGGCCGAGCCCCCCGGCACCGGGCGCAGAACGACGCGATCCGCGAGCCGAACCCTCCCGTGCCGCGCGGAGGTGACACCCTCCGCGA
>NZ_JBIWOK010000012.1:147392-220808 GCF_044767675.1 Streptomyces sp. NPDC101219
AGCCGAACCCCCCGGCACCGGGCGCAGGACGACGCGATCTCAGGGCGGACCCTTGGGCAGCCGGGTCGCGGCGGCCGGATCCGGCGACCGGCGACCCCCGGCAGGGCCCCGTCAGCCCCAGCGGCCGGTGCGGCCGAGCAGGAGGGCCGCCGCGGCCGTGCCGGCCGTCGACGTGCGCAGCACGCTCCGTCCGAGCCGGCACACCCGCGCGCCGGCCCCGGCGAACAGCTCCAACTCCTCGGGGGACACGCCGCCTTCGGGGCCGACGACCAGCACGATGTGACCGGCGGCGGGAAGCGGGGCGGTCGCCAGCGGCTCGGTGCCGCTCTCGTGCAGCACCGCCGCGAAGTCCGCGCCGGCGAGGAGTTCCGCGACCTGCCTGGTCGTGGCCGCGTCCGCGACCTCGGGGAAGCGCACCCGGCGGGACTGCTTGCCCGCCTCGCGCGCGGTGGCACGCCACTTGCCGAGGGACTTCAGCCCGCGCTCGCCCTTCCACTGAGTGATGCAGCGCGAGGCCGCCCACGGCACGATCGCGTCGACGCCGACCTCGGTCATCGTCTCGACGGCCAGCTCGCCCCGGTCGCCCTTCGGCAGTGCCTGGACGACGGTGAGGCGCGGCGACCCGGGCTCCTCGGTGACGACGTCGCCGAGCCGCACGAGCAGCCGGTCCTTGCCCTCGGTCCCGTCCACCTCGCCCTCGGCCCAGCGGCCCGCGCCGTCGGTGAGGACGACGCTCTCGCCGGCCCGCAGGCGCTTCACGGAGACGGCGTGCCGTCCCTCCGGCCCGTCCAGCACGTACCGGCCCGCCGGGTCGGTGCCGAAGCCGTCGACGACGAACACCGGCGCGGTCATCGGGCGCCCCCGTCCGACAACGCTGTCCGGGCGGCGGCGAGTTCGGCGGCCAGCACCTCCACCAGCTGCCCGGCGGGCAGGTCCCGCGCCAGCCGGTGGCCCTGGCCCGCCCACAGCGCCATGCCCTGCGGGTCACCGGCCTTGGCCGCCGCCTTGCGCAGGGGCGCGGTGAGGTGGTGGACGTCGGGGTAGGCGGCGGGCGCGTAGGGGCCGTGCTCCCGCAGGAAGCGGTTGACCAGGGCGCGCGCCGGGCGGCCGGAGAAGGCCCGGGTCAGCTCGGTGCGGGCGTAGAGGGGGTCGGTGAGGGCGTGCTTGTGCGCCTCGTGCGCCCCGGACTCGTGGGTGGCGACGAAGGCCGTGCCGAGCTGGGCGGCGTCGGCCCCGGCGGCGAGCACCGCGGCGATCTGGCTGCCGCGCATGATGCCCCCGGCGGCGACCACGGGGATCGAGACGGTCTCGCGGACCTGGGCGAGCAGGGACAGCAGTCCCAGGGCGGAGCCGTCGGCCTCGGGGGCGTCCCGGTGGGTGCCCTGGTGGCCGCCCGCCTCGGCGCCCTGGGCGATCACCGCGTCGGCGCCCGCCCGTTCCACCGCCAGGGCCTCCTCGGGGGTGGTGGCGGTGGCCAGCGTGTACGTGCCGGCCCGGCGGAGCGCTTCGAGGGCCTCGGGGGCCGGCACGCCGAAGTGGAACGACACCACCGGCACCGGGTTGTCGAGCAGCACCGCCAGCTTGGCGTCGTAGCCGTCGTCACGGCCGCTGTCGGGATCGCCGAGCTCGGTCTCGTACCAGGTCGCCTCGCCGGCCAGCTGGTGCGCGTAGACGCCGACGGCGGCGGGGTCGGGGGTCTCGGGCTGGGGCATGAACACGTTGACGCCGAAGGGGCGGCCGGTCAGTCCGCGCAGCTGCTTGATCTCCTGGTACATCCCGTCCGCGGTCTTGTACCCGGCGGCCAGGAACCCGAGCCCGCCCGCGTCGGACACGGCGGCGGCGAGGCGCGGCACGGCGACCCCTCCCGCCATCGGGGCCTGCACGATCGGGTGCGGGAGGAGATCGGTCAGCGCGGAGGACATGACGGCATGTTGTCACGTCCTCGGGACGAGTCCGAATGGGCCCTTCCCCCTGGCACATTCCATTCGGCGGGAGGTCGGGGGGAGGTCCGGCGGGAGGGCCGGAGAAGGCTCGGACCGGCCGGGGGGCGGCTCGCGGGAGCGGCCGGGGGCCGGGCCGGGACCGGTCACGGACCGGTCCCGGGGCGCCGGTCAGCGGCCGTTGAACGCGTCCTTCAGCCGCGAGAACAGCCCCTGCTGGCCGGGCTGGAACTGCCCCTGGGGCCGCTCCTCGCCGCGCAGCTTGGCCAGTTCCCGCAGCAGGCGCTCCTGCTCCGGGTCCAGCTTGGACGGGGTCTGCACCTCGACGTGCACGACGAGGTCGCCCCGGCCGCCGCCGCGCAGGTGCGTGACGCCCCGGCCGTGCAGCGGGATCGACTGGCCGGACTGGGTGCCGGGCCGGATGTCGACCTCCTCCATGCCGTCCAGCGTCTCCAGCGGCACCTTGGTGCCGAGGGCCGCCGCCGTCATGGGGATGGTCACCGTGCAGTGCAGGTCGTCGCCGCGCCGTTGGAACGTGCTGTGCGGCAGCTCGTGGATCTCGACGTACAGGTCGCCGGCGGGACCGCCGCCGGGGCCGACCTCGCCCTCACCGGCGAGCTGGATGCGGGTGCCGTTGTCGACACCGGCCGGGATCTTGACGGTGAGGGTGCGCCGGGAGCGGATGCGGCCGTCGCCGGCGCACTCCGGGCACGGCGTGGGCACGACGGTGCCGAAGCCCTGGCACTGCGGGCAGGGGCGCGAGGTCATGACCTGGCCCAGGAAGGACCGGGTGACCTGCGAGACCTCACCGCGGCCGCGGCACATGTCGCAGGTCTGCGCGGTGGTGCCGGGCGCGGCGCCCTCGCCGCTGCACGTGGTGCAGACGACGGCGGTGTCGACCTGGATGTCCTTGGTGGTCCCGAACGCGGCCTCGTCGAGCTCGACCTCGATGCGGATCATCGCGTCCTGGCCCCGGCGGGTGCGCGAGCGCGGTCCGCGCTGCGACGCCGTGCCGAAGAACGCGTCCATGATGTCGGAGAAGTTGCCGAAGCCGCCGGCCCCGAAGCCGCCCGCGCCACCGCCGGCGGCCTGCGCCAGGGGGTCGCCGCCGAGGTCGTAGACCTGCTTCTTCTGCGGGTCCGACAGCACCTCGTAGGCGGCGTTGATCTCCTTGAACCGCTCCTGGGTCTTCGGATCCGGGTTGACGTCCGGATGGAGCTCGCGGGCGAGCCGCCGGAAGGCCTTCTTGATCTCTTCCTGCGACGCGTCGCGGCGCACGCCGAGTACGGCGTAGTAGTCCGTGGCCACTACGACTCCGCCAGGATCTGTCCGACGTACCGTGCCACTGCGCGTACCGCTCCCATCGTTCCCGGGTAGTCCATGCGGGTCGGTCCGACCACACCCAGTTTGGCGACTGCTTCGCCGCCCGAACCGTAGCCGACCGACACGACGGACGTGGAGTTGAGTCCTTCGTGGGCGTTCTCATGACCGATACGGACGGTCACGCCCGGATCCTTCGCCTCGCCGAGCAGCTTGAGGAGCACCACTTGCTCCTCGAGTGCCTCCAGGACGGGCCGGATCACCAGGGGGAAGTCGTGCCCGAAGCGGGTGAGGTTGGCGGTGCCGCCGATCATCAGCCGCTCCTCGTTCTCCTCGACGAGCGTCTCCAGGAGGGTGGAGAGCACGGTCGACACCGCACCCCGGTCCTCCGGTTCGAACGCTTCCGCGAGGTCCTCGACCAGGCTCGGCACATCCGTGAACCGGCGGCCCGCGACCCGGCTGTTGAGCCGCGCCCGCAGGTCCGCCAGGGCGGCCTCACCGAAGGGTGCCGGGCAGTCCACCATGCGCTGCTCGACCCGGCCGGTGTCCGTGATCAGCACGAGCATCAGGCGGGCGGGGGCGAGCGAGAGCAGTTCCACGTGCCGCACCGTCGAGCGGGTCAGCGACGGGTACTGCACGACGGCGACCTGCCGGGTCAGCTGCGCGAGCAGCCGCACCGTGCGCGCCACCACGTCGTCCAGGTCGACCGCGCCCTCCAGGAAGTTCTGGATGGCGCGCCGCTCGGGCGGGCTCATCGGCTTGACCCCGGCGAGCTTGTCGACGAACAGGCGGTAGCCCTTGTCGGTGGGGATGCGCCCGGCGCTGGTGTGCGGCTGGGCGATGTAGCCCTCGTCCTCCAGGGCCGCCATGTCGTTGCGCACGGTGGCCGGGGAGACGCCGAGGTTGTGCCGCTCGGTGAGCGCCTTGGAGCCCACCGGCTCCTCGGTGCCCACGTAGTCCTGAACGATGGCGCGCAGCACCTGGAGCCTGCGTTCGCTGAGCATCGCGCACACCTCCAGAGCCTTCCGCGCCGCTGATCCTGGTCCTGGCACTCTTCGCATCCGAGTGCCAGACTTCCCCGGCCCAGTGTACGGCCGGGGAGTACGCCCCGGGCAAGGCCCGGCCCGACGGGTTCGCGCAGGTGGGCGTTCTGCCCGCTAGCGTCGCGGTATGACCTTCGATCGGGACGTGCCGGGATGGGAGCGAGTGGCCGCGGGGGTGCTCCGGTGCCGCCTCCCGGTGTGGGACTGCACGGTGGGACTCGTCACCGGTACCGGCGGGGCGCTGCTGGTCGACGCCGGTTCGAGTCTGCGTGAGGGCGCGCGGGTGCGTGCCGAGGCGCAGGCGCTCGCCGGGCGGCGTGTGACGCATCTCGCGCTGACCCACCCCCACTTCGACCACGTCCTCGGGGCGGCGGTGTTCGCGGGCGCGGAGGTGTTCGCGGCGGTCGGCCCGGCGGCGGCGTGGTCGGCGCAGGGGCTGCACGCGGACGCGGTGCGGCACGGGCTGGACGAACGGGAGGCGGCCGGGGCTGCGGACACGCTGGTCCGGCCGGGGCACGAGGTGTCCGGCGAGGTGGTCCTGGACCTCGGCGGCGGCCGGGAGGCGGTGCTGGTGAACGCGGGTCCCGGGCACACCGCGCAGGACCTCGCCGTCCTGGTCCCGGGCGACCCGCCCGTGGTCTTCTGCGGCGACCTGGTGGAGGAGTCCGGCGCCCCGCAGGCCGGCCCGGACGCGGTGCCGTCCCGCTGGCCGGCCGCCCTGGACCGGCTGCTGGCCCTCGGCGGTGCGGACGCGCGGTACGTGCCCGGCCACGGCGCGGTGGTCGACGCGGCCTTCGTGCGCGCCCAACGCGACGCCCTGGCGGGCCGGTTCGGCGTGTCGCACCGGCCGTGACGGGGGGCCGCCCCGTATCGTCGGCAGGATGCGCCAGTACTCCGCCGACCTGACCCCTCCGTGGAAGAAGCCCCGCCCGGTGCCCGAGGTGCCGGCCGAGCCCGGCCTGGTGGTGGAGGAGCCCGGCACCGGCTTCTGCGGCGCGGTGATCCGCTGCGAGGCCGGCACGGTGACCCTGGAGGACCGTTTCGGCAAGCACCGGGTGTTCCCGCTGGAGCCCGCCGGCTTCCTCCTGGAGGGCCGCACGGTGACGCTGGTGCGGGCCGCCGCCGGGCCGCGCCGCCCGAGCCGTACGGCGTCCGGCTCCGTCGCCCTGCCCGGCGCCCGCGCGCGCGTCGCCCGGGCCGGCCGCATCTACGTCGAGGGGCGGCACGATGCCGAACTGGTCGAGAAGGTGTGGGGCGACGACCTGCGCATCGAGGGCGTCGTCGTGGAGTACCTGGAGGGCGTGGACGACCTGCCGTCGGTCGTCGAGGACTTCTCCCCCGGCCCGGACGCGCGCCTGGGCGTCCTGGTCGACCACCTCGTGCCGGGCTCCAAGGAGTGGCGCATCGCCGAGGCCGTGACCAGTGAGCACGCGCTGGTGGTGGGCCACCCGTTCATCGACGTCTGGGAGGCGGTGAAGCCGTCGTCGGTCGGCATTCCCGGCTGGCCCCGGGTGCCGCGCGGACAGGACTGGAAGACGGGGGTGTGCCGGGCGCTGGGCTGGCCGGAGAACACCGGGGCGGCCTGGCAGCACATCCTGGGCCGGGTCCGCTCCTACAAGGACCTGGAGCCGGAGCTGCTGGGCCGGGTCGAACAGCTGATCGACTTCGTCACGGCAACGGCCACCGGTGAGGCCTGACACCCGGCAGAGTCCCGAATCCACTGGTATCGAGGACGACGCCCACGGCGTCCAGCGTCAGCGGGTCGCCGAACTTCGTCTTCTCCTGCCGCTTGTAGTCGGCCTGCTCCCCCGTGCCGTCAGGGTCGGTCAGCAGGACGCACTGCGCCATGACCGGATCGACGATGAGATAGACGGGCACACCGCCTGCGGCGTAGATCGATCGCTTGACGCCGTAGTCACGGTCCACGCTCGTCTTCGAGACGACCTCCAGGACCATCGTGATGATCCCTGAGGGCAGCAGGCGCCCTGACGCGGGAAGAAGGTCGGGCTGCAGGACGACCAGGTCGGGAACGGGCTCGCTCGCCTCGTCGAGAATGTCCACGTCCTGCGTCTGGACACGCGCCCAGTGCGTGCGCGGGATCTGGTCCTGCACCTCCGCGACGATGAGGTTGTGCACCAGATCAGGACTGGCCATCATCACGATTTCCCCCCGGAGAAGCTCGACCCTGACCCCCTCGGGAGGCTCGAACTCCTCGAAAAACCTGGTCATCCCACGCTCGTCCACAGCGGTCATCTCCGTGGCCCTCCACATCCGCCGCGTCTTTTCGGCGGCAGCCTACGGACCAGGTTAGGGACCGGACCCGCGTCCCGCAGTGATTCAGCCCGCCGAGTGATCAGTCCACCAGGTCCCGCACCACCGCGTCCGCCAGCAGCCGCCCCCGCAGCGTGAGGGCCGCCCGGCCCTCCTCGTACGCGGCCGGGCGGAGCAGCCCGTCCCCGAGCGCCCGCTCGGCGGCCGCAAGGCCGTCCGGCCGCAGGAGGGACAGCGGGACGCCCTCCTCCAGCCGGAGTTCCAGCAGGATCCGCTCCACCCGCCGGTCCTCGTCCGACAGCAGCTCCCGGCCCGCGCCCGGCGAGCGGCCCTGCGCGAGGGCCGCCGCGTACGCGCCGGGGTGCTTGACGTTCCACCAGCGCACCCCGCCCACGTGGGAGTGTGCGCCGGGGCCCGCGCCCCACCAGTCGGCGCCGCGCCAGTACAGCTCGTTGTGCAGGCAGCGCCCGGCGTCCGAGGTCGCCCAGTTCGACACCTCGTACCAGGAGAAGCCCGCCGCCGACAGGGCCTCCTCGGCGATCAGATAGCGGTCCGCGTGGACGTCGTCGTCGGTCATCGGGACCTCGCCGCGCCGGATGCGGCGGGCGAGCTGCGTGCCCTCCTCGACGATGAGCGCGTACGCCGAGACGTGGTCGGGGCCGGCGCCGACGGCCGCGTCCAGGGAGGCCCGCCAGTCGTCGTCGGACTCGCCGGGGGTGCCGTAGATCAGGTCGAGGTTGACGTGGTCGAAGCCGGCGGCGCGGGCCTCGGCGACGCACGCCTCGGGACGGCCGGGGGTGTGGGTGCGGTCCAGGACCTTCAGCACGTGCTGCCGGGCGCTCTGCATGCCGAAGGAGATCCGGTTGAAGCCGCCCTCGCGGAGGGCCGCCAGGTAGGCCGGGCCGACGGACTCGGGGTTGGCCTCCGTGGTCACCTCGGCATCGGCGGCCAGCCCGAACTCGTCCCGGATCGCGCTCAGCATCCGCACCAGGTCGCCCGCCGCGAGGAGGGTGGGGGTTCCGCCGCCGACGAACACGGTGCGGACCTCGCGCGGGTCGTCGCCCAGGACCTTCCGCGCCAGCCGGACCTCGTCGACGAGGGTCTCGGCGTAGTTGTCGCGGGAGGCCAGCACACCGCCGGTGCCGCGCAGCTCGGTGGCGGTGTAGGTGTTGAAGTCGCAGTAGCCGCAGCGGGTCGCGCAGTACGGGACGTGCAGGTAGAAGCCGAGGGGCCGGCCGGCCGCCCCGGAGAGCGCGGAGGCGGGCAGGGCACCGTCGGCGGGGACGGGCTCGCCGTCGGGGAGTGCGGAGGGCATGTGCTCCATTGTCCCGCACCCGCGGGGTCACTCGGCCTGGAGCACCATCAGGGCGAGATCGTCCGCGGGCGGATCGTCCCCGAAGTCGTGCACGAGGCGGGTGAGGCGCTCCACCGTCGTCCCGGCGTCCAGGCCGGCGCAGCTCGCCAGCGCGAGGGCGAGCCCGTCCCCGTCGTCCAGCTGCCGCGAGCCGGAGCGCCGCTCGGTGACCCCGTCGGTGACGCACAGCAGGGTGTCGCCGGAGCGCAGCTCGAAGGAGTCGCTGTCGTACGTGGCGTCCTCGACGACCCCGAGCAGGGTCTGCGGCCGGGCCACGGTGCGGACGGTGCCGTCGGGGCCGAGGAGCAGCGGCAGGGGGTGCCCGGCGGAGGCGACGGTGCAGCGCACGCCGCCGTCGAAGGGGACCAGCTCGCCGTAGAGCAGGGACAGGAAGCGGGTCTGGGGTCCGTCGCCGGGCGCGGTGGGGCGGGCCCCGGCGGCGACGAGGGCGCGGGCGGCGGCGTCGGCGGCCTCGGTGGCGTCGTCGAGGAGCAGCTGGTTGAGGCGGTCGAGGACGTCGGCGACCCGGTAGCCCTCGCGGGCCAGCAGCCGCAGCCAGGGCCGGACCAGGCCGATGACGACGGCCGCCTCCGGGCCCTTGCCCTGGACGTCGCCGACCGCGAAGCACCACCGGCCGCGGCCGGCCGGGAACAGGTCGTAGAAGTCGCCGCTGGGCCCGCCCTTGTCGCAGGGTTCGTGGACGAGCGCGCTGCGCAGGCCCGGGATCTCGGCGACGGCGCCGGGCAGCAGCCCGCGCTGGAGCACCGAGCTGATGGTGGCCTGCCGGGCGTACTGGCGGGCGGCTCCGATGGCGAGCGCCACGCGCCGGCCGAGGTCCTCCACGAGCCCGGTGATCTCGTCGGGGAAGCGGTCGATGCCGGCCCGGCCGATGACCAGGGTGCCCAGGGGCCGTCCCCCGGCGAGCAGCGGGTAGGCGAGGGCGGTGCCCCGCACGCCGGTGCCGGGAGGCGCGCCGGTGCCGGAAGGCAGACCGGTGCCGGAAGGCAGACCGGTGCCGGGAGGCGCGCCGTCGGCGGTGTCGAGGGCCTTCGCGGGCCAGCGGTAGGGGGCGGGCCCGGGGCGTAACGGGTCGCAGGGGGGCGGCGGATCCTGCTCCAGGGCGCGGCGCAGTTCCTCGATGAGATGCTCGCCGGCGTGCCAGACGCGGGCCGGACCGCTGCTGTGGGCACCCCGGCGGCTGCGGCTCCGGCCGCCGTGCGGGGTGGCCTCGTCCTCCAGCCACACCGCGCACCAGTCGGCCAGCCGCGGCACGATCAGCTGCCCGGTGAGGGCGGTGACCAGGTCCTCGTCCAGCTGCCCGGCGAGCAGGTCGGACGCCTCGGCCAGGAAGGACAGCGCGGCGCGTCCCAGCCAGGCGCCGTCGTGGCTCTCCCGGCGGGCCGGCCAGTCGTCGAGGGGGGCGGCGGGGACGGGGCGGGGGTGCGGGGGCGGCTCGTCCGTGGCGTCGCGCGGGGTGGTGGGGGCGGCACTCCACGGGCCCGCGTCGGCCGGGAGGGTCCCAGGGTCCCCCGGGCCGGTCTCCGAGGGCTCGGACCGCTCCGACGGTCCCGTCGCCATGGGCGTGGCCGTGGGCGTGGCCGTGGGCGTGGCCGTGGGCGTGGGCGTGCCGGTCGCGAGCATCCGCGCCAGGCTCAGGTCGTGCGCCGGAGCGGCCTCGGCCGCGTACGCCTCGATGCCGTCCGCCTCCGGGCGGCCCCCGGGCGGCAGCCGGGCCCACACCGTCTTCTCGCCGGGCCGGTACGTCACCCCCCAGGCTTCGCAGAGCGCGGCGACAAGGCGCAGGCCGCGCCCGTGTTCGAGCGTGAGGTGCGGGCCCGGCTCCGGCTCGTCACCGCGCGGGGCGCGCGAGGGGTGCCGGTCGCGGACCTCGACGACGAGCGCGCCGGTGCCCTCCTCCAGGCGGCAGGTGAGCCGTATGTCCGTCCCGGCGTGGACGACGGCGTTGGTGACGAGTTCGCTGGCGATCAGTTCGGCGTCGTCACCGGTGCGGCCGGTGAGGTGCTCGGTGCCGGGCAGCGCGAGTCCGGTCCATTCGGCGAGGGCCGCCCGGACCACGGCGCGGGCGGAGCCGGGCGCGAGGGGGCTCCCGGTCAGGGTCGCGTCCGCCCGCGCGCACTCCGGCGCCCCATGGGCACGCGAGGTGGTCTCCCGTTGGGTCGGAATGGCCCCCATGGGCAGCTCCCCGGGCAGTTCGTACGAATACACGCCGATCGATGCCGACAGGGTGACAGACCGACCCGGCCCATGAGCAAGGAGTTACCGAAGTGGGCCGCCAGGAGAGGGAACAGTGCTCGCGGGGTGCTCAGGAACGGACAGAAAGGTGTTCGCTTCCGATCAGGGTGGGAAACGACGGGCGGGGTCCCGGACCGCACCGGCCCGGGACCCCGCCTCGCCTCGTTCGTCGTCGCGTGCGCCACGAGGCATCGCGTGCGCCACGAGGCATCGCGTGCGCCACGAGGCATCGCGTGCGCCACGAGGCATCGCGTGCGCCACGACGCGGAGGTCACGCCTCGCGCGTGCCCTCGTACATCTCCTCGATGAGGTGCTTGTACTCGCGCTCCACCACGGGCCGCTTCAGCTTCAGGCTCGGGGTGATCTCGCCGTGCTCGACGTCGAGGTCGCGCGGCAGGAGACGGAACTTCTTGATGGTCTGCCAGCGCTGCAGGCCCTCGTTGAGCTGCTTGACGTAGCCGTCGACCATCTCGACCGTGGCCGGGGCGGCGACGATGTCCGCGTAGGACTTGCCCTCCATGCCGTTGTCCGCCGCCCAGGCGGTGAGGGCGGCCTCGTCGAGGGCGATGAGGGCGGTGCAGTAGTTCCGGTCGGCACCGTGCACCAGGATGTTGGAGACGTAGGGGCAGACCGCCTTGAACTGGCCCTCGACCTCGGCGGGCGCGATGTACTTGCCGCTGGAGGTCTTGATCAGGTCCTTCTTGCGGTCGGTGATGCGCAGGTAGCCGTCGGGCGACAGCTCACCGATGTCACCGGTGTGGAACCAGCCGTCCTCCTCCAGCACCTCGGAGGTCTTCTCGGGCAGGTTGTGGTAGCCCTCCATGATGCCGGGGCCGCGCAGCAGGATCTCGCCGTCGTCGGCGATGCGCACCTCGGTGCCGGGCAGCGGCTTGCCGACCGTGCCGGTGCGGTAGGCCTCGCCCGGGTTGACGAAGGAGGCCGCGGAGGACTCGGTGAGCCCGTAGCCCTCCAGGATGTGCACTCCGGCGCCGGCGAAGAAGAAGCCGATGTCCGGGGCGAGGGCGGCGGAGCCGGAGATGCAGGCGCGCAGGTTGCCGCCGAAGGCGTCGCGGATCTTGGCGTACACCAGCTTGTCGGCGATGCCGTGCTTCGTGCGCAGGCCGAGGGGCGCGCTCGCGGTGCCGGTGCGGCGGAAGTTGTCCTGGGTGACCTTGGCGTACTCGCGGGCGACCTCGGCGGCCCACTGGAAGATCTTGTACTTGGCGCCGCCGCCGGCCTTCGCCTTGGCGGCCACGCCGTTGTAGACCTTCTCGAAGATGCGCGGCACGGCCGCCATGTAGGTCGGCTGGACCACCGGCAGGTTCTCGATGATCTTGTCTACGCGGCCGTCGACGGCGGTGACGTGGCCGACCGCGATCTGGCCGGAGATGAGCACCTTGCCGAAGACGTGGGCCAGCGGCAGCCAGAGGTACTGCACGTCGTCGCCGTGGACCATGCCGGTCGCGGGGATCGCGCGGGCCATGTAGGCCCAGTTGTCGTGCGGCAGGCGGACACCCTTGGGGCGGCCGGTGGTGCCGGAGGTGTAGATGAGGGTGGCGAGCTGGTCCTTGGTGATCGCGGCGACGCGTTCCTTGATCAGCTCCGGTTCCTTCTCGAGCCGGGCCGCGCCGCGGCGCTCCAGCTCGGCCAGGGTGATCACGAAGTCGTCGGTCTCGACGCCCTCGGCGTCGACGACCACGACCCGGGTCAGGTCGGGCAGCTCGCCACGCTTGGCGACCGCCTTCGCGGCCTGCTCCGCGTTCTCCGCGACGAGCACCCGGCTCTGCGAGTCGGACAGGATGTAGGCGGACTCGTCGGCGTTGGTCTGCGGGTAGACCGTGGTGGTCGCGGCGCCCGCGCACAGGATGCCGAGGTCGGCGAGAATCCATTCGACCCGGGTCGAGGAGGCCAGGGCGACCCGCTCCTCCGGGTTCACCCCCAGCTCGACCAGGCCCGCGGCGATCGCGGTGACCCGGTCCGCCGTCTGCGCCCAGGTCAGCGACTTCCAGTCGTCGGGGCCCGTGCCGGAGGCGGCCGGGACGGGGTAGCGGTACGCCTCCGCCTCCGGTGTGGACGCCACACGCTCCAGGAAGAGGGCCGCCACGCTCGGCGGACGGTTCTCGATCAAAGTCTGTGTGTCGCTCAAGACATCCTCCGGGGCCCGCTACGGTGCGGCTGGCTCAGTGCGGCTGGGTTCACTCGCACGCCGTTGTTTAACTCGCGAGTAACTATCGAGCACGGACAGAGTAAAGGCCGACCGCCGCCCGCGTAAGGGGCTGCGACCCGACACTTTTCACGGAGAGCTACCCATTCGACGTGCGGGGCCCGCCGCACTGGCGTGCGACGGGCCCGCTTTCCGCCCGATATGCGTAGTAACCCGCAGTAACCCCGGACCGGGCGCCGGGCTACTTCTTGCCCTTGCCCGAGCCTCCGCCGTCGTCACTGGAGAGCACGGCGATGAACGCC
Source organism: Streptomyces sp. NPDC101219 (assembly GCF_044767675.1). Classification (NCBI taxonomy): domain Bacteria; kingdom Bacillati; phylum Actinomycetota; class Actinomycetes; order Kitasatosporales; family Streptomycetaceae; genus Streptomyces; species Streptomyces sp. NPDC101219. Next base: position 160,040 of record NZ_JBIWOK010000012.1, read on the forward strand.
TCCTGCGGGACCTCCACGGAACCCACCATCTTCATGCGCTTCTTGCCCTCCTTCTGCTTCTCCAGCAGCTTGCGCTTACGGCTGATGTCACCGCCGTAGCACTTGGCGAGCACGTCCTTGCGGATGGCGCGGATGGTCTCGCGGGCGATCACGCGCGAGCCGATGGCGGCCTGCACGGGCACCTCGAACGCCTGCCGCGGGATCAGCTCCTTCAGCTTGGCGACGAGCCGCACGCCGTACGCGTACGCCTGGTCCTTGTGGGTGATCGCGGAGAACGCGTCCACCTTGTCGCCGTGCAGCAGGATGTCGACCTTCACCAGGGTGGAGCTCTGCTCACCGGTGGGCTCGTAGTCCAGGGAGGCGTAGCCGCGGGTCTTCGACTTCAGCTGGTCGAAGAAGTCGAAGACGATCTCCGCGAGCGGCAGGGTGTAGCGGATCTCCACCCGGTCCTCGGAGAGGTAGTCCATGCCGAGCAGGACACCGCGCCGGTTCTGGCACAGCTCCATGATCCCGCCGATGAACTCGCTGGGCGCGAGGATCGTGGCGCGCACGACCGGCTCGTACACCTCGTCGATCTTGCCCTCGGGGAACTCGCTCGGGTTGGTGACGGTGTGCTCGGTGCCGTCCTCCATGAGGACCCGGTAGACCACGTTGGGCGCGGTGGCGATCAGGTCGAGCCCGAACTCGCGCTCCAGCCGCTCGCGGATCACGTCCAGGTGCAGCAGGCCGAGGAAACCGACACGGAAACCGAAGCCGAGGGCGGCGGAGGTCTCCGGCTCGTAGACCAGGGCCGCGTCGTTGAGCTGGAGCTTGTCCAGGGCCTCGCGCAGCAGGGGGTAGTCGGAGCCGTCCAGCGGATACAGACCCGAGAACACCATGGGCTTGGGGTCCTTGTAGCCGCCGAGCGCCTCCTCGGCCCCCTTGTGCTGGGTGGTGACGGTGTCACCGACCTTCGACTGGCGGACGTCCTTCACACCCGTGATGAGGTAGCCCACCTCGCCGACCCCGAGGCCGTCGGAGGCGAGCATCTCGGGCGAGTTGGTACCGATCTCCAGCAGCTCGTGCGTGGCGCCGGTCGACATCATCCGGATCCGCTCGCGCTTGTTGAGCTGGCCGTCCATGACACGCACGTACGTGACGACACCGCGGTAGGAGTCGTAGACCGAGTCGAAGATCATCGCGCGGGCGGGGGCGTCCTTGACGCCGACCGGGGCGGGCACCTCGGCGACGACCTTGTCCAGCAGCGTCTCGACACCCAGCCCGGTCTTCGCGGAGACCCGCAGGACGTCGTCGGGGTCGCAGCCGACCAGGTTGGCCAGCTCCTCGGCGAACTTCTCGGGCTGCGCGGCCGGCAGGTCGATCTTGTTGAGCACCGGGATGATGGTGAGGTCGTTCTCCATCGCCAGGTACAGGTTGGCGAGGGTCTGCGCCTCGATGCCCTGCGCGGCGTCCACCAGGAGGATGGTGCCCTCGCAGGCGGCGAGCGAGCGCGACACCTCGTACGTGAAGTCGACGTGCCCGGGGGTGTCGATCATGTTGAGGATGTGCGTGGCGCTCTTGTCGTGGGTCGGCGCCCACGGCAGCCGCACCGCCTGGGACTTGATCGTGATGCCGCGCTCGCGCTCGATGTCCATGCGGTCGAGGTACTGGGCGCGCATCTGCCGCTGCTCGACCACACCGGTCAGCTGGAGCATCCGGTCGGCGAGTGTCGACTTGCCGTGGTCGATGTGCGCGATGATGCAGAAGTTGCGGATCAGAGCCGGGTCGGTACGGCTCGGCTCGGGCACATGGCTAGGGATCGCGGGCACGCAGGGTCCTGATTCTTGAGGCGTCCGCATACGTGTGCTTGTGCGTCTGCGGTCTCGGGTCGGATCGTTACGTAGCTTCCATGGTCCCACGGGTGGCGACCCGGAACGGGTTTGGGCCACCGAAAGGGCCACTGCTAGTGTGGGGGGCTGTGTCTCATGCCCTCTCAGCGCGAGGCACGTCTGAAAAAATCACCCGGCACGGATTCGTGCGGCGCCGCATGTCCGCGGCACCGGACGGCACCGTGCCAGAACTGTAGAGGCTCATTCGTGGCGAACATCAAGTCCCAGATCAAGCGGAACAAGACCAACGAGAAGGCGCGGCTGCGCAACAAGGCCGTCAAGTCGTCTCTGAAGACCGCGATCCGCAAGGCCCGCGAGGCCGCTGCCGCGGGTGACGTCGAGAAGGCCACCGAGTACCAGCGCGTCGCCGCGCGTCAGCTCGACAAGGCCGTCTCCAAGGGCGTCATCCACAAGAACCAGGCCGCCAACAAGAAGTCGGCGCTGGCGCAGAAGGTCGCGTCCGTCAAGGGCTGAACCACTCTTTGATCTGATCGCCGGAAGGACCCCGGGCGGGCCCTCTCTCATCCGCCCCCGACCGGCACCCCGAGCCCGTACGCGGCCTGCGTTCGCCACGCGGGTACGGGCTCAACGGCTTCACCGGAGGACCCCGTCCGCCCCCTTCCCCGGGGGACCGGGCGGGGTCCTTCGGCTCGGCGGTGTCCTTCGGCTCGGCGGGGTCCTCCGGCTCGGCGGGTCCTCGGGCTTGGCGGTGTCCTCCGGCTTGGCGGGGTCGGCTGCGCTCCCAGGGATCATGGGGCGGGGGCGGCGACCGGCTCTACGACCAGAACTCGTTGGCCGTGTCGATGTCCTCCACGCACTCGTCGAGGTCGGTGATCTTGTCGCCGACGATGCGGAAAACGATGCAACCGGCCTCGTCGATCCTGCGGCCCTGCCGCTCGGCCCGGAAGCGGTGGACGGCCACCGCGTGGCCCCGGCCGTCGACGAGGATGTGCTCCATCCCGACGTCGAGCGTCCCGCCGGTCTCCTCGGCGAGCCGCCCGTACATCTCGATGATCGCGTCCTGGCCCTTGAAGTCGCCCGACAGGGCGTGGCTGCCGGGTACGTGGTGTGTGCAGTCCGCCGCCATCAAGGTGCGCAGGGTGTCCATGTCACCCCGGGTGAAAGCCTCGTAGCCCTTGCGGACGAGCTGTGCGTGCGGGTGTTCAGCCATGACGATCGCCACCTCTCCGGTTTGCCTGGGCGAGTGACGGCTGATGCACCCGATTCTCCTCCTCACCGCGCCCGGGGCGACTCGATCACGGTGCGCCGCGGGCCGGGCTCCGCCGGGAGAGCCAGGAAGGGGTCCGCCGCGAGAGCCCGGGGGAAGCCGGGGGGAGCCCGGGCGGTCCTCCGCGTCAGGCCCGGCCGCGGGACCGGGCCGCGCGGGCGATGGTGACGACCGCCTTCTCCAGCGCGTACTCCGGGTCGTCCCCGGCGCCCTTGACCCCGGCGTCCGCCTCGGCCACCGCGCGCAGCGCCACCGCCACGCCGTCCGGCGTCCAGCCCCGCGCCTGCTGCCGCACCCGGTCGATCTTCCACGGCGGCATGCCCAGCTCCCGGGCCAGGTCGGCCGGCCGGCCGCCGCGCGCCGCCGACAGCTTGCCGATGGCCCGCACGCCCTGCGCGAGCGCGCTGGTGATCAGCACCGGGGCCACGCCCGTCGACAACGACCAGCGCAGCGCCTCCAGCGCGTCCGCCACCCGTCCCTCGACAGCGCGGTCGGCGACGGTGAAGCTGGACGCCTCCGCCCGGCCCGTGTAGTACCGGCCGACCACTTCCTCGTCGATGGTGCCCTCGACGTCGGCGGCCAGCTGGGACACCGCCGACGCGAGCTCCCGCAGGTCGCTGCCGATGGCGTCGACCAGGGTCTGGCATGCCTCCGGGGTGGCGGACCGCCCGGCGGTGCGGAACTCGCCCCGCACGAACGCCAGCCGGTCGGCCGGCTTGGTCATCTTCGGGCACGCCACCTCCCGCGCCCCCGCCTTGCGCGCCGCGTCCAGCAGGCCCTTGCCCTTGGCACCGCCCGCGTGCAGCAGGACCAGCGTGATCTCCTCGGCGGGTGCCCCGAGGTACGCCTTCACGTCCTTGACGGTGTCCGCCGACAGATCCTGCGCGTTGCGCACGACCACGACCTTGCGCTCGGCGAACAGCGACGGGCTGGTCAGCTCGGCGAGCGTGCCCGGCTGGAGCTGGTCGGAGCTGAGGTCCCGCACGTCCGTGTCGGCGTCGGCGGCCTTCGCGGCGGCCACCACCTCCCGCACGGCGCGGTCCAGCAGCAGGTCCTCCTGGCCCACGGCAAGCGTCACCGGGGCGAGGGGGTCGTCGGATGCGTTCTTCCTGGCCATCGCGACCAGCATCCCACGCACCACCGACAACGAGGGGCGGCCCGGGGAGACAGGCTCGCCGCCCCTACGGCTCCGGCCCCGGAGAGACGAACCCGCCGCCCCTACGGCTCCGACCCCGGAAAGACGAACCCACCGCCCCTACGGCTCCTCCCGCCAGCCCTCCCACTCACCGGCGAAGGCATCCAGCTCCCCGGGATTCAGCACGCCCTTCTCGTCGCGGAGGACGACCAGCCACTGGGCGTCCTCGGCATCGTCCTCACCCGCCAGCGCGTCCCGGACGACGAGCGGCTCCTCGTCGATCCGGAACCGCTCCCCCAAGACCTCCACGACCTCCTCCGCGGCATCCCGGTCGGGCAGCACCAGCACATGTCGTACATCGCTCACGCGAGCCATTGTCCGGCACCGGGGTCAGCCGTTCGGCCCGGTCCCCCGCACCTCCGGCACCGCCTCCAGCTCGATCCCGAACCGGGTCCGGTACACCGCGAGCACCTCCTCGTCCCGCTCCAGGGCGCGCTCCTGGCGGGCACCGTCCGGGGCGGTGACCGTGAGCCGTCTGCCGCTGAGGGTGATCCGCCCGCCGTCGTCGGTCACCCGGGAGCAGACCAGGAAGCGGGTGAAATGGGAGACGGGCGAGGTGCTGTGCCACCACACCCCGGCCGTGAAGTCGCCGAGGGCCCGCGGCCGCATCTCCAGCCGGTACACCGGCCGCCCGTCCACACTCACGTCCAGGTCCGCGGCGTCCGGCACCTCACCGTGCCCGCCCCGCACCCCGGCCGCGTCCGGTGCCGCCACGGCGATCCGGAAGGTGCCCCCGGGGTCGGCCTGGTCCCCCCGGTCCTGGAAGGCCAGCGGCAGATGGCAGTGCGCCCCGAACCCGACGTCGGCCAGCCAGTCACCGCCGTCCACCGTCCGCACCCGCAGCGCGAGATGGTCGTACGGGATGCCGAGCCGGCCCCCGTCCCCGTGCACCCGGGCCGCCATCAGGGTCACGTCGTAGCCGAGGGCTGCGAGCAACGCCCCGAAGGCCCCGTTGAGTTCGTAGCAGAACCCGCCCCGCCGGGCTCCCACCACCTTGTCGACCAGACGCTTCTCGTCCAGCACGATCTCCTCGCCGAGGTGCAGCGAGAGATTCTCGAACGGCACGGTCCGCAGGTGCCGCAGATGCAGCTCGCGCAGCGCCTGCGAGGTGGGCCGTGCGGGGCGCTCGGCGCCGAGGCGGGACAGGTAGGCATCGATCCGGGTCGCGTCCATGCCCTCAGTCTTGCGCGGGCCGACGGCCTGCGGACACCGGTCCGCCGGATCCACTGCCGCCTCGCCGCGCACCCCTCAACTCCGCACCGCCATCAGCCCCTCCCCTGCCCCCACCACCGCCAGGTCCCCGTCCCGGTCGGTGCTCAGGACCGTTGCCCCGCCCGCCCTCAGTGCGGCGACCGTGCGCGGGGCCGGGTGCCCGTACGGGTTGTCCTGGCCCGCGCTGATCAGGGCCAGCCTCGGCGCCGCTCGGCGCAGCAGGCCCGGGTCCTGGTGGGCCGAGCCGTGATGCGCGACCTTCAGGACGTCGACGTCGGCCAGGGAGCCTGCGGCCGGAGACCTCACCAGGGCACGCTGGGCCGGGGGTTCGAGGTCGCCGAGCAGCAGCAGGCGCAGGCCGCCGGTGCGGACGAGGAGGGCGACGCTCGCGTCGTTCGGCCCCTCGGGCACGGGTGCCGGTGCCAAGGGCGGGAAGGGCTGCCCTGGTGGGGCCGCTGGAGCGTCCGGCGGGGGCCAGAGCACTTCCCAGGACAGGCCGCCGCCCGCGCGCCGCCGCTCTCCGGTGACGGCCCGGGTCACCGGGATGCGGGCGGCGGCAGCGAGCCGGCGGACGAACGCGGCCTGCCCGGCGGGCTCCGCCAGCCCCGTGGTCTCGATCGCACCGACCGAGCGCCCGCGCAGCACTCCGGGCAGGCCCGCCACATGGTCGGCGTGGAAGTGGGTGAGGACGACCAGCGGGATCCTGGTGATGCCCAGGGAGCGCAGGCAGCGGTCCACGCCGGCCGGGTCGGGGCCGGTGTCCACGACCACCGCGGTGTCCTCACCCGCCGCCAGCACCAGCGCGTCGCCCTGGCCCACGTCGCACATGACCATCCGCCAGCCCGGCGGCGGCCAACCGGTGATCACCCGGGCCAGCGGGGGCGGGCGCACCACCACCAGGACCAGCAGCAGCGCGCACAGCCCGCACCACCACGGGTGCCGCAGCAGCCGTCGGCCGACGAGCAGCACGGCCAGGGTGACCACGGCGAGGAGGGCCGCCCCGGCCCAGCTGCCCGGCCAGTCCACCCCCGCCCCGGGCAGCGCCGCCCCGGTGCGGGCGATGCCCGCGATCCACTCGGCGGGCCAGCCGGCGCACCAGGCCGCCGCCTTCGCCGCCGGCATGGCGACCGGGGCGGCGGCCAGGGCCAGGAAGCCCAGCACGGTGGCCGGGGCGAGCGCGGCCTCGGCGAGGAGGTTGCACGGCACCGCCACCAGACTCACCCGGGCCGACAGCACGACGACCACCGGTGCGCACACCGCCTGCGCGGCGAGGGCGGCGGCCAGCGCCTCGGCGAGCCGGGGCGGCAGACCCCGCTGCCGCAGTCCCGCGCTCCAGCGAGGGGCCAGGGTGAGCAGCGCGCCGGTGGCCAGGACGGAGAGCAGGAAGCCGTAACTGCGCGACAGCCACGGGTCGTACAGGACCAGCAGCAGGACCGCCGCGGCCAGCGCCGGGATCAGCGATCTGCGGCGGCCGGTGGCGAGCGCGAGCAGGGCCACCGACCCGCAGGCGGCGGCCCGCAGGACGCTCGGGTCGGGGCGGCACACGATCACGAAGGCGAGCGAGAGCGCCCCGCCGAGCACCGCCGTCCCCCGCAGGGTCAGGCCGATGCGAGGCGCGAGTCCGCGCCGCTCGGCCTGCTGCGCGAGGCCGGGAGGACCCAGGAACAGGGCGAGGAGGATCGTGAAGTTGGCCCCGGACACCGCCAGCGTGTGGGTGAGGTCCGTCTCCCGGAACGCCTCGTCGAGGTCCGGGGGGACCCGGGCGGTGTCGCCCACGACCAGCCCGGGCAGCAGGGCGCGGGCGTCGGCGGGCAGGTCGTCGGTGGCCTCGCGCAGTCCGGCGCGGAGTCTTCCCGCCAGCCGTTGCGCTCCCGACGGTTCCCCCACGACCTCCGGCCCGCCGGCGCCCTTGGTCCTCAGCACGGCGGCGAACCGGTCGCCGGACGTCGTCGGCGTGAGGCGTGCCTCGACCCGTAACCGGGTGGAGGGCAGGAGCGCGAGCCAGGGGGAGGCTTCAGGTTCCGGGTGTGCCCGGGCGGGGGCGACGCCGTCGCGTCCGGTGGAGCGGTCGTCGACGATCACCAGGACCGGGGTGCGGACCTCGACGGGGGCTTCGCCCGCCCGCTCCACCGTCCGCACGTCGGCCTCGATGAGGAGGGAGGGCGGGGTGAAGCCGCCACCGCCGGGGCTCGGTCGGGCGCGCCGGGGGTCGGCGGTGATCTCCACCTCCGCCGTCACCCGCGCGTACTCCCGCGCCAGGGCCGGGACCGGGCCGCGCCGCAGGTCGGCGCCGTGCAGACCGGCCGCCACGGCGGCCGTGGCGATGCCGAGCAGCGCGGCGGCGGCGGTGATCCGGCCCTCGGTGGGGACGGAGCCGCCCCGGTCTGCTCGGGTGGTTGCGCCGTCTTCGTCCCGTCGGCTGCGGTGCAGCAGGAGGAGGACGCCCGCACCCGTGCCGGCGAGCACCGCCACCGCCGCCACCCGGCCGGGCGTGGCGTGCAGGGTGAGCGCGGCCGTGGCCCAGACGGCGAGTGCGGGAACGACGAGGCGGAGGTCGGCCGGTGCCTCCTGCCGCGGGTGGGACGCGCCGAGGCGGTGCCCGGAGGCGGCGTGAACGGGGTGCCTCATGGCCGGACCAGGTCCCGCAGGTCCGCGAAGCGGCGGTCGCCGATGCCGTTGACCTCGCGGAGTTCGTCGATCGAGCGGAAGCCGCCGTGGCGGGTGCGGTAGTCGATGATGTGCTGCGCCAGCACGGGGCCGACGCCGGGCAGGGTGTCGAGCTGGTCCGCGGTGGCGGTGTTGAGCGACACGGGCGTCACGGGTCCTGCGCCCGCCGGGCCACCTGGGCTGCCTGCACCGGCGGCGCCGCCGGCCGTGCCCGCCGCGCCGGCCGGGGGCGCCGGGCCCCCGACCACCACCTGCTCCCCGTCCACCAGGAACCTGGCCCGGTTCAGCCCGTCCGTCTTCGTGCCCGGCCGTACCCCGCCCGCCGCGCGCAGCGCGTCCTCGACCCTGGCCCCGGCGGGCAGCCGGTGCACGCCCGGATCGCGGACCTTGCCGGAGACGTCGACCAGGATCCCGGGGCCCGCGGAGCCGGCGGGCGGCTGAGCACCGGAGACGGCACCCGGCCCGGCCTCCGCGTCCCCTGCCCCGCTCTCCCCTGCCGACGGATGCGGCGAGGCGGCCCGCAGTACCTCCGGTGCCCGCACCGGCTGGGTCCGCCCGGACCAGAAGTGGTGAGCGGCGAAGGCCACGGCGATCACGCACACCACCGTCAGCGCGATCACATTGCGCCGCTCCAGTCCGCAGCGGGTGCGGACCCACAACGGCAGCCGCTCCCGCAGGGCGAGTCCGAACCGCTCACCGCGCTGGGGGGCGTCAGCCTCCTCGTCGGGCGCTGCGGTCGTCAGAGGATCCGGGTGCCTGACCATCGGGTCGAGGTCCCGGGCCCGCCCTGCCCTGGGGTGCGCATCGGCCCGCGCATCCGCATCCGCAGCCGCAGCCGCGTGCGCACCGGTACGCGCTCCCGGGCGTGCACCGTGGCCCGCGCTCGCGGCACTGTCCGTGCGCGGACCGGCATCCGTCGCCGTGGCCACCGCCCAGCGCGGGACGCGCCTCGGCGCCGGCCCCGGCCTTCCTCCGGTGGCGCCTACGACCCCGGCCGACGGCCCGTCCGCCGGCGCACCCGCAGCCAACGCACCCGACGGAACGCATCCCGCGGCCCGACCGTCACCGCTCCCGCCGCCCACGGCTCCGCCGTCATCGCCCTTGACACCCCTGCCCCGCGCCTCCCCCTCACCGAACAGCGTCTCCGCGCGCCGGCGGAGCAGGACGGCCGAGGCCGTGCGGTCCGAAGGCCGGTAGCTGTGCCGTCCCCGTGCGCCCCGACGGCCGGGACCGGCGGGGCCACCGTGCCGGACCCGGCCATCGGACGTCGTGCCCCGGCCGGGACCGCTGCTCGCCGCCGCCGTGCGTGAACGTGATCGAAGTGCCATGCGAGGAGCATCGGACACCCGGCCGATTCGCGATGATCTTGCTCAAATCCCGTGGACTACCGACCGGTTGTGGAAAACCCCGTCACCCGAACGGAACCCGAGCGGTCAACCACAGCGCACGGCCCCTCACCGCGACGAGACGACGACCCCCAGCAGCCCCGGCCCCGTGTGCGCCCCGATCACCGCGCCCACCTCGCTGACGTGAAGGTCGGCCAGGCCGGGCAGCCGGTCCCGGAGCCGGTCGGCGAGGGCAGTGGCACGCTCCGGGGCGGCGAGATGGTGGACGGCGACGTCGACCTCGGCGCCGCCCGCCCGTTCGGCGGCGATCTCCTCCAGGCGGGCGATGGCCTTGGAGGCCGTGCGCACCTTCTCCAGGGGCTCGATCCGGCCTCCCACGAGCTGCAGCAGCGGCTTCACGGCGAGGGCCGAGCCGAGCAGGGCCTGGGCCGCGCCGATGCGGCCGCCGCGGCGCAAGTAGTCGAGGGTGTCGACGTAGAAGTAGGCGGCCGTGCCCGCCGCGCGTTTCTCCGCTGCGGTGACCGCCTCGTCCACCGTGCCGCCGGCCTCGGCGGTCTCGGCCGCGGCCAGGGCGCAGAAGCCCAGCGCCATCGCGATCATGCCGGTGTCCACCACGCGTACCGGGACGGGGGCCCGGCGGGCCGCGACGACGGCGGCGTCGTGGGTGCCGGACAGCTCGGCGGACAGGTGCAGGGAGACGATGCCGTCGGCGCCGGACTCGGCGACCTTGCGGTAGGCCGCGTCGAAGACCTCGGGGCCGGGCCGCGAGGTCGTGACCGGTCGGCGCTTCTGCAGTGCCTGGGCGAGGGATCGTGTGGAGATCTCCGTGCCCTCTTCCAGGGCCTGGTCGCCGAGGACCACGGTCAGGGGTACCGCCGTGATGCGATGCCGCTCCATCGTCCGGGCCGGAAGGTAGGCCGTTGAATCGGTGACGATCGCGACATGGCGGGACATGAGCTGGAGGTTACCTGCCGTAGTGCCCTGAGGGCAGCCCGGGCCGGGGCGCCGGGCGCGGCCGTGTCCGGATCAAGTCGTGCTCTCGGGGCGGGCCTTCTTCTGCCAGGGGTGGACGGGGCGCGGCGCGGGCGGGGTGATGGCGGGCCGGGCCGGTTCGGCCTCGGGCTGCCGCGCGGCGGTCTGTCCCGCGGCGTCCGGCCAGGTCGGCCGGGTGGTGGGGGTGTCGGCGGCCGGTGTTCCGTCGCGGGGCGGAGCGGTCGGGGCGGTGGGCTGGTCGGTGGTCGTCCAGTGCCGCAGCGCGCCGGCCTCCATGTCGATCTGGGCGCTCAGCGAGTCCAGGTCGTCGTCCGCGAAGCGGCGGGCGCGGTCGCGGGCCGCCCAGCGCAGGGAGTCCGCGGAGTGGGTGATGCGCTCGGTGCGCTCGCGCAGGTCGGGCAGGCGGGAGGCGAGGGTGGCGCGGTCGGGGTCGGACTCCAGGCGGCGGAGTTCGTCGTCCAGTTCGCGGCCGTGTGCGCTGAGCCGCTCGAAGAGGCCGAGGGACTCCTTGACGGACCCGTCCTCGGTGGCGGCGGTCTCCAGCGCCTCCTGCGTGGCCCGCATGGAGGTGCGCAGCTTCAGGCGGAGCTGGGCGATCTCGCCGGCGGGGCCGGGGCGGCCGAGCGCCTTGGCCTTGAGGGTGTGGTCCTCGACGGTGCGGCGGGCCTGGGTGATGTGGCGGTCGGCACTGCGCTTGGCGGCGCCCACCACCTTCACGGTGGCGTAGGCACCGAGTACCACGAAGAGCACGAAAAGCAGGGCGAGCACTGCGATCACTGCTTCCACGAGGCTCCTCCTCCGGGCCCTTCGGCCTGTTGCCGGCGCGCTCCGCGCCGCTCTTCAACGGTAAACGCAACGGGCAGGTCCGGAGTTCCGTCCGAACCCCGAACCTGCCCGTAGGGGACTACCCCGAAAGCGCCGATCCTCACGGCGCACCATCACCGCGCACCGTCTCGGCGCACCATCACCGCGCACCGTCACGGCGCACCATCACCGCACACCGTCACCGTGCACCGTGAAGGTCACGGCCCCTCACGGCCGGTCGCCGCCGCCGGCCGGAGCCGTCACGCCGGAACGATGTTCACCAGCTTCGGCGCCCGCACGATGACCTTGCGGATGCCGGCGCCGTTCAGCGCGGCCACGACCTTCTCGTCGGCCAGCGCGGCCTTCTCCAGCTCGTCCTCGGAGATGCCCGGGGACACCTCAAGGCGGGCCTTGACCTTGCCCTTGACCTGGACGACGCAGGTCACGGTCTCGTCGACGACGTAGGCCGGGTCGGCGACCGGGAAGTCCTGGTGGACGACCGAGTCGGTGTGGCCCAGCTTGCGCCACAGTTCCTCGGCGATGTGCGGGGCCAGCGGCGCGGTCAGCAGCACCAGGGCCTCGGCGACGGACCGCGGTACGGCGCCGTCGGCCTTGGTCAGGTGGTTGTTCAGCTCGGTGACCTTGGCGATGGCGGTGTTGAAGCGCAGGCCCTCCAGGTCCTGGCGGACGCCGTCGATGGCCTTGTGCAGGGCGCGCAGGGTGTCCTCGTCGGGCTCCGCGTCGACCACGGTCAGGTCGCCGGTGGTCTCGTCGACCACGTTGCGCCACAGCCGCTGCAGCAGACGGAACTGGCCGACCACGGCGCGGGTGTCCCACGGCCGGGAGACGTCCAGCGGGCCCATCGCCATCTCGTACAGACGCAGGGTGTCGGCACCGTACTCGGCGCAGATCTCGTCCGGAGTGACCGCGTTCTTCAGGGACTTGCCCATCTTGCCCAGCAGCCGGGAGACCTTCTCGCCCTGGTACCAGTAGGCGCCGTCACGCTCCTCCACCTCGGCGGCGGGCACCGCGATGCCGCGGCTGTCGCGGTAGACGTAGGCCTGGATCATGCCCTGGTTGAACAGCTTGTGGAACGGCTCGGCCGAGGAAATGTGGCCCAGGTCGTACAGCACCTTGGACCAGAAGCGGGCGTACAGCAGGTGCAGCACGGCGTGTTCGGCGCCGCCGACGTACAGGTCGACGCCGCCGTGCGGCATGCCCTCGCGCGGGCCCATCCAGTACTGCTCGATCTCCGGGTCGACCAGCTTCTCGGAGTTGTGCGGGTCCAGGTAGCGCAGCTCGTACCAGCAGGAACCGGCCCAGTTGGGCATGGTGTTGGTCTCGCGGCGGAAGCGGCGCGGGCCGCGGCCGTCGCCCAGGTCCAGGGTGACGTTCACCCAGTCCTCGTTGCGCGACAGCGGCGTCTCGGGCTGGGTGTCGGCGTCGTCCGGGTCGAAGGTGCGCGGCGAGTAGTCCTCGACCTCGGGCAGCTCCAGCGGCAGCATCGACTCGGGCAGGGCGTGGGCGACGCCGTCCTCGTCGTAGACGATGGGGAAGGGCTCGCCCCAGTAGCGCTGGCGGCTGAACAGCCAGTCGCGCAGGCGGAAGTTGACGGTGCCCTCGCCGTGGCCCTCGCGCTCCAGCCACTCGGTGATGCGGGCCTTGGCCTCGGTGACGCCCAGGCCGTCCAGGGTGACGCCGTCGCCGGTGGAGTTGATGACCTTCGCGTCGTAGGAGGCGAAGGCGTCGTCCCAGGCCGCCGGGTCGGTGCCGCGGCCGTCGGTGGGCTCCACCACGCAGACGATGGGCAGTTCGAAGGCGCGCGCGAAGGCGAAGTCGCGGGAGTCGTGCGCGGGGACGGCCATGATCGCGCCGGTGCCGTAGCCCATCAGGACGTAGTCGGCGATGAAGACGGGCACCCGCTCGCCGTTGACCGGGTTGACGGCGTAGGCGCCGGTGAAGACGCCGGTCTTGTCCTTGGCCTCGGCCTGCCGCTCCACGTCGGACTTGGAGGCGGCCTGCGCGCGGTAGGCGGCGACGGCCTCGGCGGGGGTGGCGTGGCCGCCGGTCCACACGTCGTGGGTGCCCTCGGGCCAGGCGGCCGGGGTGAACTTCTCCACCAGCGGGTGCTCGGGCGCCAGCACCATGTAGGTGGCGCCGAACAGGGTGTCGGGGCGGGTGGTGAAGACGGTGATGTTCTCGCCGTCGATGGGGAAGTCGACGCGGGCGCCCTCGGAGCGGCCGATCCAGTTGCGCTGCTGCAGCTTGATGGCCTCGGGCCAGTCCAGGGCGTCCAGGTCGTCCAGCAGGCGGTCGGCGTAGGCCGTGATCCGCATGTTCCACTGGCGCAGCTTCGCCTTGAAGACGGGGAAGTTGCCGCGCTCGGAGCGGCCCTCGGCGGTGACCTCCTCGTTGGCCAGGACGGTGCCCAGGCCGGGGCACCAGTTGACCGGCGCGTCGGAGGCGTAGGCCAGCCGGTACTCGCCCAGGACCTCGGCGCGCTCGGCCTCGCTCAGGTCGTCCCAGGCACGGTCGGTGCCGGGCACGGGGCGCTCACCGGAGGCGAACTGCTCGACCAGTTCGGCGATCGGGCGGGCCCGGCGGGCGTCCTCGTCGTACCAGGAGTTGAAGATCTGCAGGAAGATCCACTGGGTCCACTTGTAGTAGTCCGGGTCGATCGTGGCGAACGACCGGCGCTTGTCGTGGCCCAGGCCCAGCCGGCGCAGCTGGGACGTCATGTTCTCGATGTTGGCCTCGGTGGACACGCGCGGGTGCGTGCCGGTCTGCACGGCGTACTGCTCGGCGGGCAGGCCGAAGGCGTCGAAGCCCAGCGTGTGCAGGACGTTGTGCCCGGTCATGCGCTGGAAGCGGGCGTAGACGTCGGTGGCGATGTAGCCCAGGGGGTGGCCGACGTGCAGTCCCGCGCCGGAGGGGTACGGGAACATGTCCATGATGAACTTCTTGGGCCGGGCGGCCAGCTCCGGGTCACCGGCCAGGTCGCCCTTGGGGTTGGGCGCGGCGTAGGTGCCCTCGGCGTCCCAGAAGTCCTGCCAGCGTGCCTCGATCTCGGCGGCCAGGGCGGCCGTGTAGCGGTACGGCGCGGCCTCCGCGGCCGCGGGGTTCGTCTCGCTCATGATCCTCAAAGCTCCATCGATCGTCTCTGCCTGCGCCTGCGGCTGCCGGAAATGAAAAAACCCCTCGCACAGGAGGGGACGCCGCGCCGATTCCGACCGTCCGTCGATGGCGGTCGGGACTGATCAGCGCGGCTCGCTAAGCAGGAGGCGTACGGCACGCATGGCGCAAGAATACCGCAGGCGCGGAGCGCGTCGCGACGCCGTTACGGACGCCGCGCGGACCGCCGGGGGCCTCCGGAGAGCGGGCGCCGCGGCCTGTTGACTGAATTTCGGTCAAAGGTTACTTCGCGTAACAGACACTAAAGGGCATTACAACGAGCGGATGATCCTTTGGTAACAGCGCAATAACTCAAACCTCGTACTGATCGGTACGACCGGGCTTAGAGTTCGGCCCGGGACCGCTTTACCGATACCTCGGAGTTGCCCCATGAACCGTCGCCCAGACAGCAGCCCACCCCCCGCACGGGGCAGGTCGGCTGCGGCTCCGCTGTGCCCGCTCCGAGTCATGACGCCGGGAGGTGCGTCATGAACCCGCACGACAGCACCGCGGACGACTGGCTCGCCGAGTTCCTGAGCTTCGGTGTCGGCGTCCTGTCGCTGGTCTGCCTGAGCTGCTCGGTGATCTGGGGGCTCGTGGCCCAGGACCGGATCCTGCTCGGCCCCCGCCAGCGGATCCTGGCCCAGGCGGTGCACCGGACGACGGCGGTCGCCTCGATCGTCTTCCTGCTGGTGCACATCGGCATCAAGATCGGCCAGGACCACGTCTCCTGGATCGCGGCGGTGATCCCCTTCGGGCTGGCCCTCACCGACGACGAGGCCGTCATGGGGAGAAGTTTCCTGATCGGCCTGGGCACCCTGGCCGGCTTCCTGATGATCTTCGTGGGCATCACCGGCATCCTGCGCAACCGCTTCGCCACCCCGGCCCCGGTCGCCGCCCGCTGGCGGGCCATGCACATGCTGGCCTATCCGGCCTGGTGCGCCGCCCTCGTGCACGGGCTCTACGCGGGTCGCGCGGCCAAGCCGGTCTTCCTGATCCTCTACGGCCTGTCCGTGCTCGGCGTCATGACCGCCCTGGTCCTGCGCGCCTCCCCGCGCCCGGTCAAGCGCAAGATCGCCGACCGGCTGTCCGGCCTGGTCGCCGGCCTGGACCAGCAGAGCGGCCGGGACCGGCTGGAGGAGAGCCGCTCCCGGACCGCCGAGAACGCGCTCGCCGGCTACGACACCCCCCGCGAGTCCCGGCCGCGCGGCGCGACGCCGCCCGCCTTCACCGGGGCGCCCGGCCCCTCCGGTCCGCTGTACGAGACCGCCGAACGGCCCGCGCCGGAACCGGCGAGCGGCTTCGCCGCCGCCTACCGCGCGGTGTCGGCGCCCGCCGCGCCCCAGCAGCCGTTCGCCGCGGACCAGACCGCCCGCATGGAACTGCCGCCGGACCTCCAGCCGACGGAGGCGGTCCCGCGCGTCGACGGGGCCTCCAGCACGTCCGGCAGCTGGCCGATCCCGTCCCCGCCGCCCGTCGGCGAGGCCCCGCCGTCGGCCTACGACCCGCTCCAGGACACCGGATACAACATCCCCACCTACGACAATTCGCCCGCGGCACCGTACGGTTCACGTGATGTGTACGACACCGGTGAGACGAACGGCCTCTACGGCACGTACAACCCGGATGACACGTACAACAGCGGTCCCGCCACTGAAACACGCCCCGGTGCGTCGCCGTCGTCGACCTACGACTTCGACGCACCGGGATCGGGCGAACCTTGGAACACGCCTTCCGGAGGCTTTAAGTGAACGAGGCCCTGCCCGACGTCCCCGAAGTCCGCGTCGTCGGCCTTCCCCAGCTCACGTCGGGCTTCGACCTTGTCGACCGGCTCGACCTCCAGATGCACCTCAAAGTGCACGGGCCGCTCGAACCCATGGGCGGCGAACAACTCGCCCAGCTCGCCGAACGCATCAACCTCAGGGGGCGCGGCGGCGCGGGCTTCCCCTTCCACAAGAAGCTGCGCTCGGTCGCCGAGACGGCGATCAAGCGCGGTGTCCGGCCGGTCGTCGTCGTCAACGGCAGTGAGGACGAACCGGCCTGCCGCAAGGACACGGTGATGATCAACCGTGCCCCGCACCTGATCCTGGACGGCGCGCTGTTGTGCGCCGAGGCCATGGGGGCCCGCACGCTCGTGGTGGGGGTCACCCGGGAGTCCACCCAGCGCTCCATGGAGGCCGCGCTCGCCGAACGCGGCCTGAGCAACGGGCGGCGGTCGGCGCTGCGCGCCCGCGTGCAGCGCAACCCGGTGCGGATGGTCACCGGGGCCGCCGCCTCCCTGATCCGCTCGATCGACGGCGGGCCGGCCATCCCGCCGGGCCGCAAGACCAGCGCCTCGAAGAACGGCGTCGGCGGCGCCCCCACCCTGCTGTCCAACGCCGAGACGTTCGCCCAGCTCGCCATCGCGGCCCGCATCGGCCCGGAGCGCTACGGCAACACCGGCCTGTACGACGAGCCCGGCACCGTCATGCTGACGGTGTCGGGGGCGGTGGCCCGCCCGATGGTGGTCGAGGTGCCCACCGGCGTGCCGCTGCGTTACGTGCTGCAGCTGGCCGGGGCGCCCCCGGTGCCGCAGGGCGTGCTGACCGGCGGGTACCACGGCAAGTGGATCGACGCGGCCACCGTCAACGAGGCGATCGTCTCCCGCAACTCCCTGGACGCGGTGGGCGGTTCGCTGGGCGCCGGGGCGATCCTGCCGATCAGTCAGGACACCTGCCCGCTGGGCGAGTCGCTGATGGTGGCGAAGTGGCTGGCCGAGGAGAGCGCCGGGCAGTGCGGCCCCTGCTACCTGGGACTGCCGGCCGCCGCGCGGGGCCTGGAGGACATCCTCAACGGGGGCGGCCCGGCCGCCCTGGAGGCCGTCAAGCAGGTCGCCAAGAACGTGAAGCGGCGCGGCGCGTGCTCGCACCCGGACGGCTCCGCCATGTTCCTGGAGTCCACCGTCAAGGCGTTCACCGACGACCTCGCCGCCCACGTCCTCGGCAACGGCTGCGGACGGCCCGTGGCGGGCGTCCTGCCGCTCTTCGAGGGCGGCAGGGCCCCTACGGGCATCCCGGGCGGCGGAGGCGAGGAGAACGGCCCCAGCCGCCAGACGATCTACGTGGACTGGACGCTGTGCCGGGGCCACGGCCTGTGCGCGGACATCCTCCCCGAGGTGTTCCAGCTCGGCGCGGACGGCTTCCCGACCGTGGCGAAGGCGGAGGTCCCGCGGTTCGCGGAGGCCAAGGCCCTGCGGGCGGTGCGCCGTTGCCCGGCGCTGGCGCTGCGCATCGAGGACGAGGCACCCCGGGCCAAGGCGCCCTCGCGCAACCTGCCGGTGCTCTCCCAGGGGCGGGGCCGGCGCGCCCTGGGCCGCTGAGACCGGGCCCGGGGCCACGGCTCCGGGCCGCTCGGCCGGCTCCGGCCCGCTGGGCCATCGGTCCCGCACACAACGCCGAAGGCGGACCATCCTCCCGGATGATCCGCCTTCTTCTGTGGAGCTAAGGAGAATTGAACTCCTGACCTCCTGCATGCCATGCAGGCGCTCTACCAACTGAGCTATAGCCCCGCGTTCCGCGCCGCCCGGTCTCCCCGGCGGCGACGCCAACTTTACACGGTCCACCCGGGCCAACACCAAATCGGTTTCACTTCGCTCGGCTATGCCCGAAATGCCCTCTGCGGTCTCATGCCGTGACGAACGAGTAGAACCGCTTCAGCGTGCAGTGTTCCTCGAGCAGCCGGCCGTAGATCGGTTCGCCCTCGAGTTCCCGGTAGGTCTCGATGGGGTCGCCCTTTATGATCAGCGCCCGCGCGCACTCCTCGCACCAGTACTGGTACTCGGGATTGATCGGCTCCATGTCGCGTACGATCGGCGTCCCGCTGCCGCACCAGTCGCACTTCCGCCTGTGTGCACCCATCGTTCAGCTCCAGCTGTGGCCGCAGGCCGTGCACACGTAGGAGATGCCACCGTTGTCCCCGAGGACCTGGGCGACGTGCGCGGAACCGCAGGAAGGGCAGCTGAAGCGGGTGGCGGTACGTCGGGTCACCGCCGCTCCGAGGAGGTGGTCGACCTCCTCGAAGATGCTCGCAGGCATCGCAACTCCCTCCCGTCGGGCCGCGCCCCCTTCCGGCCGTTTGATTCTGCCACGACCGGGCCAATACGGTCAGCGACGCCGGGGTACCGTTCGGGACACGGCTCGGCGCCTCGCAGAGGTATACGCCCGGCGGAGCGTTCCTGCTCAAGCGCGGGTGACGAAAAATCCCGCCCTCGCGCGGAGGACGGGATCTTCGTCGTGTGGAGCTAAGGAGAATTGAACTCCTGACCTCCTGCATGCCATGCAGGCGCTCTACCAACTGAGCTATAGCCCCTTGCCCCATGTGATCGGCTCACATGGTGTTTCGCCCCGCTCGGCGGGGCGAACAAGAAGAACTTTAGCCTGCGACCTGCCGGAAAGTGAAATCCGGGCCCCGGGCCGCGCCGGGGGCGTCCCGGAACGTCAGTCGTCGTCGCCGAGCACCGGTTCCGGCAGCGTGCCGGCGTTGTGCTCCAGCAGGCGCCAGCCGCGGGCACCCTCGCCGAGGACGGACCAGCAGCAGTTGGTGAGACCGCCCAGGCCCTCCCAGTGGTGCGGGTCGAGACCGAGGAGCCGGCCGATGGTGGTGCGGATGGTGCCGCCGTGGCTGACCACGACGAGCGTGCCGTCCTCCGGCAGCTTCTCCGCGTGCCGCAGCACCACGGGAGCGGCGCGGTCGGCGACCTCGGTCTCCAGCTCGCCACCGCCCCGGCGGACCGGCTCACCGCGCTTCCACGCGCGGTACTCGTCGCCGTGGCGGGCGATGATCTCGTCGTGCGTGAGCCCCTGCCAGGCGCCCGCGTAGGTCTCCCGCAGGGCCTCGTCGTGGGTCACCGGCAGGCCGGTGAGCGCGGCGAGCTCGCTCGCGGTCGCCGCGGCCCGCTTCAGGTCGGAGGCGACGATCGCGTCCGGCTTCAGACCCGCCAGCAGCCGGGCCGCACGGCGGGCCTGGGACACACCGGTCTCGGTGAGCTCCACGTCGGTGCTGCCCTGGAAGCGGCGTTCCACGTTCCAGGACGTCTGGCCGTGCCGCCACAGGATGATGCGGCGGCCCCGCCGGCCGGTCCGGCCGGCGGCCTCGGGGGCGGCGCTCACCGCCACTCACCACCCGGCTCCGCGGCCTCGGCGGCGGCCGCCTCGGCCTCCAGCTGCCGGGCGTGCTCGGCGGCCTTGCCGCGGGAGGCCACGGCGTCGGCGGGCAGCTCCAGCTCGGGGCAGTCCTTCCACAGCCGCTCCAGGGCGTAGAAGACCCGCTCCTCGCTGTGCTGGACGTGGACGACGATGTCGACGTAATCGAGCAGCACCCAGCGGGCCTCGCGGTCGCCCTCGCGGCGCACGGGCTTGGCGTCGAGCTCCTTGGCCAGCCGCTCCTCGATCTCGTCGACGATCGACTTGACCTGGCGGTCGTTGGGGGCGGACGCGAGCAGGAACGCGTCGGTGATGGACAGCACGTCACTGACGTCGTAGGCGACGATGTCGTGCGCCAGCTTGTCGGCGGCCGCCTGGGCGGCGGTGGTGACGAGCTGGACGGAACGGTCGGTAGCGGTCACTACAAGGCTTTCGGTAGGCGGTCTGTTGACCCCCAGGGTCTCACGGACCGCCCCGCGCACCCCACGCCATTGTCCGTGATCACAGGGGTGCGCGCCCGGCCGGCCGGACTACGACCCGGGGTCGTAGTCCTGGCCGAGAACGACCGCGACACGGGCGTTGGCGGAAATCTTGCCCTTGGTCACGGCGGAGGCGGGCAGCCCCAGGGTCTTGGCGACCTCGGCGGCGTTCTCCTTGTCGGCGGCGTTCGCGTAGACCACCTCGGACGTCGCCTCGGCGCTCGCGGTGCCGCCCTCCAGGAAGGTGAAACCGCCGTTGAGGAGCACCACGCGGGCCTTTTCGGTGTTGTCCTTGACGCCGGTGGCGTTGCGCACCGAGACGCTGACCGCCGCGTCCTGGTCGGGGCTCTTGGCGGTGCCGCCGAGGACCTTCTTGACCACGCCGTCGCTCGCCTCGGCGCTGAGCGTGCCGTCGTCCTCGACGGGCAGCAGGGCGGTCTTGTGGTCGCCGCCCTTGGCGAGGTCGGAGAGCCGGGCCAGGAAGGAGCCGAGGTCCTTGTCGGTCAGCGGCGGCTCGATGATCTGCCCCAGCGTCTGGATGGTGAGCGTCGCCGCGTCCGGGTCGGAGGTCATCTTGCGCAGCACGCCCTGCATGACCTGGCCGAACCGTTCCAGCTGAGCGTTCTGGCCCTCGCCGGAGGCGCGGTGGGTGGCGTAGGCGACGGCCGTCTTGCCGCTGAGGGTCTGGCTGCTGCCCTTGCGGACCAGGGGCGCCGTGCCCTTCTTCTTGGCGGCGGGGTCGGGCACGTCGGTGTTCGTGTCGATGTCGATGTTGCCGACCAGGTCGACGAGGTTCTGCAGGTAGGGGGTGTCGAGGCGCCAGGTGCCCTCGATGTCGGTGCCGAGGACCGCGTCGAGCGCGCTACGGGTGCCGCCGGAGCCGTCGTCCTCGACGGACTTGGCGAGCGTGGTGGTGGTGCCGTCGTCCGCGGTCAGGGCGAGCGAGTTGGGCAGCAGGACGGTGGTGCCCTGCTTGGTGGTGGTGTTGTCGACGAGCAGCGCGGTGGCGGTGCCGCCCTTCTTGGTGTCGTGCAGGTGGACGACGATCACGTCCCGCTTCTGCGCCCCGGCCGCCGTGGTGGTGCCGGTGCCGGAGCCGGAGCCGGACAGGCCGGGCAGCTTCCCGGCGTACCAGAGGTAGCCGACGCCGCCGGCGACGACCAGGGCGAACACGACGGTGAGGGCGATGATGCGGCTGCGGGCGCGGCGCCGGGCCTCCTCGCGGCGCTCGGTGCGGTTCTCGGTGAACTTCAGCCAGTCGATGACGTCCTCGGAGTCACCGTCCGGCTCCTCGACGAAGGCGAACTGCTCGGTGCGGTACTCAGGTTCGCCGTCGTACTCGGCTTCGCCGCCGTGCTCCGGTCCGCCGTGGTACTCCGGCCCCCCGCCGTCCGGGGCCGGCGCGTCCTCGTCGTCCACCGGGCGGGCCTGCTGCGGGATGTGGGCCCGCTGCCCGGCGGCCCGGGGCTGCTGTCCGGTGCCGCTCTGCGCGTAGGTCTCCCCGTAGGGGTCGTACGGGGCGGCCGTGCCGCCGCCCGGGGCGGTGGCCTGGCCGTAGGGGTCGTAGGCGCCGTACGGGTCGTGGGCGGGCGGCTGCTGCCCGGTGCCGTAGGGGTCGTAGGGGTCGTACGCCGGTGCGTGCTGCCCGGCGCCGGTGGTGTACGGGTCGTAGCCGTACCCCTGCGGGTCCTGCTGCGGGTGCGGGGGCTGCGGGACGCCGGCCTGCTGCTGGTAGGGGTCGTAGGAGCCGTACGGGTCGTGGGCGGGCGGCTGCTGGGGGGCCTGCTGGACCGGGACCTGCCGGTAGACCGGCTGCCCGTACGCGTCGTAGCCGACGAGCTCGTAGGGCGCGCCGCCCCCGTACCCCGCGTCGTATCCGTCGTTCACCGGTGCCCCTTCCCGCTCACTCGCCGCGATACAGCTCGCGCTTGGCGATGTAGCGCACGACTCCGTCCGGCACCAGGTACCAGACGGGGTCTCCCTTGGCGACTCTCGCACGGCAGTCCGTGGAGGAGATGGCGAGGGCGGGCACCTCGACGAGGGAGACCCCGCCCTCGGGGAGCCCGGCGTCACTGAGGTGGTGGCCGGGCCGGGTGACGCCGATGAAGTGCGCCAGGGAGAACAGTTCCTCGCTGTCGCGCCAGGTGAGGATCTGCGCGAGGGCGTCGGCGCCGGTGATGAAGAACAGGTCCGTGTCCGGGTTGAGCGCGCGCAGGTCGCGCAGCGTGTCCACGGTGTAGGTGGGGCCGCCGCGGTCGATGTCGATGCGGCTCACGGAGAACTGCGGGTTCTCGACGGTGGCGACGACCGTCATCAGGTAGCGGTCCTCCGCCGCGGAGACCGTCCGGTGGCTCTTCTGCCACGGCTGGCCGGTGGGCACGAAGACCACCTCGTCGAGGTGGAAGCGCGCGGCGACCTCGCTGGCCGCCACGAGGTGGCCGTGGTGGATCGGGTCGAAGGTGCCGCCCATGACACCCAGACGGCGCTTGCCCTGTCCGGCCGGGCCGCTGCCCGGGCCGCCGGCAGCGCGGCGGAGCGCGGGGCTCCGCCCGCCGTCGCCGCGTGTCGTCTCACCGGCCGTGCCGTCCGCCGGGCCGGTAGGCATGTCCTGCTCCATGCGAGCAGACCCTACCGGCCCGGCCCCGATGCCCCGGCCGGGCCCTTCGCGGCGACGGCCGTCGACGGGCCTCAGCGGTCCCGGTTGAAGCGGGTGGTGATCCACAGCAGCAGCAGGAGCGCGACCAGGGCTCCGCCGCCGGCGAGGTAGGGGTTCAGACTTTCGTGGTTGCCGCTGTGCTCTCCGCCCTCGGCGGCGAGAGTGACCAACTGGGCAGCGGCGCTGTGGAAGCTCATCTTCGGCAGGACCTATCGCGTGTGGGCGGGATAAGGACGTCCGGACATCGTAAGCGGGGGCCTTCCCGACGATCACCCCGACTCCGCCGTTGCGGTGCGGCGACGCGCCCCCGGCGGGCCCGGCGGGCAACCATTGCGGGGCCTGTGTCGTCCTTCTGCCTGGAGCCCGGTGGTGTCCGTGTGCGTCCCGGCGCGGTCCGGCCGGCTGTCCGCCCGGCCGCACTGCCCCGTCGCGCCGACTCCGCCTAGGCTGGGGTCCGCCTCGCAGGACACACGGCGGTACGGGATCCGCACGAGTCATCCAGACGCACTGGGGGAAAGATGTCCGACGGCCATCAGCACAACGGGCACGAGAGCGTGCCGAGCAGGCAGCGCAGGCGCTTCCCCGGGATCTCCTCGCGTGCCTACGAACACCCGGCCGACCGCTCCGCCCTGGTGGCGCTGCGCAAGCTGACCGGTTTCGACACCGTCTTCAAGGCCCTGAGCGGTCTGCTGCCCGAGCGCAGTCTCCGGCTGCTGTTCCTGTCCGATTCGGTGCGGGTCTCCGACCGGCAGTTCGCGCACCTCAACGACATGCTGCGGGACGCCTGCTACATCCTGGACCTGGAGAAGGTCCCGCCGATGTACGTCAAGCAGGACCCGAACCCGAACGCCATGTGCATCGGCCTGGACGAGCCGATCATCGTGGTGACCACGGGACTCGTCGAGCTGCTCGATGAGGAGGAGATGCGGGCGGTCGTCGGCCACGAGGTCGGGCACGCCCTGTCCGGGCACGCCGTGTACCGGACCATCCTGCTGTTCCTGACGTCGCTGGCGGTCCGGGTGGCCTGGATCCCGCTGGGCAACATCGCGATCATGGCGATCGTGACGGCGCTGCGCGAGTGGTTCCGCAAGTCGGAGCTGTCCGCGGACCGGGCGGGGCTGCTGGTCGGCCAGGACCTGACGGCGTCCATGCGCGGCCTGATGAAGATCGCGGGCGGCAACCACCTGCACGAGATGAACGTGGACGCGTTCCTGGAGCAGGCCGACGAGTACGAGGCCTCGGGCGATCTGCGCGACTCCGTGCTGAAGATCCTCAACGTGCTGCCGCGCTCGCACCCCTTCACGACCGTGCGGGCCGCCGAGCTGAAGAAGTGGGAGGCCTCCCGCGACTTCCAGCGGATCATGGACGGTCACTACCCGCGCCGCGAGGAGGACAAGGACGCCTCGGTGCGGGACTCCTGGCGGGAGTCGGCGAGCAGCTACGCCGGCGAGGTGAGGAACTCCAAGGACCCGCTGATGAAGCTGGTCAACGACATCGCGGGCGGCGCCGGTGACCTGGGCGACCGTGTCCGCCGCGGCTTCGGCGGCTTCGCCGCCGGGGGCTCGAAGAGCACGCGCGGCCCGGACGGCACCGGCCCGGCCGGCACCGGCGACGGGGACGGCGGCCGCCCGCCGCGCGACGACACCTGAGCCGCCGGGCGCGGTGAGCGCGCTGTGCCGGACGCCGGGGCGGGTGCCCCGGCGTCTCGGTGTCCGGCGCGGGTGCCCCCCGGCGTCTCGGTGTCCGGCGCGGGAACCCCGACCTCGCGGTATCCGGCACGGAGGCCCCGACCTCGCCGTGTCCAGCGGGAACCCCGGCAGCCACCCCCGTGTCCGGCGCGGGAACCCCGGCCTCGCCGTGTCCAGCACGGAGGCCCCGACCTCGCCATGTCCAGCACGGGAACCCCGGCCACCCCGCGTCCGGCACAGAGGCCCCGACCTCGCCATGTCCAGCACGGGAACCCCGGCCACCCCGTGTCCGGCACAGAGGCCCCGACCTCGCCATGTCCAGCGCGGGAACCCCGGCCACCCCGTGTCCGGCGCGGAGGCCCCGACCTCGCCATGTCCAGCGCGGGAACCCCGGCCACCCCGTGTCCGGCGCGGAGGCCCCGGCCTCGCCGTGTCCGGCGCGGGGCCGCGCTCAGAGCCGGGGCTGGGCCGCCGGGGAGAGCGAGCCGCACAGGGCGGGGGCGCCGCCGTCGGCGTAGGGGTCGGTGCCGGAGGGGCCGGCCCGGTCGGCGCTCTGGCCGGCGAGCAGCGGGCGCAGGTGGCCGGCGGAGTCCTTCCCGCAGGACAGGGGGCCCGCCTGGACGTGAGAGAGGACGACCTGCACCTGGTGCAGGCGCAGGTCGTCGCGGTCGAAGCGGAAGCGCAGCTCGCGCCGGACGGTGAACAGCGACGCGGCGGCGCCCTCCCCGGCGCCGGCCGGCCGCAGCGCGTACACGTAGGTGTGGTCGGCGTCGACCTCGAGGGTGCCCGCGCCGGTCTCGGTGGCCTGGAGCGTGCCGCGGACCCGAACGCGGTCGTCGGCGAGCTCCGTGCGGGCGGGGTCGAAGCGGACGAGCCATCCGGTGGGCGCGTGCCGTCCGTCCGCGGTGGGCCGGGCGAAGCTGCGGTCGAACTGGCTCATCTGGCCGGGGTCGAGCAGCACCCGCACCGAGCGGGTGTCCCCGCCGGTCAGCACGTGGGGGTCGAGGGCGGAGCGGACGAGGTAGTCCTTCGCGGTGCTGAGCGCGGTCACGACCTGGCCCTCGGAGAAGTGGGCGGTGCCCCGGGAGGCGGGGAGCGGTATGCCCTCGGCGCCGGCGGCGAACGCCGCGGCCGGGCTGTGCGCGTAGAGCCGCTCGGGGTCGGCGGCCCCGGGCACCTTCTCCCGGGGGGCGAGCGGGACGACGGTCATGCGCAGCGGTTCGGTGGGTTCCTCGGCGGCGGGTGTCCGGTAGGGGTGGCGTACCCCCATGTAGATCGCCGTGCCGAAGGCGACGGCGATCAGCAGGACGAGGACGAGGGCCTGCCGGGACAGCCCGGCCCGCTGCTGCTGCGGCGGCGAGGGGCGGTCGCGCACGGCGGGCGCGTGGTCGGTGATGCGTTCCTGTGCGGAGAACTCCTGGAGGCGGGCAGCACGGACGAAGGACTCGTCGAAGACGACGGACCGGTACTCGTCCTCGCCGCCCCCGGGGGCGCCCTCGGGGGTCCCCTCGGGTGGGTCCGCAGGCCCTGCCATACCTTCAGGGTAGGTCTAGGCGCGCTCGGGTAAACGCCCGGCCGCGCCGCAACTTCTGACGCGCCCTCACCCTTGCGGTACCGGGTGTCAGGGGCTGCGCGGGATCACCGGGACGGCGGGCTGGGAGTAGTCGGCGGAGGCCGAGGGCACCGCGGCGGCGCCGCCCAGCTCCGGGCCGGTCGAGGTGGGCGCCGGCACGGGCTCCTCGCGGTGGGAGGAGGCGCCCCGGTAGACGGCGGAGAAGGCCAGCGCGACCATGCCGATGCCCATCACGAGGGCGAGCATCCAGGCCACGGGGCGGTGCCAGCGGACCTGTCCGCCGTACCGCTGGCCGTGGGCGTCCTCCAGGACGTCCAGGTCGTCGTCGGGGTCGTCGTCCGGCCCCAGGGCGCCGTGGTGGCCGTACCGGTCGTCGGAGCGCTCCCCGCGGGCACGGGCGCGGGCAGCCTCCGCCTCGGCGGCCTCGGCTCTGGCCCGGGCGGCGGACAGGAGGCGTTCGACGGCGGTCGGCTCGTGCACCCGGGCCGCGCGTACGAAGTCCTCGTCGAAGACCACGGAGGCGAACTCTTCGTCCGTCACCCCGCGGTCGTGGTCGTCGTCGGGCTCCCAGCCGTCAGGGAACGGCGTGCCCCCCACGTCCTCCGGCACGGATCCAGAGTAGACCTGGGGGGTCAATTTGGGCAGACGGTACGGAAATTCGCCGGCACCCGTCCGGTGCCCTGCCGTGGCCGGTTCAGCGCCGTACGTGTCCGTCGCCGGTGACGATGTACTTGGTGCTGGTCAGCTCGGGAAGGCCCATCGGGCCCCGGGCGTGCAGCTTCTGGGTGGAGATGCCGATCTCCGCGCCGAAGCCGAACTGGCCGCCGTCGGTGAACCGGGTGGAGGCGTTCACGGCGACGGTGGTGGAATCCACCAACTGGGTGAACCGCCGGGCGGACTGCTGGGAGGCCGTGACGATGGCCTCGGTGTGCCCGGAGGTCCACAGCCGGATGTGCTCGACGGCCCGGTCGAGGGAGTCGACGACGGCGGCGGCGATGTCGTAGGAGAGGTACTCGGTCTCCCAGTCCTCGGTGGTGGCCTCCACGACGGTGGCCCGGGAGTCCTTCGCGTACGCCATGACGCGCTCGTCGGCGTGCACGGTGACCCCGGCGTCGGCCATGGCCTCCAGGGCGCGCGGCAGGAAGTCGGCGGCGATGTCCTGGTGCACCAGGAGGGTCTCGGCGGCGTTGCAGACGCCGACCCGCTGGGTCTTGGAGTTGACCAGGATCTCGACGGCCATGTCGAGGTCGGCCTGCGCGTCGACGTAGACGTGGCAGTTGCCGGTGCCGGTCTCGATGACCGGGACGATCGACTCCTGCACCACGGTGTTGATCAGGGAGGCGCCGCCGCGCGGGATGAGCACGTCGACGAGGCCGCGGGCGCGCATCAGCTCGCGCACGCTGTCGCGGCTCTCGCCCGGGACCATCTGGACGGCGTCGGCGGGCAGCCCGGCGCCGTGCACGGCGTCGCGCAGGACCCGCACGAGGGCGGTGTTCGAGCGGTAGGCGGAGGACGAGCCGCGCAGCAGTACGGCGTTGCCGGACTTCAGGCACAGGGCGGCGGCGTCGACCGTGACGTTGGGCCGGCCCTCGTAGATGATGCCGACGACGCCGAGGGGCACCCGGACCTGGCGCAGGTCGATGCCGTTGGGCAGGGCGGAGCCGCGTACGACCTCCCCGACGGGGTCGGGCAGCGCGGCGACGTCCCGCACGTCGGAGGCGATGGCGCGGACCCGCTCCGGGGTCAGGGTGAGCCGGTCGATCATGCCGTCGCTCAGCCCCGCCTCGCGGGCCTTGGCCACGTCCTGGGCGTTGGCCTCGACGATCTCGGCGACGCGGACCTCGAGGGCGTCCGCGATGGCGAGCAGTGCGTCGTCCTTCTCGGCGCGCGGGAGCGGCGCGAGGGTGGCGGCGGCGCCCTTGGCCCGGTAGGCGGCCTGGTTGACCGGGGACATCGAGTCGAGAGGCGAGAGCGTGGTCATGAGGGAAGGGTAGTGCGGCCGGGGGGCGGAACCGGTGCCCATCCCACACCCCGAGACGAAGGTCTCCGCCCCCGGGACGGCCCCGGCGGGGTCCGGCCGGCCGGGGCGTGCTCAGAAAGGGTGGACCCCGACGGGGTGCGCGCGGACCGGGCCGTGGCCCTCGGCGACGCGGTGGTGGTAGGTGGCCCGGTCGATGACCTCCAGGCCGACGATCTCCCAGGGCGGCAGTCCCGCGGTCCGCCGGTGCTCCCCCCACAGGCGCAGCGCCACGGCCGCGGCGTCGTGCAGGTCGCGGGCCTCCTCCCAGTAGCGGATCTCCGCGTGGTCGTCGGCGTAGCGGCTGGTGAGCAGGAAGGGGTGGTCGTGGGCGAGCTGTTCCAGGGCGCGGCGGACGTCCTCGATGGGGGCACGTGCGCCGGAGACGCTGAGGGTGACGTGCCACAGGCGGGGCAGGTCGCGGGGTTCTCCGCTGTCGAAGCGGTCCCCGGCCGCCACGCTGGTGAGGGTGCGTTCCTCGCCGGCCGCCCGGGAGCCGGCACCACCGCGGGACGCCGTCGTCCCAGGGCGTACTCGTCTCACGACGGCCTCCTTCGCGCACGGACCGGCCCGCGGGTCGGGCGGATGTGTCCCTGGGACAAAGTTGAGCAGGCCGCCGGGGCTTGCGGGGCGGTTTTGCGGAACGTCCACCACCGAGGGCGGATGTTTCGGCCGATTACGGATGCAGAAGCACCAGATCGTCCCTGTGTACGACTTCCCGTTCGTACGCGGGCCCGAGGTCCCGGGCGAGCTCATGGGTGGAGCGGCCGATCAGCCGGGGGATCTCCTTGGCGTCGAAGTTGACGAGCCCGCGCGCGACCGCACGGCCCGTGGTGTCCCGCAGCTCGACCGGGTCCCCGGCACTGAAGTCGCCGTCGACGCCCGCGATGCCGGCGGGCAGCAGGGACATGCGGCGCTCCACGACCGCGCGCACCGCGCCGTCGTCGAGGGTCAGGGAGCCCTGCGGGGTGGACGCGTGCTTCAGCCACAGCAGCCGGTCGGCGAAGCGCCGGCCGGTGGGGTGGAAGAAGGTGCCGGTGTCGTGGCCGGCGAGGGCGTCGGCGGCGTGGACGGCACTGGTCAGGACGACCGGGATGCCCGCGGCGGCGGCGATCCGGGCGGCCTCGACCTTGGTGACCATGCCGCCGGTGCCGACGCCCGCCTTGCCGGCGCTGCCGATCTCGACGTGGGCGAGGTCCTCGGGGCCGCGCACCTGGGCTATCCGGGACGTGCCGGGCTTGGCGGGGTCGCCGTCGTAGACGCCGTCCACGTCGGAGAGCAGCACCAGCAGGTCGGCGTGGACCAGGTGGGCGACGAGGGCGGCGAGGCGGTCGTTGTCGCCGAAGCGGATCTCGTCGGTGGCGACCGTGTCGTTCTCGTTGACGATCGGGAAGGCGCCCATGGCGAGCAGCTTGTCGAGGGTGCGGGAGGCGTTGCGGTGGTGGGCGCGGCGGCTCATGTCGTCGGAGGTGAGCAGCACCTGGCCGACGCGGACGCCGTAGCGGGCGAAGGAGGCGGTGTAGCGGGCGACGAGCAGGCCCTGGCCGACGCTGGCGGCGGCCTGCTGGCGGGCGAGGTCGCGGGGGCGGCGGGCCAGCCCGAGGGGGGCCAGTCCGGCGGCGATGGCACCGGACGAGACCAGGACGATCTCCCGCTCGCCCCCGCTGCGGACCTTGGCGAGCACGTCGACGAGGGCGTCGACCCGGTCGGCGTCCAGTCCGCCCGAGGCGGTGGTCAGCGACGAGGACCCGACCTTGACGACGATTCTGCGGGCCCCGCTCACGGCTTGTCTTGCCCCTGCCACGCTGTTCCACTGCCCCTCATGTGCGTACGGCCACCGGTCGGCAATCTACGCGAAGGGGACCCCTCGTCGCGCGTCGGCCCATCCCCCGGGACGGGTGGCCGGGCGGGCCGGACGGCCGGCCTGACAGCTGGCCTGACAGCTGGCCTGACGGCTGGCCTGACAGCTGGCCTGACGGCTGGCCGACGGTAACCGGAAGCTCACGTACCGCACATGTGAAAAAGGTTGCATTGGTTGCCTCTAGAAATTAAAGAACTGACAAACATATTGTGAGCATCTGTGTCATCTCAAGATCGTGAAGGGCCCTCCGTGAGACGCATCCTGCTCCGTTCGGGCAAGAGTCCGTTCGACGTAGTACCCGTGGAGGACGCCCTCCACCGGGATGTCATCGCCACCAACTCGGGCAACCTGATCTTCAGTGATGCCGCACACAAAATCCTCACGACGCCGGACACGGAGGTCGTCTCCAACGGCATGCGGGCGGACCCGGCGGCGGCCGGGCGCATCAACGAGGAGTACGACGTCTTCGTCGTACCGCTCGCCAACGCCTTCCGCCCGTCGTTCGAGGGGGCCCTCCAGCGCCTGACCCGGCTGATCTCCAAGCTCCGGATCCCGGTCGTGGTCCTCGGCGTCGGCGCGCAGAGCGGCGTGAACTACGACGCGGCCCGGCTGAAGGCCATGGAGCCGACCGTGCGCGCCTTCTGCTCGGCGGTCCTGGACCACAGCGCCTCGATCGGCGTGCGCGGCGAGTTCACCGAGCAGTACCTCAACGAGATGGGCTTCCGCGACGTGGAGGTCATCGGCTGCCCGTCGATGTTCCTGCACGGCGACAAGCTCACCGTGGAGAAGAAGGCGGCGGCGCTCACCCCCGACTCGCGGATCGCGGTCAACGGCTCGCACACCGCGATGCGCAGCGGCGGACTGCACCGGATCGTCGGCCGGGCCCACGAGCGCTACCCCCACCTGCGCTACATAGGCCAGAACCTCACCGACGCCAAGCAGCTGCACTGGCGGGACGTCAACTCCCCGGCGGGCCGCATCAAGCTGATGCCCACCCACCCGGAGCACCCGATGTACCGCGAGGACAAGGTCCGCGTGTACATCGACCCGCAGACCTGGTTCGACGACCTGCGGGACTTCGACTACTCCTTCGGCTCGCGCATCCACGGCAACATCGCCGCGCTGCTCGCGGGCACGCCCGCGACCGTGCTGGCCTTCGACTCGCGCACGCTGGAGCTGTGCCGGTACTTCGAGATACCGCACCAGCAGCTGGATCAGACCGCCCCGGACACCGACCCGGCGGAGCTGTACGAGAAGGCCGACTTCGGACCGCTGACCCGCAACCACCGCGAGCGCTTCGACCGGTTCACCGCGTTCCTCGACAAGAACGGGCTGCAGAACACCTTCACCCACGGCGACGGCGGGGCCGCCTTCGACGAGAAGCTGCGGTCGCTGGCCTTCCCCGCGGGCATCCGCCCCTGGATCCGCAACGACATGGACGAACTCACCGAGCGGTTCGCCTGGATGTACGGGCGGGTCTCCGAACTCTCCGCGGACAACGCCAAGCTGAAGCGCGAGCTGGCCCGCGCCAAGTCCGCGAAGGCCTCCGCCAAGGCGGCGAGCGCCGCGGCCGGCATCGCCTCCCGGGCGTCCGTCTACCGCCGGGCCCGCCGCGCGGTCGGCGGCCCGCTGCGCCGGGCGCTCCAGCCGGGCCGGCAGCCCTCGCCGAAGGGCACCGGAGCCGCATAGCACGGACCGGTCACTCCAGGGTTCCGGACACCCGCGTGTCGTCCGGAGGGCGGCGCGCGTTAACCCGGGCGCCCGTTCTGCGACAACCCTGGAGTGACCGCAGTGCCCGAACCCTCGTCCCCACGGCGGCGCATTGCCGCCAAGCTCCTCGTCCTCGCCGTTCCGGCGGCCGCCTTCGTCGCACAGGCCGCCGGCGCGCTGCTGCCGCACGCGCCGCTGCTGCTGGCCGCGACCGCCGCGTCCCTGGCGGTGGAGGGCCTGCTGTACCGGTGGCAGCCCGGCATGCTGACGCTGTTCGCCAAGTCCCACGCGGACATCACCGTCCGGCACGTGCTGCGCGACCTGCTGCTGGTGGTGGGCCTGCTCCGGCTGGGTGAACAGCACCGCGAGAACCAGTACGCCCCGCTGATCGCGGGCCTGCTCGTCTTCTACGCCCTGCACTGCGCCATCCAGGCCGTGTCGATCCTGGTCCGGCGCACCCGCACGCTGCCCGTGGTGACCCGCAACATCGACGCCTCGGCGCTCCGGCTGTCCCGCGCCCCCGCCACCCTGCTGCGCCGCCCCGGGCACCGGCTGATGCTCGTCGGCCTGCCCGCGACGGCCGGCCTCACGGCCACCGCGGTCGGCGACGACCCCCGGTGGGCGGCGGCCGGTGTGGCCCTGTCCCTGCTGCTCGCCCTGACCGGCCTGGGCGCGCTCCTGCTGCGGCTGCTGCCCGGCCGGCGTCCCGCGGACGAACAGGAGGTGCTCGACTGGTTCGACGCCTGGCTGGCCGACTACCGGCCGACGGTCGGCCTGTACTTCTCCGGCGGCCCCTCCTCCGCCTACCAGGCGAACATGTGGCTGGAACCGCTCGCGAAGCTGGACGCCCGTCCGGTGATCATCCTCCGTGAGCGGTTCATGGTGCCGAAGCTGGCGCCCACCGACATCCCCGTCGTGTGCCTGCCCAAGGTCTCCACGCTGATGCGGCTGGAGCAGTCCACGCTCCAGGTCCTCATCCACCCGTCCAACTCCGGCAAGACCTCGCAGGTGCTGCGCATCCCCACCATCAAGCACACCTTCGTCAACCACGGCGAGAGCGACAAGCTGTCCTCCTGCAACCCCTACGCGAAGGCGTACGACGAGGTGTGGGTGGCCGGTCCGGCGGCGCGCGAACGGTACGCGCTGGCCGAGGTCGGCGTGGAGGACAAGGACGTGGTGGAGATCGGCCGCCCGCAACTGGACGCCGTACGGCCCTACTCGGGCCCGCCCGCCGGCCCGTACACCACGGTGCTCTACGCGCCCACCTGGGAGGGCTGGGACGGCAACCCGGGCAACACCTCGGTGGTCGCGGCCGGCGAGAACCTCGTCCGGGCGCTGCTCGCCGACCCGGGGGTGCGGCTGCTGTACAAGCCGCACCCGCTGACCGGCTCGGTGGACCCGCGGGCGGGCGCCGCCGACCTGCGCATCCGGGAACTGATCCGCGCGGCGAACCGCCGCCGTTCCGGGCCGCGGCCGGCGCCGTCGGGCGAACTCGCCCGCCTGACCGCGGAGCTGGACCGGCTGACCGCGGCCACCTACCGGTCCGCCGCCGACCAGGTGGAGCGGATGCGGGCGCAGTCCGCGCCCGAGCCCGGCCGGGCCGAGGCGGTGGCGCGGACCACGGCGGCCTGGGAGGAGGCGTACTGGGCGTCGCTCCCGGAGTGGGAGCACCAGGTGGTCACGGACGTCCGTCCCGCGCTGTACTCCTGCTTCGACGTGGCCGACCTGCTGATCAGCGACGTATCCAGCGTGATCAGCGACTTCCTGGCCAGCGAGAAGCCCTACGCGGTGGCCAACACCAGCGGGCTGCCCGAGGAGGCGTTCCGGCAGGCGTTCCCGACGGTGGAGGCGGCGACGGTGCTCGCGCCGGACGCGTCCGGGGTCGCGGACCTGCTTCGGTCGGTCCGCGACCCACAGCTCGACAAGCTGGCCGCGGCCCGCGCCGAGCTGAAGCAGCGCCTGCTGGGCCCGGCCGAGCC
Organism: Streptomyces sp. NPDC101219; assembly: GCF_044767675.1. Taxonomy (NCBI): domain Bacteria; kingdom Bacillati; phylum Actinomycetota; class Actinomycetes; order Kitasatosporales; family Streptomycetaceae; genus Streptomyces; species Streptomyces sp. NPDC101219. Next base: position 193,667 of record NZ_JBIWOK010000012.1, read on the forward strand.
GACGTCCCAGGAGCGCTTCGACGCGGCCGTCCGGTCCCTGTGCGCCGCCGCGGCGGCCCACCGTTCCCGCACGGCACCCCGCCTCGGAGCTGAACTCCCCGGCCAGCGCGGCCAGTCGCCCACGCAGTCGGAGAGCCGGGCCTGAATTCCGGCAATCTGCCGGGGTGCGCCGGGAGGCGGGTGCGGTACGGCCCTCACGCGCCGGGGTCGGTCTTCGGCGCGTGAGGGCCTGAGGCCGCCACGCAGTGGCCCCGCTGGGCCCAGAGCCCAGCCGGGGTCCGGGCTGGGCCATGGGGTCCCACTGGGGCCCGAGGGTCCAGCCGAGGACCCACGCAGACCCCGCCGAGGACCCGTGCAGGCCCAGCCGGGGCCGCAGGCCCAGCCGGGGCCGCAGGCCCAGCCGGGGCTGCACGCCCAACCGGGGCCACAGACCCAACCGGGGCCCCACACCCGACCGGGGCCGCAGGCCCAGTCGGGGCTGCACGCCCAGCCAGGGCCACAGACCCAACCGGACCACAAACCCAGCCGGGCCTGCACGCCTAGCCGGGGCCACAGACCCAGCCGGGGCTGCACGCCCAACCGGGGCCCCACACCCGACCGGGGCCGCACACCCGACCGGGGCCGCAGGCCCAGCCGGGGCTGCACGCCCAGCCAGGGCCACAGACCCAACCGGACCACAAACCCAGCCGGGCCTGCACGCCTAGCCGGGGCCACAGACCCAGCCGGGGCCACAGACCCAGCCGGGGCCACAGACCCAACCGGGGCCACAGACCCAACCGGGGCCACAGACCCAACCGGGGCCACAGACCCAACCGGGGCCCCGCGGAGCCCTGTGGGCTCCAGCAGGGCCCCCGCGGGCCTGGGAAGCCCCCCGGGTGTCCCGTCCCCACCCGCAGGCCGGGACCGGGCCGCTGAGGCCGCCGCCGTAGTGCGGTCCGGGATCCGGGCCGCTCAGGCCGCCGCCGCGGTGCGGTCCCGGGCCGGTTTCTCCGGCGGGGACAGCAGGCGGCGGGTTCTGCGCAGGACCCGCCGCAGGGGCGAGTCGCCGGTGTCCTCGCGGTAGCCCGGCACGGCACGTGCCTCCCGGGGGGCCGCGAGGTACACGGCGTCGGGGACCCCCGTGCCACGGTCACGGAAGTGCGGGTACGCGAGGTAGGCGCGGCGGCCCCGCCGCTCCAGCACGGCCGGGGCCTGCCGCTTGGCCCGCACGAACTCCACGACGTCCAGCAGCGGTTCGAGCCGTTGCTCGGCCACCAGGTGCAGGCGCAGCCGCTCCTCGACCTTCAGCCGCCGGGCGACGCCCTCGTTCCAGTGGACGTCCATCAGCGGCTTGGCCAGGTCCAGTTTGTGCCGGCGCACCTGGTCGGTGTCCTTGAGGAACCGGGGCCCGAACTGCGGCAGCAGCGTGATGGTGAAGGGCCGCAGCATCAGCTCGTCGCGCCGCGGCCCCTCGGGGACGAGGTCGGCTATCAGGTTCATCAGCATGCGCGCGGAGTCGAAGCGCAGCGTGTAACTCCCGCTCTTCGTCACGTGCTTGCCGTCCTCGCGGCCCACCAGGTAGTAGCAGGTGTAGTCGGCGAGCACGGAGACCCCGTCGGCCCGCAGGTACGCCTCCATGGTGAACAGCGCGTCCTCGCCGGTGAACAGCGACTCGTCGAACCGCATGCCGTGCCGGTCGAGCAGGGCTCGGCGGAACAACTTCTGGGCGCTGAGCGTGTACTTGATGCGCGAGGAGTGCACGTCGGTGCGCTCCAGGGTCTTGCGCCACATGGACTTCGGCGCGTTGCGGTTGACGCCCTCCACCCGGCCCAGGACGACGTCGGTACCGGCCCGGTCGGCCAGGGCGACCATCCGCTCCAGGGCCTCGGGGCCGAGCCGGTCGTCGGCGTCCAGGAAGAAGACGTAGCGGCCGGCCGCCCTGGCCAGACCGACGTTGCGCGGGCCGCTGGGCCCGCCCGAGTTCTCCTGCCGGACGACGGTCACCGGCATGGGCGCGCGGCCCGCGAACTCCTCCAGGTACTCCCCCGTGCCGTCCGTCGACCCGTCGTCGACGGCGATGACCTCGATGCGCCCCGGGTCGATGGTCTGTGCCTCCACGGAGGCGAGGCACTCGACCAGGTACGGCATCGCTTCGTACGCCCCGATGACCACGGTGACATCAGGCTGCGCCACGGTCACGATTCCCCCTCATCACTTCCCCCTCAACGATGGAACATTTCCCCCGTATCGCCTCATTCGCTATTTGATAGATGGAAGTTCGAGAGGGCCGGTTGCCTCGCACCCCTGTTTCCGTGCTTCACGTCACAGGGGCCCGTTCCGCTCAACGGGCACGGCAAAGGGCTCGGCCCCCGAGGATCAACTCCTCGGGGGCCGAGCCCTGTTGAGCGTGCGGGAGGTCAGCCCGCGGCGATGCCGTCCGCGTCACCGTTCGCGGTCGCCCGCTGGACCGGCACCGCGTCCACCATCTCGACGTCGGGGCCTCCGGCCGTGATCCGGGACTCCTGGCCGAGGTTGCGCGTCTCGGCCTTCAGCGCGAGCTGCGCCACCGCGGTGTTGAACTGGGTGATGGACGGCGGCTCGTCCGGGCCCAGCAGGTAGCGCTTCAGCTCCCGCCGGTCCTCGGCCAGCGGGTCGGCGGACGGGTCGCGGACGGCGTCGAGGAGCCCGTCGAGGCCGGCCGCGTCGTTGGTGAGGATCACCGCGGCCCGCACCGCCGTGTTCTGCCGCTTGAACTCCTCCTCGCCCAGCTCGGCGGAGTCCGTGACGGCGTACGGCTTGCCGCTGGCGATGAAGTCGGACACCACGCTGGAGATGTCGGAGACCATCGCCTCACAGACGTTGAAGCAGTCGTACAGGCGCGGCTCGGCACCGGAGATGACGCGGTGCTCCCAGTCGGGGAAGGACCGCCAGTAGGCGGCGTTCCACTCGGCGCGCAGCCGTGCGGTCTCCTCGTGCCGGGCCATGTCGACCAGCCCGTCGCGGGTCGCCTCGGCCTCGTCGCCGCGGTCCACGCCGGTGGCCAGCTCGGCCAGCCGGGCCTCGATCCGGGCCAGTTCCGCCCTGGCCGCGGCCTGGGCGGAGGCGTCGGCGGTGAAGCGCGGGTCGGCGGCCCGCTCGGCGGCGGCCTTCTCCACGAGCGCGGTGATCCGCTGGTGGGCGGCCTTCGCCCGCCCGCTGCGGGTGCCGGTGAAGGGGTGCGGCTTGTACAGGACCCGGACCGCGGGCTCGGCCTGCACCAGCGTGCGCACGATGTTCTCGCCCGCCAGCAGGATCGAGGTGTTGCCCGGGTTGTCGTCCCAGCCCTCCCAGGTGGGCGCGTACAGGACCGTGGGCATGCGGTCGGCGGGCGGGCCCTGCCAGGTCGCGATCGGGGCCAGCTGCGGACGGCCGACCTCGACGATGTCGTCGTCACGGACGCCGACGTCGGCGATGGCGTAGCGGTCGCGGCCGGCCCGGCCGGCCGTCCACACCTCGTCGTAGACCTTGCTGAACGGGTTGACGCTGGCGATCTTGTCGCTGTCGCCGTGGCCGATGAAGACGTGCTTCATGGTCGGCACCCGCAGCAGGTGGATGTTCTTGCCGACGTTGGCGGCGTAGAGCGCCACCCGCACCGTGGACAGGTCCATGTTCATCAGGTGCACCCCTCCGGGCACGCAGACGACGGGGACCGTGGTGGGGGCCAGCTTCTCCAGTATCACCCGCTCGCGCAGGATGATCAGCGGACGCGTGTCCAGCTGCTCCATGGTCTCCAGCCACATGTTGACCTGGTAGGCGGAGTCCTTGGAACCGGAGAAGTAGAGCACCGTCTCGGGCCGGTACTCGCCCAGCCAGCCGTCGAGGGCCTTGAGCACCCGGTCGGCGGACGGCGGGACCCGGCCGCCCCGCAGATACGGCACAAGGACCAGCACGTAGAGAGTGCTCAGGACCACCGTTATGGCGATGCCCACGAAGCCGGCGAGGGACGAGTCGAGGAAGGCCGCGACCAGTATGCCCACGACCGCCGCGAGGTCGAGGTGCAGCATCTTCTCGCCGGAGTGGTTCAGCAGCAGCGCCGGCGGCGCGTCCGGGATACGGATGCGGGCGGCCAGGTCGACGTTGCGGGTGGCGACGGGCATGCGGCGCCGGTTGCGGATCAGCGTGGTCAGCGCGCCCTGCGCGGCCTGAAGTCCGTAGAAGGCGATGAAGCAGGCGATCGCCCCGTAGTAGATCAGGTTGTCCGCGAGGTCGAGACGGGCCAGCAGCAGAATCAGCAGCAGCTGCCTGATCAGGAAGCGGATCGGCAGGCCGGCGCGCACCTTGCCGAGGCGGTTGATCAGGTAGCTGCCCTTGCGGTGCAGATAGTGGTCCGCCAGGTACGTCACGGCGGCCGCGACCGCGAAGGCGGGCACGCTCGGGACCAGTGCCGCCACCATGAGGCCGGGATAGCCCAGCATCATGACGACCGCGGCGGCCAGTTCTGCCGCGCTGCCCACCCGGGCGACGCGAATAGCAGTGGTTATCACGGAGAAACCTGCTCTTGGAGGGGGAGTGCCGGTTTTGTGCCTGTAACTATTTCGTGAGGGACGGATTCAGGCCCCCGCGAAGCCCCGTTCAACGTTAACGGGAGACCGCAGGGGCCTGAATTACCGGAGTCCAATTGCGAGCAATTATTACACGCCGTCCTGACGGTCCAGCACCGAGGCCAGAGCCTGTTCGAAGCCGGTGGCCCGCGCGGCTCCCGCCGTCGGGTCCTGCTGGCGTACGTCGATGACATGCCCGGTGAGCTCGGAGAGCAGCACGTCCAGCGAGGTGCGCGCCACCGCCTCGGAGGAGAGCAGGCTGCCCGCGGGCTCCTGGCCGAACGCCTTGGTGCGCATCGGCGTGGCGGTGCGCTCCGGGTTGACGCAGTTGACCCGGACGCCCTCGCCGGCCCACTCGTCGGACAGGGCCTGGGTGAGGTTCACCATGGCAGCCTTGGTCGACGAGTAGAGGCTGTACTCGGCGCGGCCGCGGGTGTAGCTGCTGGAGGTGTACAGCAGCAGCTGTCCCTTGCTCTCGGCCAGGTACTTGTACGCGGACCGGGCGATCTGCACCGGGGCCAGGTAGTTGACCTTCAGCGCCTCCTCGATGGTGGCGTTGTCGGTCTCGGCCAGCTTGCCGATGCGCAGCACGCCCGCCGTGTTGACGACGAAGTCGATGCGCCCGGTCTCGGCGTACGCCTTGGACAGCGCGTCGTCGACCTCCTCCGGGTTCTCGACGTGGGTGCCGGTGGTCGAGCGGCCCAGCGCGTACACGGTGGCGCCGTAGCCCTCGGCCATCCGCGCGATGTCCTGGCCGATGCCGTAGGAACCGCCGAAGACGACCAGGGTCTTGCCGGTGAGCAGCCTGCGGTAGGTCTCCTCGCCGTTCTGCTCGGGCGTGGCGGTGGACGCCAGCTGGAACAGCTTGTCGGCGATGAAGACGTCGACGGGCTGGGTGACCTTCATGTTGTACTCGTCGCCCGCGACGACGTGGATCGGCACGTCGGGCAGGTACTTGAGCACGACCGAGCAGTCGTCCGTGGCCTGGAAGTTGGGGTCGTCGGAGGCGACCTCGTAGGCGCGGCGGATGGTCGACAGCTTGAAGGCCTGCGGGGTCTGGCCGCGGCGCAGCCGGGAGCGGTCCGGGATCTCGGTGATGAACTCGCCGTCCTCGCCGTGCGTGCGCGTGACGATGATGGTGTCCGCGGACGGGATCGCCACGTCGACGGCCTGGTAGCGCTCCAGCGCGGCCACGCAGTCGTCGATGACGCGCTGCGACAGCAGGGGGCGCACGGCGTCGTGGAAGAGGACGTTGACGTCCTCCCCCTCGGCCAGCCCCTCGCCGAGCGCGGCGATGGCGCGTTCGGTCGTCTCGTTCCGCGTCGAGCCGCCCTCGATGACCTTGGTGACCTTCGTGAACCCGGCCTTGGCGACGATCCGCTCGACGTCGGGCACGTAGCCCGGCGCCATCAGCACGATGATCTCGTCGATCGAGTCGGCCTTCTCGAAGGTGGTCAGGGTGTGCTCGATGACTGCCTTGCCGGCGATCTTCAGCAGCTGCTTGGGGATCGACAGACCCACCCGCTGACCGGTACCGCCGGCCAGGATCACTGCGGTGGTACGGGGCTTGGCTATGTGCTGGGACACAGGTGACCTACCTTGGGGCGACAGGGAACTTCGAAATGGTCCCACTTGGGGTAACCGCAGTGCAAGGCGAGCGTCCTCCGCCGCAAATCCGCGCGCAACCTGTCATTCACTCAGGACCCCTGGCCGCGGGTGACGGTTCCCGGAGCCCTGTGTGAATTGCTGTGAGTAAGTACACAGAAGTCAATCGACTGACGCGTGTGACGCCCGTTCGGGCACCGCGGTCGGTGCGCCCGCACGGCCGCCGAACAGGAAAGACGGTAGCCGCACGGTGACGGGCGGTGGGCGCGGGGGTGCGGGATCTTCACGTCCCGCGAAGGACGGGTGCACCAGTTCTTCATACACCCTGGTGGGGCGCCGATCCGCGCGGGGTGGAATGCGACTCGCAGCATGCCCCTTTTGCCGCGGAATTCATTTATTAGCATCCGGCAGCTTTTCTGCCCCCGGCTCCCGCGTATGCGGGGCCGCCCGCCGCACACGCGGGAGCCCGGAACCGCTGCGGGCGGTCCCGGGCTCCTCGTACACTGCGGCCAGCGGGCTCCTCGTACGGGCTCCGGCGCGTGGGCCGCGCGCGGGCGGGCTTTGGCGCGCGGGGCCGCGCGGGCGGGCCGTGAGGATCTAGAAGGGTTCGAAGCCGTCGTACTCGCGGTCGGCCTCGTCCCGTTCGGCCTGGCGGTCGCGGCGGCGCTGGGCGGCCGGGCGGGGCGCCTCCAGGCGGTGGTCCTCGCCGCGGCGGCCGAGCATCTCCGCACCGGCCATCACCGACGGCTCCCAGTCGAAGACGACCGCGTTCTCCTCGGGGCCGATGGCCACACCGTCGCCGGAGCGGGCGCCGGCCTTCATCAACGCCTCTTCCACGCCGAGGCGGTTGAGCCGGTCGGCGAGGTAGCCGACGGCCTCGTCGTTGTTGAAGTCGGTCTGCCGCACCCAGCGTTCGGGCTTCTCCCCGCGCACCCGGAACAGCGGCTCGCCGCCGACCTCCTCGCGGGTGACCGCGAACCCGGCGTCGTCCACGGCCTTGGGCCGGATGACGATCCGGGTCGCCTCCTCCTTGGGGCGGGAGGCGCGCGCCTGCGCGACCAGGTCCGCCAGGGCGAAGGACAGCTCCTTGAGGCCCTTGTGGGCGACCGCGGAGACCTCGAACACCCGGTAGCCGCGCTCCTCCAGGTCCGGCCGGACCATCTCGGCCAGGTCCTGGCCGTCGGGGACGTCGATCTTGTTGAGGACGACGATCCGGGGGCGGTCTCCGAGACCGCCGTACTGGCGCAGCTCCTCCTCGATGACGTCGAGGTCGGAGACGGGGTCGCGGTCGGACTCCAGGGTGGCAGTGTCCAGCACGTGCACGAGCACGCTGCACCGCTCGACGTGGCGCAGGAACTCCAGCCCCAGTCCGCGGCCCTGGCTGGCGCCCGGGATCAGACCGGGCACGTCGGCGATCGTGTAGACCGTCGACCCGGCGGTGACGACGCCGAGGTTGGGCACCAGCGTGGTGAAGGGATAGTCGGCGATCTTGGGCTTGGCCGCCGAGAGCACCGAGATGAGGGAGGACTTGCCGGCGCTGGGATACCCGACGAGCGCCACGTCCGCGACGGTCTTCAGCTCCAGGACGATGTCCCGGAGGTCCCCCGGCTCGCCGAGCAGCGCGAACCCGGGCGCCTTGCGGCGCGCCGAGGCGAGGGCGGCGTTGCCGAGCCCGCCGCGTCCGCCCTGGGCGGCGACGTAGGAGGTGCCCTGCCCGACCAGGTCGGCGAGGACGTTGCCCGCCTTGTCGAGCACGACGGTGCCGTCCGGCACGGCCAGCACAAGGTCCTGCCCGTCCTTGCCGCTGCGGTTGCCGCCCTCGCCGGGCTTGCCGTTGGTGGCCTTGCGGTGCGGGGAGTGGTGGTAGTCGAGGAGGGTCGTCACGGACTGGTCGACGGTGAGGATCACATCCCCGCCGCGTCCGCCGTTGCCGCCGTCGGGTCCGCCGAGCGGCTTGAACTTCTCACGGTGGACGGAGGCACAGCCGTGGCCTCCGTTACCCGCGGCGACATGCAGCTCGACGCGGTCCACGAAGGTGGTCATGGTGGGGTGCCTCCAGAGACTTCTTATGGGTTTCTTGTCTTAACACGCGAAAGGCGGACCCGCCTTCCCGCCGGGGAAGTGAGGTCCGCCTCGCGAAAGATCCGGTCAGGCGACCGGAACGATGTTCACGACCTTGCGGCCGCGGCTGGTGCCGAACTCCACGGCACCCGGCAGCAGCGCGAACAGGGTGTCGTCGCCGCCACGGCCGACGCCGGCGCCGGGGTGGAAGTGGGTGCCGCGCTGACGGACCAGGATCTCACCCGCGCTGACGACCTGACCGCCGAAGCGCTTCACGCCGAGCCGCTGGGCGTTCGAGTCGCGACCGTTCCGGGTGGACGATGCGCCCTTCTTGTGTGCCATCTCTCCTCAGTCCCTTACTTCGCAGCCGCGGGGATCTCAGTGACCTTGATCGCCGTGTACTGCTGGCGGTGGCCCTGACGACGGCGGTAGCCGGTCTTGTTCTTGTAGCGCAGAATGTCGATCTTCTGGCCCTTGTGGTGGTCCACGACCTCGGCCTGGACCTTGATGCCGGCCAGCACCCAGGGGTCGCTGGTCACGGAGTCGCCGTCGACGACGAGCAGGGTCGAGAGCTCGACCGTGTCGCCCACCTTGGCGGTGGAAATCTTGTCAACCTCAACGATGTCGCCGACAGCAACCTTGTGCTGGCGACCACCGCTGCGCACGATGGCGTACACGCGGATCTCTCTTTCGCTCGAAGAACGGCACCCCCGCAGGCCAGCCGCCCGGCATGGACACGGACGACCTCTCCCAGGCACCGTGGCACCCGGAAGGAATGAGGTTTACGGGGATGTGGCGGGTCAGGCGACACGCCGACGGTCAAGGTTACGGGGCCGGGCGTGAGGGGTCAAACCGGGCCCCGGGCGCGCCGGGGGCCTTCCTTCGGCTCAGCCCGGGAGCAGGTGGGCGCGCCCGAACATGGCCGCCGCGGCCCGCGCGCTCGGCGTGCCGGCGTCCAGGTCGGCACCGGCCTCCAGCAGCACCTCGACGACCTCGTCCGCGCCCTTGAACAGGGCACCGGCGACGGGGCTCTGGTCCCGGTCGTTGCGCAGGTCGGGGTCGGCGCCGAGGCGGAGCAGGGCGCGCACCGTGCCGGCGTGGCCGTGGTAGGCGGCGAGCATGAGCAGGGTGTTGCCGGCCGCGTCGGTGACGTCGACGGGCAGCCCGTGCTCGACGAACCCGGACAGTTCCTCGGTCTCGCCGGCGCGGGCCAGGTCCATGGCGACGGCCACCACGCGCTCGGTCTGTTCGGCGGTCAGGCCACCGGTGCTCATGGGGGGATCCCTTCGGGTGGGGTGCTGGTCGGGGTCGGGCCCGTGGGGGAAACGGGCGCGGGGGCCGGGGGGGGGGCCCCCCCCCGGGGGGGGGGGCCCCCCCCGCCCCCCCGCCCCCCCCCCGGGCCCCCCCCCCCCGGGGGGGGGGGGGGCGGGGGGGGGGGGGGCGCGCGCCCCCGGGGGGGGGGCCCCCCCCCGGGCCGCGACGACGCGGTCACGTGCGTGCCGCTGCCTGCCCTGGAGGCGTGGCTCAGAGGGTGCCGGCGGCCAGGGCCTCGACCGCCTTGCGGACGCCCTCGCCGTAGGCGGGGTCGGCCTTGGTGCAGTTGGCGATGTGGCGGGCGATGGTCTGCTCCGAGGCGCCGTTGATGGCGCGGGCGGTGTTCTCGAAGAGCACCTGCTGCTGCTCGGCCGTCATCAGGCGGAACAGGTTGCCGGGCTGCTCGTAGTAGTTGTCGTCGTCCTCGCGGTAGTTGAACCGGTCGGCGACAGCGCCCACGGCCAGGGCCGGCTCGCGGTAGGCCGGCTGCTCCTGCCAGCGCCCGTAGGAGTTGGGCTCGATGCCGGGGACGGAGCCCTGGTTGCCGTCGACCCGCATGGCGCCGTCGCGGTGGTAGGTGTTCACCGGGGCCTTGGCGGCGTTGACGGGGATCTGGTGGTGGTTCACGCCGAGGCGGTAGCGCTGGGCGTCACCGTAGGAGAAGAGGCGGCCCTGGAGCATCTTGTCGGGCGAGTAGCTGATGCCGGGGACCACGTTGGCCGGGGTGAAGGCGGCCTGCTCGACGTCGGCGAAGTAGTTCGCCGGGTTGCGGTTGAGCTCCCACTCGCCGACCTCGATCAGCGGGTAGTCCTTCTTCGACCAGACCTTGGTCAGGTCGAAGGGGTGGAAGCGGTAGTTCTCCGCGTCGGCCTCCGGCATGATCTGGACGTACAGCTTCCACTTCGGGAAGTCGCCGTTCTCGATCGCCTCGTAGAGGTCGCGCTGGTGCGACTCGCGGTCCTTGCCGACCAGAGCCTCGGCCTCGGCGTCCGTGAGGTTCTTGATGCCCTGCTGGGTGCGGTGGTGGAACTTGACCCAGAACCGCTCGCCCTCGGCGTTGATGAAGCTGTAGGTGTGCGAGCCGAAGCCGTGCATGTGCCGGTACGAGGCGGGGATGCCACGGTCGGACATGACGATGGTGATCTGGTGCAGGGCCTCGGGGAGGTTGGTCCAGAAGTCCCAGTTGTTCTCGGGGTCGCGCAGGTTGGTGCGCGGGTCGCGCTTCACGGCGCGGTTGAGGTCCGGGAACTTCAGCGGGTCGCGGAAGAAGAAGACCGGGGTGTTGTTGCCGACCAGGTCCCAGTTGCCCTCCTCCGTGTAGAACTTCACGGCGAAGCCGCGGATGTCACGCTCGGCGTCGGCGGCGCCGCGCTCACCGGCCACGGTGGAGAAGCGGACGAAGAGGTCGGTCTTCTTGCCGATCTCGGAGAAGATCTTCGCGCTCGTGTAGCGCGTGATGTCGTGGGTCACCGTGAAGGTGCCGAAGGCGCCCGAGCCCTTGGCGTGCATCCGGCGCTCGGGGATGACCTCGCGGTCGAAGTGCGCGAGCTTCTCCAGGAACCAGACGTCCTGCAGCAGCATGGGACCGCGCGGACCGGCCGTCAGCGAGTTCTGGTTGTCGGCGACCGGTGCGCCGGCTGCGGTGGTCAACGGCTTCTGGTTGTTCTCGGTCAAAGCTCGCTCCTCGGCGTGTGGTTCGTCGCGGGTGGGCCGGTGCCCTGTGGGGCCGGCCGTCCGAAGTCTCCGCGCGGGCTGCTGCGCGGCCCGCCGTCAGGTTCCCACCCTATGTTGGACTCAGTCTAAGTCAAGGCGCCATTCAGAACCATATCCACTCTTGAGCTGGCTTTGATCGCGGATTAGGGTGTGGCCATGACCGATCTCCTGCAGAGGCTCCGCGACCGCGGCTGGCGCCTGACGGCGCAGCGCCGCGTCGTGGCCGAGGTCCTCGCCGGGGAACACGTCCACCTGACCGCCGACGAGGTGCACGCCCGCGCCTCGCAGCGGCTGCCCGAGATCTCCCGGGCGACGGTCTACAACACCCTGGGCGAACTGGTCTCGCTGGGCGAACTCGTCGAGGTGTCCACCGACCAGCGCGCCATCCGCTACGACCCGAACGCCCACCGGGCCCACCAGCACCTGCTCTGCGGCGGCTGCGGCACCATCCGTGACGTGCACCCGACGGGCGACCCCCTCACCGACCTCCCCGAGACGGAGCGCTTCGGCTACACGGTCTCCGACGTCGAACTGACGTACCACGGCCTCTGTCCGGACTGCGCCCGCTGACGCCGGCCGCCCGCGCCCCCGGCCGCCGCGGCGCCGGGCGCCGCGCCCCCTTATGCTCACCGGGCGAGTGAGACAGCGGAAGGCGGAGAAGTGAACTACAGGGTCCAGCCCAGCGCGCAGGTCGACGACAGCGCGGAGATCGGAACGGGCAGCAGTGTGTGGGACCTCGCGCAGATCCGGGAGGACGCGCACCTCGGCGAGGGCTGCGTGATCGGCCGCGGCGCCTACGTGGGCTCCGGCGTGCGCATGGGCGACAACTGCAAGCTGCAGAACTACGCCCTCGTCTACGAACCGGCGGAGCTGGGTGACGGTGTCTTCATCGGCCCCGCCGTGGTCCTCACCAACGACCACAACCCGCGTTCCGTGGACCCCGAGGGCAAGCAGAAGCGGGGCGGCGACTGGGAGGCCGTCGGCGTGAAGATCGCCGACGGGGCCTCGGTCGGCGCCCGCTCGGTGTGCGTCGCGCCGGTGCGCATCGGCCGCTGGGCGATGGTCGCCGCCGGCGCCGTGGTCACCCGGGACGTGCCCGACTTCGCCCTGGTGGTCGGCGTCCCGGCCCGTCAGGTGGGCTGGGTGGGCCGCGCCGGGGTGCGGCTGACCGAGCGGGAGCCCGGCGTGTGGGAGTGCCCCGAGACCGGCGGCCTGTACGACGAGAAGGACGGCACGCTCACCGAGCGCGCCGCCTGACCCGCCCCGGACACCGACGAGGCCCCGCCCCCGGGATGGAGGGGGCGGGGCCTCGTCGTCGTCCTGGAAGGGCGGGGTCAGCCGCCGATGACCACCCGGCGGACGCCCTTCCATGCCTCCGGGTCGGTGGTGCGCCGGCCGTCGACCAGCACCGTGACGTCGGGCAGGTCGGCCGGGGTCAGTGTGCGGTACTCGGCGTGGTCGGCCTGCAGGATCGCCGCGGTGACCTGCTGACCGGCGTGCGGGGTCAGACCCAGGGCCGAGAGCTCCTCGGCGGTGTACATCGGGTCGGAGACGTACGGGACCGCGCCGCGGGCCTTGAGGGCCTCCACGGTCGGGAAGACACCGGAGAACGCGGTCTCCTTCACTCCCCCGCGGTAGGCCGCGCCCAGCACGAGCACCTCCGCACCGCTCAGGTCGCCGTAGGCGGCGGCCAGCAGGTCCACGGCGTACTCGGGCATCGCGGCGTTCGCCTCACGGGCGGAGCGCACGACGGTCGCGGCCGGGTCGTTCCACAGGTACATCCGCGGGTAGATCGGGATGCAGTGGCCGCCGACCGCGATGCCCGGCTGGTGGATGTGGCTGTAGGGCTGCGAGTTGCAGGCCTCGATGACCTTCTTGACGTCGATGCCGTTGCTGTCGGCGAACCGCGCGAACTGGTTGGCCAGGCCGATGTTGACGTCCCGGTATGTGGTCTCGGCCAGCTTGGCCAGCTCGGACGCCTCGGCCGTGCCCAGGTCCCAGACGCCGTTCGGGCGGGGCAGGTCGTCACGGGCGTCGAAGTCGAGGACCGCCTCGTAGAAGGCGACACCGCGGGCGGCGGACGCCTCGTCGATGCCGCCGACCAGCTTGGGGTAGCGGCGCAGGTCCGCGAAGACCCGGCCGGTGAGGACCCGCTCCGGCGAGAACACCAGGTGGAAGTCCTCACCTGCCGTCAGTCCGGAGCCCTCGGCCAGCATCGGCGCCCAGCGGGTGCGGGTGGTGCCGACCGGCAGCGTGGTCTCGTAGGAGACCAGGGTGCCCGGCTTGAGGCCCTGCGCGATCGCCTTCGTCGCGGCGTCCATCCAGCCGAAGTCCGGCACGCCCTCCGCGTCGACGAACAGCGGCACGACCACGACGACCGCCTCGGACTCGGCGACCGCCGAGGCGGTGTCCGTGGTGGCGCTCAGCAGACCGGCGTCGACCGCCGTCTTCAGCTTGCGGTCCAGGTCGTGCTCGCCCGGGAAGGGCTCGACACCGGCGTTGACCAGCTCGACGACCTTCTCGTTGACGTCCGCGCCGATGACCCGGTGCCCCTTGGCGGCGAACTGCACGGCCAGCGGAAGCCCGATCTTGCCGAGCGCTACTACACAGATGTTCATGATCGGTGGTTACTTCCTCTTCACGGCACGGGCGACGGCGGACCTCACCCGGGAGGCCAGGGACTTCTTCGGCGGGAACATCCGGGCGGTGGAGACCACCACACGGCCCTTGTCGTTGACGACGGCGGCGGCACGGTAGGGAACGGCGTAACCACCCCAGCGACGTGACAGCGGCATGGGTCTGCCCTTGCCGCGCACAGGTATTTCGTACGTCGAGCCGGCCACGTCCAGGTAGACCCGGACGCCCAGCTTGACGTCGCGCCGCTCCAGCGGGACGCGGGCGTGCAGCACGGTGGCGGCGCCGTCCCCGGCGGGCTCGGTGCGCATCTCGCCCACCGGCGCGTCGAGCACCTGGTCGCCGGGCAGCCGCCGCGCCCCGGGCTTGTCCGCCGACTTGGGCATGGCACCGCGGACCAGCCGCAGCGCGGCACCGTCCACATCACCGAGGACGGGCACCCGCACCGACGCGGTGTAGGCGAGGGACTCGCCCTCCTGCTCCCAGGCGGAGGCGAGCAGCTCGGTGCCCTGGGCGAGACGGCCGGGGACGGCCTCCCCGACCAGTTCGAAGCACCGGTCGGCCAGCCCGAACCGGGGGTCGCGGAACCCCGGGTAGCGGGCGAAGGCGCGGTCGCCGTCCAGGACGAAGGGCGGGGCGCCGTCGCGCTTCTCGGAGGTGATCGCCTCGCACAGTTCCTCGACCGCCCCGGCCCGGGCCAGGCAGATCCGCACCCTGCGCTTGACGTCCATCGCGTCGCGGATGCCGTCCGTGAAGTAGGCGTCCGCGAGCCGGGCGATGCCCGCGCAGATCTCCCGCCTCAGCTCGGGGTCCAGGGCCGGGAAGTCGTCCTGGACCAGCTTGGCCAGCTCCCAGGTGAAGTGCCGGCGCAGGACGGCGTCGCGCTCCGGTCCCGGCTCGATCAGCCCGGCGGTGAACTCCATGATCTCCGCCGTGCACCGCAGCCGGGCCAGGTGGTCGGCGCGGTAGGTGATGTTGCTGGCGTCGCCCCGCTTGACCGCGTAGTAGCAGGTGTAGTCGGCCAGCACCGATATCCTCCGGGCGCGCACGCACGCCTCGATGGTGAACGGCTGGTCGCTGCCCACCGGCAGGTGCTCGGGGAAGCGCAGCTTGTGCTGTTCGACCAGTTCGCGGCGGAACAGCTTGGTGTTGGCGAGGGTGAACGGCAGGGCGGAGCCGGCCAGGGAGACGTCCGGGTCGTTCTTCTTGTAGAGCGCCTGGTGCACGTAGCGGCCGTTGGTGCCGACCATCTTGCCGACGACGACGTCCGAGCCGTGCTCGTCGGCGTAGGCGACCATGCGTTCCAGGGCTTCCTCGCCCAGGTAGTCGTCCGAGCCGATGAAGTAGACGTACCGGCCGGTGGCGATGTCCAGGGCCCGGTTGCTGGGCGCCGCCGGGCCGCCGGAGTTCTCCTGGTGGAGCACCTTGACGGTGCCCGGGTACCGCTCCGCGAAGCGGTCGAGCTCGGCGCCGCTGTCGTCGGTGGAGCCGTCGTCGACGGCGACGATCTCCAGCCTCTCCCGGCCGATGCTCTGCCCCACCAGGGAGTTCAGGCACTCGGTGAGGTACGGCATCGTGTTGTAGACCGCGACGACCACGCTGACGTCGGGTACCCCGCTCATGCCCCTGTCCCCGCCTCTCTTCGGCCGGCCCCGGACCGGGCGCCGGAGCCCGACAGCAACTGCGAGTAGACCTCGTCCAGCCGCTCCGCCTGGGCCTCCCAGGTCCAGGTGTCGAGCAGTCCCGGCGCGTCGTACGCGGCCCGGTACCGCTCGGCGTCGCCCAGCACCGACTTCAGCGCGCGGGCGTAGTCCTCCAGGTCCTCGGCCCGGAACACCTCGCCCTGACCGGTCTTCTGGACCATCGCGCCCATCGTCTTCACGTCACTGACGACCAGCGGCAGCCGGGCGTGGGAGTACTCGAAGAACTTGGTGATCAGAGCGATCTCGTGGTTCGGCCAGTGGTGGATCGGGATGACACCGACGTCGGCCGTGGAGAGGAAGCGCGCCACCTGGTAGTGCGGCACGTAGGGCAGGATGTGCAGCCGCTCGGACACCCCGAGCTCCTCCGCCCGGGCCCGCAGCGTCTTCATGTAGTCGGACTCGGTGTTGAGCACGACGAAGGCGGTGTGCACCTCCGGCACCCGCGGCAGCGACTCGACCATGATGTCGAGGCCGCGCTGCGGGGCGGCGGAGCCGCTGTAGACGGCGAGCGGCACGCCGTCCCCGATGCCGCACAGCTCCCGCAGGTCGGGCACCGGCTCGGCGGCCTGCTCGGGGGAGATCTCCCCGTCGGGCGCGTTGAGCACGACGGCGGGGCGCTCGGCCAGGCCGTGCCGCTCCTGCAGCATGCCGGCGAGGGTGTCGGACACCGTCACCACCGCGTCGGCGAAGCGCGCGTACTCGCTCTCGTGCGCGCACTGCGCGACGTGCCAGCGCGGGTGCGGGCTCCACGGCTTGATGCCGGGCAGGAACTCGTGGGCGTCCCAGACCAGCTTGACGTCACGGCCGCGGGCGCGGGCGCGCAGCGCGGCGCGCGCGCCGACGCCGAGCATGCGGAAGTCGTTGGCGTGGATCAGGTCGGGCTTCAGCTCGTCGATGACCTTGCCGTAGGCCAGCTCGAAGTCCCACAGGTGCGGGTCGAGGCGGCGCCAGGCGCGGACTCCCATGGTCCTGCGCCAGAAGGCGGTGGTGAAGCGGTCCAGCGCCGAGTCCATGTCCTTGCGGCGCTTCTCCAGCTGCTGGGTCTTGCGGTGCCGCAGGTTCACCCAGGACTGCAGCAGCCGGGAGAACAGGCGGGGCGGCATCAGCCGCAGCCGGCCGAGGGCCGAGCCCTCGCGCTGGGCGATGATCAGCCGGATGTTGAGGTCGGCCCGCCACGCCTTGACCTTCTGCTTGCGGTACGCCGCAAGCGGTCCGGGACGGTAGGCGAGCGGCGAGCGCAGCAGCGCCCTGCGGTACTCGTGGCGCCGCCGGAACAGCGGCCCGGGCACGCTCAGCAGCCGGACCCGGGCGTCACCCAGGGTCCAGGTCCGGTCCTGTTCCCTCTTGCTCCTGGCCCGGCCCAGCAGGACGACGTCCCAGCCCGCCTCGGCGGCCGAACGGGCCTCCTTCTGCACGCGTGAGTCGCCGTTGACCCCGTTGTCGACGAGCATCACGATCCGGCCTTTGCCGGATCGTGCCGTCGTACGGTTCTCAGCTGCCATGGGTCGTCAGGTCCTCCGACTTGAGCGAGATGCTGCGGTTGCCCGCCGCGGATTCGAGTACCGCCGCCGCGACCTCCACCGTCCGCAGGCCCTGGCGCAGGGTGCAGATGTCGGCGGGCTCGCCGAGGACCGCGTCCCGGAAGAGCTCGTGCTCCACGAGGAGCGGCTCACGCTTGGGGATGGCGTACCGGATCATGTCGCCCTCGGAGACGCCGCGGAAGGCCTGCAGGGCCTCCCATTCGGTGGCCACGGCGGAGTTGGAGTGGAAGGTGAGGTCGGCCGTGAGGGTGTCGGCGATGAAGCAGCCGCGCTCGCCGGTGACCGAGGTGAAGCGCTCCTTGAGCGGGCTCAGCCAGTTGACGAGGTGGTTGACCATGGTGCCGTCCTCGAGGCGGCCCACGGCGGAGACCATGTCCTCGTGCTTCCGGCCGCTCTTGGACACGGTGTGCGCCGTGATGGAGGCGTACTCCTGGCCCGTGACCCAGCCGGTCAGGTCGATGTCGTGGGTGGCGAGGTCCTTGACCACGCCGACGTCCGCGATGCGGTGCGGGAAGGGGCCCTGGCGGCGGGTGACGACCTGGTAGACGTCGCCGAGCTCACCGGCCTCCAGGCGGGCGCGCAGCGAGAGCAGCGCCGGGTTGCACCGCTCGATGTGGCCGACGCCGGCGACCAGGCCGCGCGACTCGAAGGCGTCGACGAGGCGGCGGGCCCCGGCGACGGTGTCGGCGAGCGGCTTCTCGACCAGGGCGCAGACCCCGGCGTCGGCGAGCTGCAGGCCGACCTCTTCGTGCAGGCCGGTGGGGCAGGCCACCACCGCGTAGTCGATGCCCAGGTCGAGGAGTTCCTCGACGGTGTTCAGGACGGGAGTGCCCTGCGCGGCGCCGTGCTTGTCGCCCATGGGGTCGACGACGGCCACGAAGTCGACGCCCTCCAGGCCGGACAGGATGCGGGCGTGGTGACGCCCCATGGAGCCGAGGCCGACGAGTCCGGCCCGCAGGCGTCTTCCGGTGCTCACAGCTGCTCCTCCAGCGCGTTCACGGCGGCCACGACGCGCTCCAGGTCCTGCTGCGACAGACCCGGGTGGACGGGCAGCGAGACGACTTCGGCGGCGGCGCTCTCGGTCCGGGGCAGGTCCCAGGTGCGGCCCGCCTTCTGGTCCGGCTCCCAGTACGGCTTCAGCCGGTGGATGGGCGTCGGGTAGTACACGGCGTTGCCGATGCCGGCCTCGGTGAGGCGGGCCATGGCGGCGTCCCGGTCGCCGCGGATCCGCACGGTGTACTGGTGGTACACGTGCCGGGCGCCCTCGGCGACGGTCGGCGTGACGACGTTCGCCGCGGTGATGTGCTCGGTGAGGTACGCGGCGTTGGCGATGCGCCGCTCGGTCCAGCCGGCCAGCTTGGCGCGCTGCACCCGGCCGATGGCGGCGGAGACGTCGGTCATGCGGACGTTGGCGCCGACGATCTCGTTGGCGTAGCGCTGTTCCATGCCC
Source organism: Streptomyces sp. NPDC101219 (assembly GCF_044767675.1). NCBI lineage: Bacteria > Bacillati > Actinomycetota > Actinomycetes > Kitasatosporales > Streptomycetaceae > Streptomyces > Streptomyces sp. NPDC101219. Next base: position 212,247 of record NZ_JBIWOK010000012.1, read on the forward strand.
TGGTTGCGCAGCAGGCGCAGGGTGCGGGCCAGCTCCGGGTCCCCGGTGCTGACCATGCCGCCCTCGAGGCTGTGCATGTTCTTGGTCGGGTAGAAGCTGAAGGTGCCGGCGTTGCCGAAGGCGCCGACGGGGGTGCCGTGCAGGGCGGCCGCGTGGGCCTGGCAGGCGTCCTCGACGACGGCCAGGCCGTGCCGGTTCGCCAGGTCCATGATCCGGTCCATGGCGGCCGGGTGCCCGTAGAGGTGGACCGGCATGATCGCGGCGGTACGCGGGGTGAGGGCCGCCTCGACGGCCTCCGGGTCCAGGCAGAAGCTGCCGTCCTCGATGTCGGCGAAGACGACGTCGGCTCCGACGAGCCGTACCGCGTTCGCGGAGGCCGCGAAGGAGAACGACGGCACGATGACCTCGTCGCCCGGGCCGATGCCCAGCGCGAGCAGGGCCAGGTGGAGGGCGGACGTGCCGGAGTTGACCGCCACGCAGTGCCGGCCGGCCACGAGCTCGCCGAACTCCTCCTCGAAGGCGGCCACCTCGGGTCCCTGCACCACGCGGCCGCTGCGCAGGACGCGTACCGCGGCCTCGATCTCCTCCTCGTCGATGACGGGCCTGGCGGCCGGTATCAACTCATGGGCGTCGGTCATCGACGTTCCCCTCCTCGTACGGCGACCTCGACGGCGCACCACGATGTGGACCGGGAAGGGACGGTCCCGTACGCGGGGCGTCCGTGTCCGTGTCATTTGAAGTAGTCACCGGCTGCTGTCGGCGGCGAACGGTTTCCGCAGGACTCGCCCCCCAGGGAGCCCCGGCGGAAGACGGCTGTCACCCGCGTGGAAGAAGGTTCGGTCGCAGTAGTCGGCTGCGGGGCCACGGCATGGGCAAGATCAGCGGCCGGGACCGCAATTACGTTACCAGCACATGTGTTGGATATTTTCTCGGTGTTGCCACAGAGAAATCTCCGCCCGGTCAAGGATCGGTCACACCCATACGGAGAGTGAGCTCACCTGCATCATAAGTGAAGAGGGCCGGTCACGCCGCACGACGAAGCGCAGGACACCGGCGTTTCGGTGTCCTGCGCTTCGTCGTGCCGGGCCCGGAGGCCGGTCCGCCCGCCGGAGGCCGGTCCGCCCGCCGGGGGGCGGACCGGTCAGTCCTCCGTGGTGGCGGAGACCGAGGAGGACGGCTGCTGAGCGGCGGCCGCGGTCTTCGCGGCCGTCTTCTTGGCCGTGGTCTTCTTGGCCGCCGTCTTCTTCGTCGTGGTCGCCTTCTTCGCCGGGGCCTTCTTGGCGGTCGTGGTGGTCTTCGCCGCCGCCTTCGTGGCCGTCGTCTTCTTGGCGGCCGTGGTCTTCTTCGCGGCCGTCTTCTTGGTGGCGGCCTTCTTCGCCGTGGCCTTCTTGGCCGCCGCGCGGGCGGTCTTCTTGGCCGGAGCCGCCTCCTCGGCGGTGCCGTCGGAGGCCGCGTCGGGGGTGGTCTCCCCCGCCGCTTCCCCGGCGGCCGGCTCGGGCTCCGCCTGCGGGGCCGGCTCGTCCGCCGAGGCCGACGGGACGACCACGACGGCCGTCTCCTCGGACGCGGTGGAGGTGGTCGGCTTGCGCACGGCGCGGCGGCGCGGACGGGCCGGGGCGGCGGCCTCGGCCGGCGCCTCCTCCGTCCTCTCCGCCTTCTCCGCCTTCTCCGTCTCCTCGGCCTGCGGCTCGGGCGTCGCGGGGGCGGCCGTCGGGGCCGCTTCCGCGACCGTCACCACGGCGGCCTCGGTACCCGCCGGGGACCCGGCCGGCGCGGACACCTTGCGGGTGGCCCGGCGCCGGGTACGGCCCTTCGGCGCGGTCTCCCCGGCGGCCGGGGCCTGCTGCTCCTCGGCCTGCTCATCGGCGGGCGCCTCGACGACCGGGTCCTCGGCGGCGGCCGGTGCGGCGTGCGCCTCGGCTGCCGGCTCCGGCTGCACCGGGCGCTCGGCCGCCTGCTCCGCCGTCACGTCCTGAGCCGTCGGCACCTCGGCGTCCGCCGGCTCGGGGGCTGGCTCGCGCCGGGTCTCCTCGTGCTTCGGCGCTCCCGCCGGGGCCGAGGCCCGCCGGCTCGCCCGGCGGCGGCTCCGGCCGCGAGTCGCCGCGGCCTCCGCCTCGGCGGCGCTGCTGTACAGCTCCTCGTCGGGCTCGAAGCCGGGCGCGGGCAGCGCGACCGGCGCGGCGGCCTCCGCCGCCACCTCGGCCTCGGACTCGCTCTCCGCCTCCTGCTCCGCGTCCGGCACGGTCGCGACGGCGGCCGTCTCGTGCTCGTGGGTGTGGTCGGCACCGGCGCGCGCCTTCTTGCGGCGCTTGCCGCCGCCCCCGGTGGAGGACGGCTGGTCCAGGTGCACGATGACACCGCGCCCGTTGCAGTGGACGCAGGTCTCCGAGAACGACTCCAGCAGGCCCTGGCCGACCCGCTTGCGGGTCATCTGGACCAGGCCCAGCGACGTCACCTCGGCCACCTGGTGCTTCGTCCGGTCCCGGCCCAGGCACTCCAGCAGGCGCCGCAGCACCAGGTCCCGGTTGGACTCCAGCACCATGTCGATGAAGTCGATGACGATGATGCCGCCGAGGTCGCGCAGCCGCAGCTGGCGGACGATCTCCTCGGCCGCCTCCAGGTTGTTCCTGGTGACCGTCTCCTCGAGGTTGCCACCCTGACCGGTGAACTTCCCGGTGTTGACGTCGATGACGACCATCGCCTCGGTCCGGTCGATCACCAGCGAACCGCCGCTCGGCAGCCACACCTTGCGGTCCAGCGCCTTGGCGAGCTGCTCGTCGATCCGGTACGTGGCGAAGACGTCGACCTCGCTGGTCCACCGGGACAGCCGGTCGGCCAGGTCCGGCGCCACGTGCGACACGTAGCCGTGGATGGTCTTCCACGCCTCGTCGCCGCTGACGACGACCTTGGTGAAGTCCTCGTTGAAGATGTCCCGCACGACACGGACGGTCATGTCCGGCTCGCCGTAGAGCAGCGACGGCGAGCTGGCGCTGCTGCTCTTGGACTTCTTGCGGATCTCCTCCCACTGCCCCTGCAGCCGCTCGACGTCCCGGCGCAGTTCCTCCTCGCTCGCGCCCTCGGCGGCGGTGCGCACGATGACGCCCGCGTCCTCGGGGACGATCTTCTTGAGGATGGTCTTCAGCCGCGACCGCTCGGTGTCGGGCAGCTTGCGGCTGATCCCGGTCATCGAGCCCTCGGGGACGTACACGAGGTAGCGGCCCGGGAGGGAGACCTGGCTGGTCAGACGGGCACCCTTGTGCCCGATCGGGTCCTTGGTGACCTGTACCAGGACCGACTGGCCCGACTTCAGCGCGGACTCGATGCGGCGCGGGCCGTTGGCCATGCCCAGCGCCTCGAAGTTGACCTCACCGGCGTACAGGACGGCGTTGCGGCCCTTGCCGATGTCGATGAAGGCGGCCTCCATCGACGGCAGCACGTTCTGCACCTTGCCGAGGTAGACGTTGCCGACGTACGACGTCGACTGCTCCTTGTTGACGTAGTGCTCGACGAGCACACCGTCCTCCAGCACGCCGATCTGGGTGCGGTCGCCGTGCTGGCGGACCACCATCACCCGCTCCACGGCCTCACGGCGGGCCAGGAACTCGGCCTCCGTGATGATCGGGACACGACGGCGTCCCTGCTCGCGGCCCTCGCGGCGGCGCTGCTTCTTCGCCTCCAGCCGCGTGGAGCCCTTGATGGACTGCACCTCGTCCGACGGCTCGGCTGCCTTGCGCGGCTCGCGCACCTTGACGACGGTGCGCTCGGGATCGTCGGCGGCGGTCTCCGCCTCGCCCCCGCTGTCACCGGCCCGGCGACGGCGGCGACGGCGCCTGCGGCTGCTGCTGGAGCCGCCCGAGGAACCCGAGTCGGCGTGGTCGTCGGCCGAGTCGTCGGCGTCGTCCGCGTCCTCCTCGGCCTGTTCCGCGGTGTCCTCGGCGTCCTGCGCGGCCTGCTCGGCGGCGGCCCGGCCGGTGTCCTGGTCCGTGGAGTCGTCGCCCTCGCCGTCGTGCTCGGCGGACTCGCCGCGCCGGCGGCGTCGGCCGCCCCGGCGACGGCGGCGGCGCGAACCGGACGTCTCGTTGTCGTGCTCGTCGTGGTCGTCGCCGTCGTCGGCGTGGTCCTCGGCGGAGTCGTCGGACGCGTCGGTGTCCTTGTCGTCCGCGGAGCCGTTCCCGGTCTCCGGGGCGGCGGACGGTGCCGGCTCGGCGGTCTCGTCGGCCGCGCCGCGGCGGCGGCGACGGCGGCGGGAGGCGGTCGGCTGCTCCTCGACGGGCTCGGCGGCCTCCTGGGACTCCTCGGGCTCCTCCGTGTCGACGGCCTCGGCGGCGGCTTCGGCCGCGGCCCGCTCCGGGGTCTGGAAGCGGGGCTCGGTGAAGACCGGCGCCTGGAACACGGCCACGGCCGGGCGGGCGGGACGTGCGGGCGCACCGGGTGCGCTCTCGGCCTCGGCGGGCTCGGTCTGACGGCCGGCGGCGGGGCGGGCGGGCTCGGCGAACCCGGCGGCGGCCTTGCGGACCGCCCGCCGGCGCCGGCGCGGAGCGGCGTCCTCGGCGTTCTTGTCCTCGGCGGCCGGCGGGGTGGAGGTGCCGGTGGTGTCCTCGGTGCTCTGGGTCACGCGGGTCTTCGCCTCCTCGGCGGAGGCGGCGGGGGCTGCGTCGGGTGCGGCGGACGGGGCGCCGGCCGTGCCGGCCTCCTCCGTGCCGGTGGCCGCGGGCGCCCCGGCGGGCGCGGACGCGCGGCGCGAGGCCCGGCGCCGGGTGCGGCGCGGGGCGTCGTCCTCGGCGGCCTCGGCATCCTCGGTGACGGCCGCGGGGGCAGCGGCGGCGGTGCCGGCCTGCCCGGCCTGAGCGGCCTCACCGGCCCCGTCGGTCTCGGGGGCGGTCTCGGGGGTCTCCTCCGGGGAGGTCACCGTGCGCGTGGCGCGGCGACGGGTGCGCCGGGGAGCGGCGTCGGCGGAGCTCTGCGGGGCCTCGGCCGTCGCGGTCGCGGTCGCGGCTTCGGGCGTCTCCTCCTCCGCCTCCGGCCCGGCGGCCGTCGCCGGAACGACGGTCTCGGCGGCCTCAGCCGACTCGGGCGCACCGGCGGGCGCCTCGGCGCGGCGGACCACCCGGCGGCGACGGCGCGGAGCGGCGTCCTTCGGTGCCTTGGCTGGCGCCTCGGACGTCCCGGTGGCGGCGGCCGGGGTCTCCTCGGCCGCCACGGCCTCGGTATCCTCCTGGTCCGCCACGGGCTCGGACGGGCCGGTGGCCGCCGCGGGCGCCACGGTCTCCGCTGTGCTGTCGGACGTGCCGGCGGGCGGTCCCGCGGGGCGCGACGCGGCACGCCTGCGCCGACGCGGCGGCAGGGTGTCGCTGGGGGTGTTCTGTTCGGAGCCCTGAGTGGGCTCGGTCGGTTCGAGCATGCGGGCGTTTCTCCCGTCAGGCTCCCGGGCGCCGCACCTGGTCCGGCGATGCCGGTGACGTCCACGGCCCGCGCGATGCGCGATGGCCGCCGTCCGGGGCGCGGGCGCCGCACGGGAGCTCTCTGTGTCCTGTCTCGCCGGTTCCGTACACCGAATGCGCACGGCCTGGCGAAAGTCTTCTGGTCGGTGCGCTGCCCGACCCAGGTGGCTCCCGAGGTACGAGGGCGGCGCTACGACGTCCGTCCCTACGCGGGACCTTCCTTACACCGGCGCCGTCGCGGCGGCAGTGGCGCCGGCCGGTTGCGGCTCGGTCACTGCTGCCTCGCGGTCGGGCGCGAGCGGGTCGGTCACCGTGCCGGTCTCTTCATCGAGCAGCCCCTGCGCCAGCCTGGTCACCGCTGCGGGGACCGGCGGCGCCAGGTCGGCCACGGCGCGGAGACCGGACAGGACGTCGTCGGGTCGTACGGCAGGCGTCACGTGCCGAACAACCAGCCGCAGTATCGCACAGGGCCGGTCGCTCGGCCTATCGGCCGAGGAGGTGTGCGTTTCCACGCTTTCCAGGGCGACGACCGCGGAACGGGCGTCAAAGGTGCGCATGCCGTTCTTGGTCCGGCGCTGCACCTCCACCGTCCCGGCCGCCTCGAAGGCGTCCACCGCGCGGCGGGCGTCCTCGGGAGCGACACCGTCCAGCCGCAGCTCCCACACCGAAGCCGTGAGCCGGTCGGCCAGGCCCGGCGTGCGGGCCTCCACCGCCTCGATGATGTCGAGGCCGGCCGGCATCGAATCGTCGAGAAGGGCCCTGAGCCGCTCGGGGTCGCGCGGCTCGGTGAGCGCGATCTCCAGGAACTCCGCCTCACTGCCCGTGCCGGTGGGTGCGGCATTGGCGTACGACACCTTGGGGTGCGGGGTGAAGCCCGCGGAGTACGCCATCGGTACCTCGGCGCGGCGCAGGGCACGCTCGAAGGCCCGCTGGAAGTCACGGTGGCTGGTGAACCGGAGGCGGCCGCGCTTGGTGTAGCGCAGTCGGATGCGCTGCACCGCGGGTGCGGGCGGCGGGCCTTCGGGCTGTCGCTTGCCCAGGGGTTCTTCTCCTCGTCGGAAGGGAGGCGCGGTGGGCGCCGCCCTCTGATGCATTCGCTGTCCTGTCCAGAGTACGTCCAAGCCATCCCCCGGGTTCCCCGTCACCGGCCGGAATCACTTCCGCATGCCCTGTGTCCCGGGGACCTGGACGGGGACGGGCGGCGCCGGCCGCGTCTCCTTCGGCGCGCCCAGCAGCGCGCGGCGCATGTCGGCACGGGCCTGGCGCACGGACGCCCGGGCCGAGGCGACGACCTGCCGCGCGGCCCGCCCCGCGCTCCGCGCCGCCTCGGCGACGGGACGCAGCACGGCGTCCCGGAGAAGGTGGCCGACCGGCGTCAGCACGCTCCGGTGGACCCACCGCGCGGGCTCGACGAACGTCCACCGCAGGAGGGACGCGAGGAAACGTCCGACCGCGCGCGAGATGTGCCCGGCGACCCGCCAGGCGTGTCCGAGCGCGTCCCACACCTCACGCCCGACGACGGCACACACCCGCCCCACCGGCACCAGCACCCACCGCCACACGGCCAGCGCGGGCAGCACGAGAAGCAGCCGGGTCACCCAGTACAGCACCGCGCCGGTGCCGGCCACGAGCAGCCCCACCGCCCGGGCGACGCCCCGCCCGCACCACAGCACGGCCTGCCCGACCGGGGTGAGCACCCACGTGTACAGCCACACCGACGGCACGACGAGCAGATACCGCACCAGCCACGCCAGCCCCCGGAACACCCCCACCCCCACCGCGGCCACCACAGCACCCACCGCCCGCAGCACCCACACCACACCGTGCCCCACCGGCGTCAGCACCCACACATACAGCCACACCGACGGCACCACGACCAGGGCGTTCACCAGCCGGGCGAGCGCCGTGCCGAGCGGCACGAGCAGGTACCGCCACAACGCCACGAACGGCCACACGAACACCGCCCGCCCCAGCCACAGCAATGCCCGCCCCACCGGACGCAGCACGGTGTCGTTCACCACCCGCCCGGCGGCCACCAGCGCGTCCCACAGCATCCGCACCGGCAGCACCACCACCAGCGCCACGATCCGGACCGGCAGACGCACCGCCGCGACCAGACAGCCCTCACCCTCCGGCGCCCGGACGTCCCTCTGCTTCTCCAGATCCATACCCATGAGGACGCCTCGGGGGGCCGGCCGGATGCACACGGGAGCGGAGGTCCGTCACGCGGCCCCGGTCCCGGTGGGCAGGTGGGTCACCGCCGGTTGTGGCGGCGGTACCGAGGGCGCGGTGTCCCGGTGCCGGAGATGGCCGGCGATCCGCGCTGCGTAGAGTCGGCCCCGGTCACGTGCTGATGCGCTGGTGGAAGGGGAGGGCGTGGGAGCAACCGCGGCGGCGCGCAGTGTGCTGCGTGCGCGTGTGGGGGCGGGGCTGGTGGTGGCGGTGCTGCTGCTACCCCTCGGGAGTTGGGCACTGGCCCGGGCAGGGGTGGTCGCCGAAGCCACGACGATCCCCGTCGGCGTGCTGGCCATGATCGGTGGCTACGTGCTCCTGCCCGCCCTGAGCGAGGAGCGGTCCCCGTACCGGCACGCACGGCGGAGTCTGACGGCGCGCACCCTGACCGGCCCACGCACGGTCGACCTCGACCGGATCGCCACCGTCCGGCTGGTGACGACGTTCTCGCAGACCGGCGTCTACCGCACCGTGGTGGTGCGGGACGCCGACGGTGTGCGGCTGGGGCTGACGACGGGGCGAAGCCACGAGCATCTGCGGCGAGCCGTCGCGAACGCGGAGCGGAACGCCGGACCAGGGACCCCCGGGCCCCGGGTGAGCCGTGCGGCCATGGCGCATCTCGGCCTCACCCCGGGGCGGCGGGGACTCGTCCTCCACACCGTCCTCGCGTTCCTGTGCATGACGGTGAGCATGAGCCTGTACCTGTCGGTCGTCATCCCGCTCAGCGGGCAGTGAGCCGTCCGCTCGCGAGAACCCCCGAGCTCGTGAGCACTGCAGGCCACCAAAACGGCAGCGCTAGCCTCGCGCTTTCATGAAGCGGGCTGTCCGGCAGGCGGGCAGGAAAACAGAAAGTGCCTCTGACCAGCAAGAATGAGGATTGTCGAGGTCC